>JAJDBB010000091.1 GCA_029261555.1 Nitrospinaceae bacterium | reverse complement strand
CGACAAGACAATGTTCACGTTCCAGTTTGGGAAACATAAAATCTGGGGCGCCACGGCAAAAATACTGAACGAAATAGCCGGCCAGCGTGACGCTGGACCCAGTTAGTGTAACGTTTGAGGAAAGCGGTTCAAGCATCGGTGAGCTTGCAACTCCAACTCTTCCACCGGGCGTTGCCCGGCTCCTCTGCCGGAGGGGCAGTATGCTGTAGCTCTCTCCCGCGAACAATCTTTCATGGGCGCATTCGGTTAGTTTCCGGTTTGAGTCCTCTCTTCGTCCGGGCGCGGACAAATCCATTTGCCCGAAGTCGTGATATAATCCAAACCATTGCGAGAAAATTTATAGCGTCGAACGGTGAGTTTTTTAACGTCGCTTTCTATTTCCTGTTCCCAATTCAAATTTCCCATGTCCTCCGATATCATAATAAATTCCAACTTGCGCGAGATTCGCGTCGCCTTGATGGAGAACAACCAACTGGTCGAGTTGTTCATCGAGCACAAGGCCCACAAGGGCGTCGTCGGCAACGTCTATAAGGGTGTGGTGACCAAAATCCTCCCGGGGATGCAGGTGGCCTTCGTCAACGTGGGATTGGAAAAGGCCGGGTTTCTGTACGTCGGAGATATCGACGTCGCGGACATGCTGGGGCTGGAGCCGGAGGAAAAAGCCGTACCTCTCAATGGCGACGAGGAGATGGGAATTCCCGACGAGCAGGACAAGCCCCTGCGCGCCAACGAGCACCTCGTTCCCATTCAGGATCTGTTGACGGAAGGCCAGGAAATCATCATCCAGGTGGCCAAAAATCCTCTGGGCACGAAGGGTCCGCGCATCACCTCCTTCGTCACCCTGCCGGGGCGCAACCTGGTTTACATGCCCACCACCAATCAGATCAGCGTGTCGCGCCGCATCGAGGACGAAGCGGAGAAAGAGCGGCTGAAAAACATTGTCATGGATTTGAAAAAACCCGCCGGCGGTTATATTGTGCGCACCGCCAGCCAGGGGAGGGAAAAGGCCGATTTTGAAAGCGACGTCAATTTCCTCAACCGGCTGTGGACCAATCTCAAATGCAAATCGGAAAACGTGGGCGCGCCGGCCCTGCTCTACGAAGATCTCAATTTAATTTTCCGTTCCATCCGCGACCTGTTCGACCAGGGCGTGCAACGGCTGGCGATCGACAACGAACGCGACTACAAAACCTGTCTGGAATTTTGCTCGACCTACCTGCCGCATGTGGCGGACAAGATAGAGCTGTACCAGGGCGCCGCGCCTATTTTCGATCATTACGGAATCGAAATAGAAATCAACCGCGCGCTCGACCGCAAGGTCTGGCTGAAATCCGGCGGCTACATTTCCATCGACCAGACGGAAGCGCTTGTCGCCGTCGACGTCAACACGGGCAAGTATGTCGGCCACAGCGACCCGGAGGAGACGATCCTCAAGACCAATCTGGAAGCGGTCAAGGAGATCGTTTACCAGTTACGGCTCCGCAATATCGGCGGCCTGATCATCGTCGACTTCATCGATATGGCGAAGGAAGAGAGCAAGGAAGCGGTGTGGAACGCCCTGAGCCTGGCGTTGAAATCCGACCGCTCGCGCACCAATATCCTGAAAATTTCCGAGTTGGGACTGGTGGAGATGACGCGCAAACGGGTGCGCGAAAGCCTGAGCCAGACGCTGGGCGATCCCTGCGACTATTGCGAGGGCAAGGGCTTTATCAAATCGCCCACCACGATTTGTTACGACGTGATCCGGTCGATCGAACGGATCGGCGCCAACCCCATAGGCAAAAAAAACATTCAAGTGGAAGTGCATCCCCTCATTTACGATTTGCTGGTGGAAGAGGAAAGCGCCTCGCTCCAGGAGATGGAAAACCAGTACGGCGTGCACATCGCCGTGACGGTCAACGCCAAACTGCATCAAGGAAAATACAAACTCCACGCCGATTGAAATCCGCGGCAAAATTATAAAATCATCTCTTTGTGATTTTGCGGCAGGATGATAAGATAATTTAAATTTTGGCCTAAACGGCGGATTCATAGCTTGTTTCCAGCGCTTTCGCCCCTTGGCGTTCTCTGGGTTTTTGTTTCAATTTACTGAAGGAGATAAGACGATGAAAAAAAGCGCTCTTGCTTTTGCGGCGGCGATTTTTATAACGACCTTGGTCGGTTGCGGGACCGTGGGGGAAGACTTCAATATATCCATGGCTGATAAAATCCAGGTTCACCAAACCACGCAGGGCGAGATCGAATCCATGCTCGGCGAGCCGTTTAAAAAGGGAATTCAAAACGGCCATCCCATCTGGGTTTACGAATTCAACTATTACCACACGTTGGGCGACGACACCTCTAAAGACCTGGTCGTCACTTTTAACGACGACGGCAAAGTGCGCTCTTACCAGGCCATGAGCAACCGCCCGACAGCCGACTAGGCGCTGCCCGCATTATTAAACTATTTTAAATAAATGTTCGGATTTGGCCGCGAGCAGACAGGCGTTCTGCATTTAGCCTGGATCGCCTGCTTTTTGACCTTCGCGGCCTGGTTCAACATGGCGCCGTTCAACACCACGCTGGAGACGGCGCTTGGACTCAGCAAAGAGCAAATCGATATTTTGATGATTTGCAACGTCGCCCTCACCATCCCCGCTCGCCTGGTCGTCGGAACCTGCGTCGACCGCTTCGGCCCCAAAATCGTTTTCATCATCGTCCTGATATACGCCTTCCTGGTTTGTCTTTTGTTCGCCTTTTCCCGGACCTTTGAGGAACTCCTTTTCTCGCGCCTGTTGATGGGCGCCGTCGGCGCGGGGTTCGTGGTGGGAATCAAAATGATCGCTGAATCGTTTCCGCCCAAAAAAATGGGAATGGCGCAGGGGCTCTACGCGGGCTGGGGGAATTTCGGCGCCTCTGCCGCGGCGTTTGCATTCATCCCCTTCGCCGCGCTCTTTTCACTGGAGACCGGATGGCGAGCGGCGGCGGTTTTGTCCGGCGTTTTGTGCCTGATCTGGGCGGGCGTTATTTTCAAATACGCCCCAGAGGATCTGCCGCCAACGAAATCAAATAACGGCAAGTTGCACGACCCGCTGGAAGTGACGTCCAAACTCGATTTGACGCTTAAAATTTTTCTATTCGTTCCGCTTTACGGCGCCGTCATGGCGCTCGTCTGGAAATTATCTGAACATCCCATTGCTCTCTTAAGCCCGGTCGTTTCGCAGGGTTTACTGGCGCTGATTATTGGAGTATTTTTGTACAACGTTGTAAAAAGTTTGCGCTTCAATCTGCGTCGGCTGACGCAAAGCATTCCACACGAGGAACATTATGAGTTCCGCCAGGTCGTCATACTCAGCCTGACCTATTCGCTGACGTTCGGTTCGCTCTTGGCTGTTATCTCTATGTTTCCGGAATTTTTGCAAACCACCTACGGCCTGTCCATCGCCTCGGCGGGAATGCTTGCGTCCAGTTTTGCTTTTTTAAACCTGTTCAGCCGGGCGGGCGGCGGTTGGTTGGCGGACGCCTTCGGGGGCAAACGCGTACTATCCGTTTTGGTCGCAGGCGCTGCGGTCGGCTTCTGGCTGATGGGAGAGATCGATCCACAGTTCCCTCTCGTCGGCGCATTGGTTTTGTCCATCGTATGTTCCCTGTTCATTCAAGCGGGCAACGGGGCCTGCTTTTCCATGGTCCCGTTAATACGCAGGGACATTTCCGGACGCCTCGCGGGCATGGTCGGGTCCTACGGCAACGTCGGCGCGGTTTATTTCCTCGTGGTTTTCAGCTTGGTTTCCGCGCAAACGTTTTTTAAAATCATCGCCGGGTTTGCCTGCGTGGTTTTAGTGTGTCTATACTTTTTACCGTCGAACAAAGAACTACACGTTTCGTTTAATGATTCTTGAATATTAAAACCGAAAGAAAGGCAGACGAATGGCGCGGATTTCAATGCGCCCGCGTCTTGAAAAACTATTATGGGATTTCAATGCGGCATGGTGGGACTGCCCCAGGCGGGCAAAACGACAATCTTCAACGCGCTCACCCAGGCGGGAGCGGAAGTCGGCGGCTACTCCGCCTCCAACAAGGCCAACCTCGGCGTCGCCCCGGTGCCCGACTGGCGCCTGGATAAAATTTGCGAACTAATCATCGCCGATAATAAAGTCCCCACAACGCTGAATTTCGTCGACGTCGCCGGACTCGCCAAAGGCTCGTCGAAAGGCGAAGGACTCGGTAACAAGTTCCTCGGTCACATCCGCGAAGTCGACGCCTTGGCCCACATCGTCCACTGCTTCGACGGCGACCCGGACCCCGTATCGGACATCGAAGCGGTCAACACCGAACTGTTGTTAGCCGATCTGGAAGCGCTGGAAAAGCGCCAGCAGAAAACCAAAAAGGTTGCGAAGTCCGGCGACAAGGAAGCCATCGCGCAAATGGAAATCGTCGAGCGCCTGATAAAGGCGCTGGAAGAAAACACTTCGCTGAGAAACCTGACGTTTGACAATCCCGCCGACAAAACTTTTGTACAGTCGCTCGCGCTGGTGAGCATGAAACCCGTGTTTTATATCTGCAACGTCGCGGAGCCAGCGGACGCGGAAAAAGATTATGTCAAGGCCGCCGAAGAGTACGGCAAGAAAGAAGGCGCGCCGGTATTGACGTTGGCGGGCAGTTTGGAAAACGAAATTCTGGAGATCGCCGACCTCGACGAGCGCGCCGAGTTCATGGAGGAGATGGGACTCAAGGACACGGGGCTGAACCGCGTTGTGGAAGCGGGGTACCAGTTACTCGATCTGGCGACTTTTTTCACCGCCGGAGGCCAGGAGAACCGCGCCTGGACCGTGGAAGCCAACACCAAGGCGCCGAAAGCGGCGGGCAAAATTCATTCAGACATCGAGAAAGGATTCATCCGCGCCGAGGTGTACAACTTCGACGACCTGGTGAAACACAAAACCGAACAAGCGATCAAAACTGCAGGACTCCTCCGCCTCGAAGGCAAGGACTACGTCGTCAAAGACGGGGATATTTTACATTTTCGGTTTAATGTTTGACGGGGAATAATTTTGAGGCTTTAATTTTGTTCTTTATTCTTGGACAAAGAGTTTTCTAATAACTGCTTTCTCTATCGCATTCCAAGTTCTCTTTTAGCTTTTTCTTGCCTCTTTAAACAAAATAGGATCATCCGATAGTTGGTTTCCCATTTTTTTGTACAGCTTTTTGAAATTTTAGTATCCCAATGATTCTGGTTTTGTTGGATTTCGTTATAAGCTTTTTCTTGATTCTTTATGCAAAATTGAATCATTTTGTAATTGGTTTCCCACTTTTCAACACAATGCTCTTTGATTACCTGACGAGCGGAAGGTGGTTTTGAATGAGAATTGGTGAGGGGTTTTACTCCTTTGATGATTTCGCTCTTATCCCTTTTCTTTTTGGGGATCTTATCGGCGCGGTCCGTAAAGTGTGTCTTGCCGTTTTCATCGACCCACTTGTAAACCTTCGCTTGAGCTGGGATGGCGAGGAAAAGGCAACAGACTGTTAGGGCAATTGTTTTCAAAACCACTCCAAAGAACACGTCCTATCTTAATCTTTAGTTTAGAGTCGCCACTAGAAGGCTCGGCGTCAACAGATAAAGTTTTGTTTCACGAAAACATTTCGATCAGCGTTGCTTTAACGGACCTTGCGGCGGCGGGGCCGATTTTGCCGAGTTTTTTTGCCAGGCGTTTTTTGTCCACCGATCGAATCTGGTCCAACGCGGCTTCGCCTGTCTTCTTCTTAAACGTCAGCTTTACGCGGGTGGGATAGCGGCGCAGTTTCGTGGTCATGGGCGCCACGAGTACCGTGTTCAAATGTCGGTTCATTTCGTCGGGGGAGACTACCAGGCAGGGGCGCGTTTTCTGGATTTCCGAACCAACAGTGGGGTCCAGCGCAATCAGGTAAACCTCGAACTGCTTTACTACCACACCCATTCCTCATCGTCGAATTCGTTGGGGAATTCAGCCATGAGCAACTTGTCGTCGCCTGATTCAAGTTGGCGGGCGAAAATTTCTTCCCAACCGTCGCGCGGTTTTTTGTCCGCAGACAGGATTAGCCTACCGTTCCGCACCTCCAGGTTCGCCTTGTCTTCAAAATGGCATTCCTGCAGAACCTTTGCGGGAATGATCACGCCCTTTGAATTGCCGATTTTCGTCACCGATACTCTCATCTTCTCCCCTCCAATTGTTATAACATTATTATAACATAAAATTTCGGGGTGGCTGAGAAGATTCATCCGCGCCGAGGCGTCCACTTCGACGACCTGGTGAAACATAAAACGGAGCAAGCGATCAAAACCGCAGGACTCCTCCGCCTCGAAGGCAAGGACTACGTCGTCAAAGACGAGGATATCCTGCATTTTAGATTTAATGTTTGATGGGAATAAATAAAACCCCCGGCCAAACTCTCTAGCGGATTTGAGAGCTTTTAATTCATCCTTTTTGCTCTACAATCTGGCCTTTCAGGGCTCCAATGGCGGCCAAAAGCTCTTCCTTCTCGGCGGTTGGAACTTTGAATTTGTCCAGCGTGGCGCTGAGATGTCCCGCGACAGCGTTGAAGTCGGCTTCACCGACGCCCATACCCTGATGCGAAACCGCCATCTCGCGTCCCAAATAAAGGCAAGGCCCTCCGGTAGCGGAGCAGACTAGCAGGGTATTGAGTTGTTTAAATTTATCCTTCGAGTCCGTGCTCAAAGCGCCAAAAAAGGGCGCTAGTTTCTTGTCCGAAAAAAGACGGTCGGCAAACTCATTGACGACCGCGCTAATAGCATCGTAGCCGCCGAGGCGTTGGTACAAGGTCTTTTCCTCAGCCTGGCTCGTGGACGGCATACCAAGCGCTGAAATGCAAACCATCAATGTTATGACGAGACCTGCGGTCAGGTTTTTCGTATGTCTATGCATCAGAGTTCTCCTAGTGGGATTTATAATTCGAACTATCTGTGCATTGGTGTCGTTTAATCCCGTTTGCTTACAAACGTAGTCTGTTTTTCTAAACCGGGATTTTGGAATCAGGATCAGTCCAGCTTATTGAAATGCCCGGTCATCTTATCGTCCGGCGCATCTCGATGTTCAGCAGTAACCCGACGCCGATGAAGTTGGCCACCAGCGACGATCCGCCATAGCTTAGGAAGGGAAGCGGGACTCCGGTGATGGGGAACATTCCCAGCGTCATGCCAATATTGTAGACAATGTAGAACAGAAGAACGCAGGTCGCCCCCAGCCCGATGAACAGGCCAAACCGGTCGCGGGCGCGTTGCGCGATCCAAAATCCTTTCAGCACGAGCGCCAGATACAACATGAGCAAGACCAGGGCGCCGATGAAACCCATCTCCTCCGCGTAGACTGAAAATATGAAATCGGTGTGTTTTTCCGGCAAGAAATTCAACCGGCTCTGAGTCCCGGCGAGCAGGCCCTTGCCCCAGAACCCCCCGGATCCAATAGCGATTTTCGATTGAATGGCGTGGTACCCGGCGCCCAGCGGGTCGAGTTCCGGGTTGAACAGGGTCAGGAGGCGCTGTTTTTGGTAATCTTTCAAAAACAACCACAGCGTCGGCGCCAACAAAACGCCGGAGAACGCGAGGCGTAGCAGGGTTTTTCGGTTGATCTCAACGGCAAAAACAAAAACCAGGTAAATGAACAGGATCATCAGCGCCGTTCCCAGATCGGGCTGAACGGCAACCAACAGCGCCAGAATCGCGGTAAACGCTCCCGGGACAATGAAATCCCTTAGCCGGTACTCGCCCTGAGGCTTCCCCGCCTCAAAATATTTGGCGAGGAAGATGATCAGCGAATACTTGGCGAACTCGGAAACCTGTAAATGTAAAGGACCGATCTGGAGCCAGCGGCGCGCGCCGGAAGCCACCGTCCCAAACAGCAAGACCCCGGCGAGCGCGGCCAGGGTGAGGGCGTATATGACATAGGCGTAGCGGTTGAGCCAGGAATAATCCACAGCAGCCACGAAGGCCATGACCCCCAGCCCGTATATAATCCAATAAATCTGCTTGACGTAGAGGGTGCGGAAAAATTCTTCCGGGCGGCCATGGTTGGCGCTGTAAATTATAAAGACGCCGAGGATGGAAATCCCTAAAACCAATAAAAACAACCACCAGCTAAATCCCGACACCAATCTTCGGTCTATCATTATAAAACGGCTCTATGGCTTAATATTTTAATTAAAAAAAAACGCTTGATTTTCAGGCGCAACCCTCGCTCAAAAGTATGATCCCGAATAGCTTTTGGCTGGCGCGGACTTCCCCGCCGTCAAAATCTCAACGCTCCGGGGGCGGCTTTTATCCAGTACATTTTACGGGTTTTATTTAGAAAAATGATTAGCCCTCAGCTTACCGTTGCCAACACTGCCTGTCCCGGACGATAGAAATTCCGCCTCCTCAAAAAGCCCTAGATTATAAACTAATCCGGTCCATCCAGCCCGGAAGCCTTGACAGTTGTGGATAAAACACCACTGCTCCAATTTAAACTCCATACCAGATTAAAAATTCAGCATAAAAATTTAACCCTTTATAAAGTATGTCTTTACAGGTTTTATCAAAATGATAAATTTAGAGCCGTTTCGTACCAATTTAATTAAAAATCTGTAGCTCGGGGGTTATTAACAAGTTATCCACAGCGTCCCTACTGGTTTTTCCAGATTTTGGCCCAAAAGGGTTAGCGGTAATCAACCTTCATCTGGGTTTTTGGTTATTGATAGCTGTTCTCATTTTTATTTGTATTCCCGAGCGATCATTTACCTTCGGCTTCGGAGTATGTCTCAAGGTAATTTGACATATCCGCGGCTAAAGGAGACTCTAGCTCCAGCGTCTCCCCGGAATGGGGATGCGTCAGGCTCAAACGATGCGCATGCAGGGCTTGGCGAGGCATTTTTTTTAATCCATACGACTTGCCGCCGTACAACTCGTCGCCCAGTATCGGATGTCCCATTGCCGCCACGTGTACGCGAATCTGATGCGTCCGTCCCGTTTTTGGGAGCAGACGCAAATAAGTGAACTTTTCGAAACGCCGGATCACCTCAAAGCGCGTCTCCGCTTCCCGTCCGCCCTCGGGATGAACCGACATCTTTTTCCGGTCCGCCCGATGCCGTCCAATCGCGCCCGTCATTGTTCCCACCGATTCCTTCACCACGCCGCGCGCCAGCGCCAGATAAATTTTCCGAACCGTGCGATCCTTGAATTGCTCGGACAGCGAGCGATGCGCCAACTCAGTCTTGGCGACCACGATTGAGCCCGACGTGTCCTTGTCCAGCCGATGCACGATCCCCGGACGCTCCACCCCGCCAATCCCGCGCAGATCATGGCAGTGGAACAACAAAGCGTTCACCAGCGTGCCGTTCAAATTCCCCGGCGCCGGATGCACCGTCATGCCCGCCGTTTTGTTCACCGCCAGCAAATGCTCGTCCTCGAAAATAATATCGAGCGGAATATCCTCCGCCTCAAGGTCCAGCGGAACCGGGTCCGGAACCTGTAGGCAAACATGGTCCCCCAGCCGCAGGCGGTAGGAAGACTTGCCCGGTTGGCCGTTCACCGTCGCGCATTCCGACTCGATGAGCTTTTTGATATGCGAACGGGTGATCTCGCCCTGGGTCTCGGTAAGAAACACGTCCAAACGTTTCTTCTCGCATTCCAGGTCGACGTCGTATTCGAAAGTTTCCATGAAAGGCCGGGGAAGCCCCCGGAGGCAGTTAGTGTAACGTTTAAGGGAAATGGTTCAGGTTTCAGTGAGCTTGCATCTCGAACTCTACCACCGGGCGTTGCTAGCCCAAGACCCGTCATCGCGAGCGACTGCAAGGAGCGCGGCGATCCAGAAGCGCTGGATTGCTTCGTCGTTTCACTCCTCGCAATGACTTAATACTTGCCCCCAGGCGCTTGCCTGGGGCGCCAGTTACTTCTCTAATAAACGCGGCATGAGTTGCGCCAGGTTGCAGGGCTTGTTTGTGCTGTCCAGTTGGTGAACGAGGATTTTATCCCAGGCGTCCTTGCAGGCGCCGGTGGAACCCGGCAGAGCGAACAGGAACGTCCCGTTGGCCACGCCGCCCGTGGCGCGCGATTGCATGGTCGACGTTTTGATACCCTCGTAGCTCAGCATGCGAAACAACTCGCCGAATCCGGGGATGGGTTTATCGTACAAGGCCTCGAAAGCCTCCGGCGTCACGTCGCGCCCCGTCACCCCCGTACCGCCCGTGGCAACGACGACGTCGATTCTCGAATCGGAGACCCACTGCTTGAGCGCCGTCTGGATCTGCGCAATTTCGTCGACCACGATGCGTTTTTCCACCAGATGGTGACCGGCGGCTTCGATGCGCTCCACCAACGTGTCACCGGACTTGTCGTCCGCCTCCGTGCGCGTGTCGGACACCGTCATGACGGCGATATTGACGACCTTTTTAGATTCATCGTTCATTAAACATCCTTTCCAAAATTCAAGTTCGCGCCATCATACCACCCAAGGCCAGATAAAAAAAGAAACCACCGACGAACACAGATGGACACGGATAGGCGGTTGCCCGGCTCCCCCTTGCAAAGGGGGCTGGGGGGATTCTTCTGCTAAAAACTTCAATGGTTAGTTTTCTATTTTTGCATCTCCACAAATTCTTCCAACTGCAACATCACCCCATTGATCCTTGACGTTACATCGCGATTGGCGAAGCGCAACACCGTCAACCCATGCGACTCCAAAAACGCCGTCCGGATTTTGTCGCGAGCGATTTCCTTATCCTCCCAATGACTGTCCCCGTCGATTTCGACAACCAACCGCAATTGATGGCAATAAAAATCAACGATGTAATTCCCCAACGGTTTTTGCCGGTTGAATTTGAAGTCCGGATACCAGGGCATTGACCTCAAGGCATTCCAGAATAATTTTTCCGGCGGGGTGGGACGGATTCTAAGTTCACGCGCTTTTTCGCTCAGGGATTTGTTGTAGGGGATGTGCGGTGGAAGTCGGTCTTTTGGCATGAGGTATTTTCCCACCGACGGGGCGCGGGCGCAAAATTTTCAACAAAGAAAAACCGACCTATAAACAAACGGAAGCACGTAGGCTCCCCCTTGCAAAGGGGGCTGGGAGGATTTTTCTGCTAAAAACTTCAATGGTTTAATTTTGCTTTCTTGCGGGGTTCCTGGCTCCGGCTTCCACAAAACTCAAAAAGCAAAACCAATCCATTAAATTTCTTAAAGGAGGAATCACCCCAACCCTCTTTGCAAGAGGGAGCCAAAGAATCCGCTTCTGCCGCTCTTCCCTTTTCCCGCCAGAAAATTTACAATATCACCCATCCGAAAACTTGTTTTTCTGGTTTTAAACATGGCTGAATGGATAGTTAATAATAACCTTCTAATTGCTGGGGTATTAGGCCTACTAAGTATCTTGGTTATTTTCAGAGACTCTATACTTAGGCTATCTAAAACTCCAGATTTGGATAAAAATAAACTAATAGATCATTTAATTTCAGAAAATAAGTCTCTTCGTTCCGACCTTGATAAGAGTAATGAATATAAAGAACAGTTAAGCCAAACGGTTGAGGAGCTAATACAAAAACACCAGTCGCCCCATCCACCCGCTGGGATAAACGATGCGATGAAACAACTAGCTGAAGGAAAAACCCAGCCGGCTGAAAATATCTTTAGCAAACTGCTGGAAGAGGAAAAAGCCGAAGGACCGTCGGCGAATCAGAAAGCCGCCGTAACCGCGCGCAACCTCGGCGCCCTCGCCTTTCTCCACGATACTGAACCTGCCTTCAAAGCCTACAAACAAGCCGTAGAACTAGATCCCAACGATCCAAGCGGTTGGAATATGCTGGGCCTCTTGCAAGAACGCATTGGAGAACTGGATGCCGCCATCGAATCGTATAACCACGTCATGACCATTGCCGAAAAAACCAAAGATATGCAATTTAAAGCGGTTGCTTTTGGCAACCTGGGGAGTATTTATCAAAGGCGCGGGGATTTGGATAAGGCCGAGGAGTTCTACAAAAAAGCACTGGAGATTGACGAAGCACTTGGCCGCAAGGAAGGCATGGCCATCCAATACGGCAACCTGGGGAGTATTTATCAAAGGCGCGGAGATTTGGATAAGGCCGAGGAGTTCCACAACAAAACGCTGGAGATTGACGAAGCACTTGGACGCAAGGAAGGCATGGCCATCCAATACTGCAACCTGGGGAATATTTATCTAGGGCGCGGGGATTTAGATAAGGCCGAGGAGTTCTACAAAAAAGGGCTGGAAATCAGCAAAGAACCCGGAGGAATGGCCGGCAATTACGCTAACTTGGGGAATATTTATCAAAGGCGCGGTGATTTGGATAAGGCCGAGGAGTTCTACAACAAAGCACTGGAGATTGACGAAGCACTTGGGTTCAAGGAAGGCATGGCCCACCAATACGGCGCCTTGGGTCGAATAAAAAAACAACGGGGAAAGAACAACGAGGCGTTGGAGTATTGGAAGCAGTCGGAAGTCTTGTTCCGCGAACTGCGCAACCATAAAAAGGCGGACGAAATTCGCGGATGGATCGACGAGTTGGAAGACGGTTCTTAACCCCCTCTTGCAAAGAGGGTTGGGGTGATTCCTCCTTTAAGAAATTTAATGGATCGGTTTTTCTTGCGGCGCAACCGCCGCAGGTAATAGTTTGCCTTTGAATATTCTTCTTTAACTGCCTCCGGGGGCTACCCCGGCGCCTTCGCCGGTCAGTTTTCTAATAAATCGCGGAGTCCCGCTTCCAGATTTTCCCGGTCCAGATTTCTTCCGATAAAAACAAACCGGTTTTCCCTGGCGTCGGCGCCCCAGGGTTTTTGCGCCTTCGCGTCAAACATCATATAGACGCTTTGGAAAATCCAGCGGTCGGGCGAGTCGGCCAGGCTCAACATCCCTTTAGCGCGCATCACGTCCATCCCCGCCATGATTCCCAGCATCTGCAACCACATCTGGAACCGGGGCAAGTCTATATTGCCCGGCAGGCTGAGGCTGACGGATTCCACGGGAAGGGCCGCCGCGTCCGATCTCGGCAGGTCCGTCGGACGGTCCATGTCGAACTCTTTGTCCGGGTCCAGCTCGAAGCCGCCCAGGTCTAAAATTTGATCCAGATCGACCCGCGCATTCTGTGTGCGAAAAATTTTTGCGGTGGGATTGATCTGCCGCACCAGGGATTCGATTTTTTCCAACTCGTCAGGCTCGACGAGGTCGGTCTTGTTGATCAAAATCGCGTTGGCAAACGCCGTCTGCTCCCAGGCGACGTCGATTTCCTCTAACTGCTTGCGGAAGTTTTGCGCGTCCACCAAAGACGCCACCCCGTCGAACTTTAGCGTG
>JAJDBB010000090.1 GCA_029261555.1 Nitrospinaceae bacterium | reverse complement strand
CGTAACTTGAACGGGGAAGCTACACGCCGTGGTGAGCTTGCAACTCAGACCCTGCCCCCACGGCGAGTGGCGGCGAAGGCGCCGGGGCCAGCAGGCGTAACTTGAACGGGGAAGCTACACGCCGTGGTGAGCTTGCAACTCAGACCCTGCCCCCACGGCGAGTGGCGGCGAAGGCGCCGGGGCCAGCGGTTTGATTTGCATATTCACTGTGGCCTGGCATTTTCCGTATAAACGGCGCCCATTGCCCCTGTGGCGAGCAGACAATCGCCACCCGCTGAGTCCAGCGTCGAGCTGGCAGGCGTTTGTCTGGCTTAATGAATGAAAATTAATGGCATTGCGCCGTTATTGTCTGGAATAATAATAGCGAGTAAAAGGACGGGCCGAAAACTGTCCGGGACTAAAGTCGGTCAAAAGCAGTCAGCTAATTTTTCCCGAGGATAATTTAACCGAAGGAGCCAGAGATGATTAAAGCGTGCTCAACGACAATGCTTGTCTTGTTGATTTTATTTTTAGGCGGCTCGCCCCTCTTCGCCAGCGAAAGGGTTTCCACCCGCCCGGTCGATCCGAAAATTGATACGGCCTCCAAGGATTATGTCGCCCCAAAAACCTCGGTGGAACAAAAATGCGACGCAATCAAAGAAGCTGACGCGATGAATCTGTGTCGGGCGACCAGCCCGTTGGACACGGAGAATAAGAATCGCTACCAGAACAAGGATCACAGCTATTATTACTGCACGCTCATCAAGCACAAGGACAAGCAACTTTACTGTTACGCTGTAGTCCGGGAACAAAGCAACCTTTGCGGCTTGATCATCGACGGGGAGTTGGAAGGCAAGTGCAACGCGCATTTTAAAAAATAAGCCGGGCAACGCCCGGCCAGCGTGCCGCTGGACCTGATGGTTGGCGATTGGAAAGTTTCTTTATAAACCAGGCGTTCAACCTCTCGAACTTTCGTTACCACATTCGAGTTGCAAAACCACCCTCGCGAATAACTTATCAAAAGAGATTCGCCTACTGCCTCCAGGCGCTTGCCTGGCGCCTACTGCCCCTGCGGCGAGCAGCGGGGCGCTTGCTTGGAAAAAACCAGCATTACGCAGGCTCCCAACGCCAACGCCGCGCCTGTTGAAAAAGCCGCCGACGCTCCCCAGTTTTTCCAGATGATTCCAAAGACCAAACTGGCGGGCAAGGCGCCCAGCCCCACGATAAAATGGAAATAACCGAACGCGGAGCCTCTTAATTCCGACGGCGCCAGTTGGGCGACCAGCGCTTTTTCCGAAGGCTCGACAAATCCGAAATACAATCCATAGGCGATGAACACTCCGACCAGCCCTTCCGGCGAGTCGACCGCCGCGAAAGAAAAATAGATCAGCGCGTACACCGTCCATCCGAGGCCCAGTTGAACCCGGTGCCCGATCTTGTCCGATAAAATTCCCCCGTAATAGGCGGATATCATTTTGACGATATGGTGGACAGACCAGAGCACGGCTAGCCATCCCGCCGAGACGCCCACTTCGGTGAGCCGCAGGATCAAAAAGGCGTCGGTGGAATTCCCCAGAGTAAAAACAAATACCGTCAGCAAGAAAAATTTGAAATCTTTGCTCAGGCGATTCCAGCCGGTCAAACCAATGGGGCGGGCAGAAGGGTTTGCCTTGGGAGCGGGCGGTTCTTTGAGGCCGAATGCCGCGACGCAAAAACACAATAAAGCGGGAACCGCGGCCAGAAGGAAAACCTGCCGTAGCGTAAAATCCATGAACATTAAAAGTCCACCGGCGATTAGGGGACCCATCACCGCCCCGGCGTGATCCATGGAACGCTGAACGCCGTAGGCGGCGCCCAACTGTTCCGGAGCCGCAACGTCTGCGATCAGCGCGTCTCGCGGAGAGGTGCGGATTCCTTTTCCCACCCGGTCGGTAAATCTCAACCCTAGAACGGCGACCCAGTGGCCGGCCAGTCCGATCAAGGGCCGGGCCAAACCCGCCAAACCGTAGCCCGCCAGGATGAACGGTTTGCGGCGCCGGGTTTTATCCGCCCAGATTCCGGAAACGACTTTAAAGGTGGACGCAGTGGCTTCGGCAATTCCTTCGATGATTCCCAGCGCAAAGGCCCCTCGCCCCAGGACGCTGGTAAGAAAAAGAGGGATGAGCGGATAAATCATTTCGCTTGAGACGTCGGAAAACAGGCTGATCCAGCCTAAAACGTAAACGGTCCCGGGGATCTTTTTCGTCGCTAACTTTTCGGAAGAATTCATAGCTGAATTTGAGGGTCAATTCAGTTCCCGTTTTTGTTTTAACAGCTTCCTTTTATAAGCGTCGAACTCTTTCAGTTGATCCTGGTATTTTTTAATTCTTTTATCAATGCGTCCATAAAATACTTTGTCGCTGGCCTGGGCCAGTCCTCTTTTAAACTTTGCCTTTCGGTCCTTTTCTTGTTTCAAACCCTCCTTTAATTTCTTGATGTCTTTATCTGCTTTTTTAATCCTCTTGTTGATTTCATCCAGCAATCTGGAGTCGTCCGGCGAGGATTCGTCGTCTGGATTCAAAGCGTCGACATTCTTTTTATATTGAAATGGCGTCCGTGGAGGGGTTTTAACCGGAGCCGGAGCGTCCGGAACGACATTTAAGTTTTCCCGAAACTTTTTAGGGATTTTGCCCGGATTGTCTGTGAAGTGCGTTTTTCCGTTATCGTCCTTCCACTTGTAAATTTTGCCTGCCGCCGGACTCGCTAGAAACAAAATACACAGAGCGTATATCCATATCCTGATTTTCATGGCTCGTCCCCTGTTCAACAGTTAAAGAAAATCTACATCAAGGTTGCTCCGGACTTTCAAGAACGCGAACGGTTTTGTGAAATCCAAGCTCCCGCGCCAGGTTCAGAGGAGTCTTACCTTCTTTGTTTTTCAATGTCGCGCGCGCTCCCAGGTCCAACAAGGCTTTGACGCGCTCGGCAAGATTCTCCCTCGCGGCCAGATGCAAAGGGGTGTTTCCTTCATTGTCCGCCGCTTCCACATTGGCTCCGTTATGGATCAAAAATTCGGCGAGTTCCGGATATTTTTCAGCGGGCAAAAAATGCAGAGAAGATTTTCCTTCGGCGTCCTTTTCGTTCAGGTTGGCGCCCAGGTCGAACAGGATCAACGTTTCCTTGAGGCTTCCTCTTTGGATCGAGTAAAAAAGCGGCGTTCTTCCCTTGTCATTTTTTGAGTTGATCTCGGCGCCCAGAGCCACCAGCTTGTTGGCGACGGTTTCATTTTCGCCTATCAGAAATATCGGAGTCCATCCATCGCGGTTTTTAACGCTAACCCGGGCGCCTAAAATTAACAGTAGTTCCACCTCGTGGTCTTTTTGATTCAGAACGGAACGGTGCAAGCGGGTGTTCCCGTCGTCAAGAACTTCGTTGACGTCGACGCCGTGTTGCACAAGAAGTTGCGCCACAGATTTTCGGTTGTTTCTCAAAGCCCAGTCCAAAGGCGCGTCGCCTTGAACCGTGCGAGTTGTCAGGTTTGCTCCACGATCAATCAACACCTTGCCCGTCTTCGTTTTTCCCAGAACGGCCGACCAATGCAGAGGAGTCAATCCGTCGAGCGTCGCCGCGTCGACGTTCGCGCCCCGGGCCGTCAAGAGATCGGCGAGAGCCGACTGACCGCGTATGGCGGCCCAATGCAAGGGAGTCCTTCCGTTGGCGTCCGCCCGATTTAAATCCGGTTCAAGGTCAACCAGAGCTTTGACCAGTTCCAGCCGGTTTTCGGCCAGATGCAGTGGCGTTCTTCCCAAGGCGTCCTGGGCGTTCAGGTCGGCTCCCGAAGCCGCAAGGGTTTTGACCATCTCAAGACGATCCCACGTCGCCGCCGAGTGCAACGGCACGAACCCGTTGGCGGCCCGGCTGTGAATGTCCGCGCCTCGGGCGAGCAACAGCTCCGCGGCTTTTACATGGCCGCGGTTGGCGGCCCAATGCAGGGGCGTGTAACCGTTTTTCGTCGCGGCGCCCGCGTCGGCGCCCACGTCCAGCAGGAGTTGAACGATGGATAGATGATTTCTAGCCGCCGCCCAGTGCAATGGAGAGGCACGGAAACTTTTCCTTATTTTCGCCCCGTTTTTTAACAATAGCCGGACCATCTCTTCCCGCCCGTCAAACGCCGCGACGTCCAGCGGAGAAAAATTTCTGACCCCTGGGGAGTTGACATTGGCGCCTTTGGCCAGCGCCGCTTTAACGGCTGGCAAGTCTCCAGCGCGCACAGCTTCGTGGAGAGGATCCGCCTGCGCGGGAATCGCCGTCGATAAAACCGCAAACAGGATCAGAGCTTTCGCCCATCCCATTCCGTATTTATTTATAAATATTTTTGTCATTCGGGCCGGGCAACGCCCGTGGAAAAGTTTGATTTGCAAATCTAACAAGGCGCGTACATTTCTCGTATAAGATGCGCCTACTGGGTCCAGCGTCACGCTGGCCAGGCAAGCGCCTGGAGGCAACGTTTTTAATTTGCAAACCTAACAAGGCGCGTACATTTCCCGTATAAGACGCCCTACTGAGTCCAGCGTCACGCTGGCCGGGTTAGCCGCCGGTGCGGAGAGATTTTAGAAACAGTCCGATTCCGCCGACCAGCAAAACCAGGATGACGATCAGATCGAACGCCGACATGTGGCGAAAATGGAAATTGATTCCTGCGATCACGCCAAACGATAGGGCGACTAACGATCCGCCGGACAACAACCATCCTAGCGGATTTTTTGAGTTGTAAAAAACGATTCCCACGCCAAAAATGAACGGGACCATGACCATGCCGCTTGTGATGCTAAAGCCTCCGAAACGGTAAAGACCCATTCCAAATGAAAACTGTTGCGAAACGGTGATCGAGTTCAAAAACAAATATCCACCGGCGATCATCATTATCAGTCCAATGAAAAATTCGCCAATGCCGCCCTCGGAACCTCCGGCGCCTTTGATTTCCATTTCTTAGTCCTCGTTGGTTTTTGTTTCGGTTCAGCGTTCTTTTTAATATAATCAAAAAACTGTGGAAATAGAACTGCAATAAATCAATTTCTTATTGCGTCCCGACTTGCAAAAGGAGAAACCGTGATTTCCAAACGCACCATGTCTTTCAAAATTGCCGGAATATTTTTAATGATTTTGTTAACCAGCGTTTTCCTGGGGTGCGCGGGTTCCCTGGGTTCCGGCGCGGGAGACGAGTCTGCGGACGAAGGCTCCTCCGGCGCGGCCGTCGCGAAAACCGTTCTGCTGTATCCCGTGAACCGGGTACTGGACGTGCTGGATATATTTCGATTGAACGTGGCGGCGGGTCCGGGCTTCGGACTCAACCTCCGAGCCACCAAGTTTGTTCAGGCGGGGTTTGAAAATTACGTTTCCGTGCGCGCCGGATTGGGCAAGGGCGGGGGGATGGTATTCCCACGTTACGGCTTGCTTTATTCCGAATCGGAGGTGCTGACATTTGGCGCCGGGCCGGCCTACACGGGCGGCGGGCAACGCGGGTTCACAGAAGTCGGCGGAACGGTTCATTTGGGAATTGTCGGAGTCGAAGCCGCTGTCGACCTGATGGAAATTGTCGACGCCCTCGCCGGGTTTATCATGTTGGACCCGCAGGGCGACGATTTGTGATCGAATCGCCGTTGTTTGAAAAACAGTGTATTTGGGTTTGACCCTCTCCAAAAGGTTATGACATTAAGAGGTTCATAAAATTAATAAAAATAAATCTAAAACGGAACGGCAATAGATATGAAAGCAAACTCGATTTTGGTTGAGCTCTCCGAACAATTACCTAAAACGGCCCAAACCTTTAAGGCTATTCAATTCCCTGAGAGTTACGAAGATATCATTGTCCAGGCCAAAACGGATCTGTTTTGCTTCAGAAAAATAGATGGGGTCATGGAAGATGGGCGGCTAACCAAAACTGTTTTACAACAAAGCGGCTATGAAGAGTGGCTTAAACAAATTGAACACGAGGAAGATGAAGGAGAAAATTGTATCCTGGAGGTAATAGGCGCTCTCAATCTGATTATCGAACTTGCCGAAGAGCTTGCCGAAGATTGAATAAATTTGCCTTAGAAGCCTGGTCCCTTAATTCTCTAAACTTCTCTGGCGGGAAACAAGCGTCAACAATCAGGTTCCGCAGAACGTCTTGTAGTGTCTATCCGTTACTGCCGCCGGCTCGGCATAGGCTTCGTTTCCGGCGACCTCGTCGAATGGATGGCTCAAAACAGCTAGCAATTTCGAGAAGGGCGTCATGTCTTTCTGATCGACTGCGGCGGCAAGGGCTTCTTCGACCTTATAGTTTCGTGGGATATAGATCGGATTTACCCGGTCCATTGCCTGCGCGTTAATCTCCGCTACAACTCCATCCTTTTCCAGGCGCTTCCGCCAACGTCGAGCCCAGACGTCGAAGGCTCCAGACTGTTCAAACAGGTTTTGTACCGCGTCGTTATCACCGCGCACGGCTTGGGAGAGACGGCGGAAGACGAGAGTGAAATCCCCATGCCCGTCTTTCATCACCCATAGCAGATCGTTGATCAGATCCAGATCTTGAGAATCTTCCGTCGACAAACCGATCT
>JAJDBB010000089.1 GCA_029261555.1 Nitrospinaceae bacterium | reverse complement strand
TCGCGCTCGAACAGGCCCTTGCCGAAATGCGCCATCGAGATCATCGCGTCGCGGTTGAGGAATCGCGTCTCCAGATTTTTAAACTCCAGCCCCGTCGCTTCGTCCTTCAGTTTTTTTGGATTCATAACCTCGCTTCGCACGCCTATGTTCCAGCCCCAACGCCCCATGGTGGGAATGGAATTCTGGTAGGGTAGCACGCTGAACCCCGCCGCCTGCAAACTCTTTTTGATGCAGAGAAAGGCGTCGGGCGCGTAGAGCGGACTGGCGCTTTGCGTGACCACGGCGCCGTAGGGTTTCAAATGTTTATTCAGCGTCTTGTAAAATCCTACCGAATAGAGCAGGGAGAGCGCGGCCGTTTTAGGGTCGGGCAGGTCGACGACGATGGCGTCGTAAAGGCGCGAATCTTCGCGGACGAATTTGTAGGCGTCCTGATTGACAACGGTAACGCGCGGGTCGTTCAAGGCGCCATGGTTGGCGGCGAGCAATATTTCGTGGGTTTGCGCCAGGCGCGTCATAGCCGGGTCGAGGTCGACAAGCGTGATCCGTTTGACGTCCGGATACTTCAACAACTCGCGCGCGGCCAGGCCGTCTCCGCCGCCCAACACCAAAACGTCTTCGCGTTCCTTCACAAGACCGAGCGCGGGATGCACGAGCGGTTCGTGGTAACGCTCCTCGTCGTAAGTGCTGAACTGCGTTCCGCCGTTGAGGAACAACCAGTAGTCGTCCTTCCATTGCGTGATCACGATTTTCTGGTAACGGGTTTGTTCTTCGTAAACGATTTTATCTTTGTACTTGCTTTGCTCGCCGAACAGGACGATGGGTTTGGCGACGGCTCCGGCGAGAATAATAACCGCCAATGACGCGGCGAATGCCCGGCGTAAATGTTTCGGCCATTTCAGGAGATTAGAAAACTTCCAGAGGATCAACGTGGCGACCGCCAGGTTGATGGCGCCCAGTAATATAGGCGTGTAGGTGAGTCCGAGAAAAGGCAACAAGACGAAGGCGAACAATCCGCCTCCCGCAAGGGCGCCGTAGAAATCAAATTCCATCACCGACGAGATGTTGACGCGCAGGGGTTCGTAGTCGTCGTTGATGCGGGTGATGAGCGGGATTTCCAGTCCGATGAAAAACCCGACCAGACAGGAGACGGCGTAGATGATCAGGTTCGTGTTCTGCGTGTAGGCGGAAACCCAGTAGCAGAAAATTGCCGAAAAGGCGCACAGCAGGGAAAGGCAGATTTCGGTGATAACGTAGCGGTCAAGCAGGAAGCCGATCAGTTTACGGCTCATGCGACTGCCCAGTCCCATGGCGAAGAGCATGAGGGAAATGACAGCGGTCCATTGGAATATTGCGTTGCCGAGCAGGTAGCTGGCGAGGGTGGCGAGCGTGTATTCGGTGACGATGGCGGCGCAACCGGTGGCGAACAGGCAGAGCTTGAGAGTCCGGCTGAGCGGGGAGGGGGGACGAGGCGTTTCGGTCTTTGCCGGTTCCATGTTTACGGACCCGGACTGGTCAGACGCACCAGGTGATGAGGAAGGACGCGCCGACGTAGGAGGCGGCTTCCATGAACGCCGCACCCAGGTTGGGTTTTTCCTGGTTGACCAACTCGTCCGCCAGACTGCGGCCGGGGAGCAGGATGCGGTCTGTGACCGCCCGCATTACCGGAAGCAGGATCAGCGCGATGACGAGGAAGCCCGCGAACTCGAGCATGTTTTCCTGCCAGGAAACGAAATCTCCCGAAGACGCGGCGCGCAATAAATTGCCCACCGCGAGGATGGCCCCGGCAAACCCGACGCCGACGGCGACGTTGTCTTTTTCGATGTGCTCGTGAACGTTGTAACTGACCGTCATATTGTAATAGCGCGCGATGATAACCAGGGTCAACTGGCCCGCCGCCCAGAATCCAAGCGCGGTGGTGACGTCTCCGCCGTCTCCGCTAACGGCTCCGAAGATGTTGAGTCCGGACGCGACGAATACGGCGAATTCCACCACGCCGGTTCCGCAATTCTGGTCTTCAAGGATTTCCTTGTGAATCTGAAATTCGGAGAGGATGAAACGGTCGTTGATCAGCGCCGAAACGTTGAGAAGCAGGATAGCGAGCAGACCGTATACGGCCATGTCGATAAGGTCCTCGGCAAGCCCGTGCGACGGGCCGGAAACGACGCCGCCGATGGCGAAGATCAATCCGAGGTAATAGCCGCAGAGCGTCAGCGCGAAGGCGGCATTGTCCTTTTCCACCAGCTCGTTCTGGATATTGTAATCCTTGCGGCAAATAGAAAAGGCCTTGTGCCCGACGAGGAACACGACCATCGAGGACAAAAGAAAAACGATACCGGTGATGAGTTGATCAAGCCACATGATTATTTTCCAAAGCTGAAACCGCGACTGCGGAAGTTGTTTTTACTGCGTCCGGTCCTGCGTTTGATTTTATCCTGAAAGCGGCTCGACGAGCGCGCCTTGCGGGCTTTTCGTTTGGCGTAAAAAGCGGGCTTGGCCTTTTGCGTAAAAGAGCCTTTGGTGCCGTATTGGTTGTTGGGTCCGTAGTAAGGCCGATTCGAGGCCATGCTTGAGCCCCAGCCGTCGTAATGGTTGCGGCGCAGGCCGCCGCCGGCCCAGCCCATGAGGTTGGACATCATGGCGTATTTACCGTAAAACGCCCAGAAACTTCCGCCGTTTCCCTGTTGCCAATGCCCGTATTGGGAATTGCCCACGTATTGGTAGCCGGGCGGAAAGGGCGTGTTGTAACTTTTACCGTCGTCGGTTTTGGCCGCCAGAACCATGCCCAGAAAATTTTCATTTTGGCGGTAAAAACTTTCGTCTACCTCGACGGGGGGTTTCATGATTTTCTGGTCGCCGATATCAACCCGATATTGATGGAAGTAAGTCGGGAAGAAATTACCTTCCTCTTCCATATCGTTGAGGATGACGGCGTATTCCGGGGAGGATTCGTATTCGGCCTTGATCGATTCGATAGAGTTTTGTGGAGCGCCGCAGGCGGATAATGCCAGGAGAACGCACGGGATGAAAAAATATTTTCCCAGGATTTTTATGGAGCGTTTCAATATCATCAAAGGGCAACGGAAGGATGGAATTGCAAATTGCTTGCTATGCAAGAACACCCTAACCAAGAAGCGCTAGGCTGTCAACGATGGAAATTGCGCGCCAACATACTTCCAGGTTTGAGTGTTCTGACCCGCGACGGCCACCTGGACACGAACGGAACTTGCAAAAAAAAAGCCCGGGAACCCAGAGGAATTTAAATCCTTTGGGTTCCCGAGCCGAATGGAACTTATGTTAAGAACAGAGACGCTTAATAAACCGTCGTCGACTCCGTTTCTTCAACCGAACGAGTAAGTTGATCGCTGTTCATGATCAACCTGAATCGATGGTCCCCCACTCCGGTTGCTTTCAAGGTAACGCTCCAGGAGGCAACTTCTTTCGGAGCCAACGAAAATCCTCCAAAAGTCAGATCTCTTCCGGAATGAGAAATCGTGGTGTGACCGCCGGACGTGACATAGCTCATATCCTCGAACGCCCCCGTTAATTGGACGTTGGTGGCCATGGCGTTGCCCTGATTGGTGACCTGGATTTGGTACTGAGTGGATTGCCCAACTTCCAGCGGATCGGATACGTCGATCAATTCGAGAAGCAACGCTGCAACCCCGACCAAAGGTCTATCGGCTGAAGCCGTCACCGCTCTTGCGCATTGAGCGTTGGCTTGCGCCGTTGTAGCGGCGGTGCCGGCGGCTAATGCGCTTAGAACCATGCTGACGCTCTTCGATTGGTTCGCCCCTAAGGCGCCCAGATCCCAGGAAACCGTATTGCCGCTCACCGCAGTTCCTCCCGCGCTTGCGGACTGGAACGAGGTGTTGGCTGGAATCGAAGCTGTGACGACCGTCGACTCAGCATTGGCGTCGCCCGTGTTTGACACGTCAAAATCAAAATTGACGTTTCGTCCGACGTATTGTTTGTCGGTCGACCCGGTAGACTGGATGGATAATTGCGGCTGGACAACCTGCGTCGCGACCGTTTCAGATGAAGCGGTGATATTCGCATTTTCCGCGTCCCCGCCTTGAAACAGCAAAGAGGGATAGGCTTTGGCGGTGGAGGAAAAGGAAAAGTTACCCGCTGATTTTGCCTGGACGTCGGAAGAAACGGTTTTTGTCTCGCCCGGCCCCAAGGGTCCTACGTCGATATTGACGGTTTGGCCTCCTTGCGCCGTGGTGACGGAGGAGGGCAAGGTCGATTGGACCACAACGTTTCTCAGGTTCGATTGCCCCGTGTTCTTGACGGTATAATTCAACGGAATGGCGTCGCACAGAACCTTTTGGTTCGGGGCGGACATGGCGAGTTGCAATCCGGAATCCACAACGGTGGTGTTCAGGCACAGGGCCGGAACTTTAAAATTGGCTTCCGTACAGCAAGGGACGTCGCTGGTGTCTTTGGCGACGCCTTTTACGATGATGGTTCGGGTGCCGCCTTTTTCAAGTTTGCCCAAAGCCCAGGCAACCTTGTCCCCGGAAGTGTCATAAATAGCGGGTTCCGTGGAAATCACCTGAAAGCTGGATGGAAAGGTTTCGACGATATTGACGTTTTCGAGATCCAGTTGAGTTAGGTTCGTTACGTCGATGGTGTACTGGTATGCCTGCCCGCTATGCACCCGCCTGGGGAAACGTTTATCCAACCGGATGTTACTGGTGGCCTCAATTCCGGTGGGAAAAGACATGGAAGCCCTTCCGTAACCATCGTCAAGCCTGGGAGACGGCTGGACGGCTTCTTGTTCATGAGCACAACCTATATACAAGAGCGTGCAAGCGATTATGCTAACAATTTTAAATAACGTCTTTGACATTTTCAATTTCCCCTCCTCGCTGAAATAAAAAAGATACCTGATTGAATTTGCAGGATAATTATATATTGATTTCCGGTTACAGACTCTTTTTGGGTCTTGCGGCTTCTTGAACGAAGATGCCCCTGATTACATTATTTGGTCGGGATTATACCTCAGAAATCATCAAAATTACCGTCTATTTGAAAATTTCTTTCAACAATAGGCATAATTTTGGACTTATTTATTGGGCGCCTGTCTGTTAAATCTGAAATCCGCTTTGGCTCATGGATCCTGGACCGGTCGTCAAACTCGTTAAATTCAATTAAAACAGGCTTTTCCCTTGTCGGTAGGAGCGTGCGGCATTTGTCTGATTACAATTGGCAGAGGTTGCCGTTATAATGAGCTGAAATTTTTTAGGCTGAGTTCGACAAACCTGCAAAACGTCCCGAATGTATTTCCCCCGTTTCCATTTCAAACGATATTTCCGCGTCTTGTTTCGTCCTGAGTGGCGCTACCTGCTGACCCTGTTGATCATCCTCGGTTTGATGACCCTGGTTTTCGCGGCGGTGTTCTCGGCGTTTGAAAAAGACGTCAGTTTTTGGGATGGACTTTGGACCGCCTATATCACTTTAACGACCATTGGCTACGGGGATTACTCCGCCCACACTGCGCCGGGGCGAGTCGCCACCGTTTTGACGTCGCTGTTCGGCATCGGTTGTTTCGGCGTGTTCACAGGCGTTATCCTGGAAAAGGCTATGCAGAGGAGGTTGAGAAAAATGAAGGGAGAAGGAACTTATAAAGGAGTGGGGCACCTCACCGTCGTCAACGTCCCTTCCTACGAAGAGATCAGGCAACTATTGAAGGAACTGGATTGCAACCCGGACTTTGCGGATCTGCCCCGCGTTCTGGTGACCGCAAGTCTTCCCGACGGGGACCGGGAGATTCCGGAGTTTCTCGCCAACCGGCTGGACGGTTTTGTCATGGGCCTTCCGTCGTCCCTGGAAACTTTGGACCGGGTCAACATGTCCCAGGCCAAGGCCTGCCTGTTGTTGGCTTCGGCCAGCGATCCTGGGATGGACGACACCAACACGCTCACCGCCGCGTTGATCGAGAGAAACTGGAAAGATACGATCACCATCTTGGCCTGCAGTCGGTCGGAGACCATGAAAAACCTCGACCATTTTCATATCGACGGGGGCGTCAGCGCCACGGACTTGCAAATGGGCTTGCTGGTGCAGGAGTTGGAAAGCCAGGGAGTGTTTCAGGTTTTCAGCCAGCTTTCCTCGAACGCCGGGAGCAGTCAAATCTATATCAGCCGCAGGCAGGTGCGCGCCTGGAATCCGGAAGACCAGGAGATCCGCGTCGGCGAATTGAAAATGGCTTTGCTGGCCCTCGATTTGCCGTTGAATATTGTGGGCGTTAAAAGCGAAGACGAAAAGGATTTGGACCTCACCCCGAGCAACAAGAGGAAACTGAAACCCGGAGACCGGTTGGTATACATGGCAGATCGCCGCTTTGAATGGACGGAATGGGGACCGAAAATTCTGGCGCATGTGCAGGGAACGCCGCGCCGGCGACGTAACGAGTCTTTTAATTGACGGTTGGGGATTTAGCCGATGATATCGCTGGAAATTGTTTTGATGCTTTTACTGGGCCTGGTCGTTGGCGGCTTGCTCGTCTGGGCCTTGCTGAGTAAAAAAAGCGGCGAGGGGGATAATAAAGGGCTTCTGTTGATCCAGAATCAGATCGACCACCTGTCCCAGGCATTGGAAAAAAGGCTCGGCGAGTCCTCGCAACAAATGCATGAGTCGGTGAAGAACCAGTTCAGCGAATCGCAAAAACTGATCAAGGATATCACCGCCCAGATCACCCAAGTTAAGGAAACTAACAAGCAGGTGGTCAACGTTGCGGAACAACTGAAGACCCTGCAGAACATTTTGCAGAATCCCAAACAACGCGGCGTGTTGGGCGAATATTTTCTGGAATCGGTTTTGAAAAATGTCCTGCCACCGGATCAATTCGCCGTCCAGCACAAGTTTCAGGACGGGGCGGCGGTCGACGCGGTGATTTTTTTTGGCAAGGGAGCGGACGAAAAACTCCTGCCCATCGACTCAAAATTTTCCATGGAAAACTACAACCGCCTGCTGGGAGAAAAGGATCCGAGAGAAAGGGAGCGTCTGGAAAAACAGTTTATCCAGGACCTCAAAACCCGGATTGCGGAGACGGCGAAATACATCCGCCCTCAGGAAGGGACGTTGGACTTTGCTTTCATGTTCATTCCTTCGGAGGCGATTTATTACGACTTGCTGTCCAACGCAGTCGGCGCCATGAAAGGCTCCGCAGTCAATCTGATTGAGCACGCTTTTTCCAAAGGCGTGATCGTGGTTTCTCCGACCTCGTTCATGGCCTATCTGCAAACGGTTTTACAAGGCTTGCGCGCTTTGAAAATCGAGGAGTCCGCCAGGGAAATCCGAGGCAGGGTGGAGGTGTTGGGCAGGCACATCGTCAATTACGAACAGTTCTTCGCCAAGCTTGGGAACTCGCTGGGAACGACGGTGAACCATTACAACGCCGCCTATAAGGAATTGAAAAAAATTGATAAGGACGTCGTGAAGATCACCGACGGAACCGCCAGCGTGACGCCAGAGAAGATCGACAAACCAGCCCTGGAAGAGTAAACCTGCGTAGCGCCCCGCCCTCCCCATAATATTTTTCCTAAGGTATTCCATGGATTTATCGATGAAATATTTTTTGGAATTTTGACTTTTCATTAAAGTAAATGCTAAAAAATATATAGTAAATATATTAAAATTTATTTACTATGTAGGCATGAGAGTGTCAGAACAAACCAGCGATGAAACCCGCCTTCGAATATTGGACAGCGCTTTTTCCCGCTTTGGGCAATATGGATTTGGTAAAACCGCGATGAGCGAAATCGCCGCCGACTGTGAAATGTCCGCCGGCAATCTGTACCACTATTTCGACAACAAATTTGAGATCGGGGCGGAGTGCGCCCGGCAGTGCATGAGGCAGTCTGAGGAAGCGCTGCGCCGCGAGGTACGAAAGCCAAAAGTCGACCCTGGCCGCCGATTAGAAAACTTTATCCTAGCTAAACTTAATTTTCTTTATCAACAGTTTAGTGAGCAAGCGAGGTTTATGGAGCTTGTCAATTATATTTCCAGCGAGCGGTGGGATGTTGTGGAGGAACACTTGGAGGTTCTTCTGTCGCTGCTTGTGGAAATACTTGCTGAAGGGGTTCGTCAGAAAAAATTTTTCGTCGGCGATGTTGTCAAAACGGCGGACACAATTTTGGCCGCCACGGCAAAATTTAACAGTCCTTTTTTCTTGAAAGCCTATTCCCTGCCCGAGTTGCAGGATCAAGTTCGGCGAGTGACTCAACTGTTGGTCAAGGGAATTTCGGTAGAATAAATTAAGTAAATATTTTATGAATTATTTAATTTTTTAGCCTGTCAATAGTTAAGAGATGAAAAACCAACCCAACAATAACCGAACCGTTAAATATGCTCAAACGATAATCCAATATAGATGGTGGGTTATTCTGCTGACTTTGGGGCTGGCCGTTCTGGCGGCCAGCGGCGGGCGGTTTTTGCAGTTTTCCTCTGATTACCGGGTGTTCTTCAGCGGCGACAATCCTCAACTGCAGGCCTTTGAGGCGTTGCAGGATATTTACACTAAGAACGACAATATATTGATCGTCCTGGAACCCAGGGACGGCAAGGTTTTTACCCGCGAAACCCTGGCGGTGGTGGAGGAGGTCACGCGGGAGAGCTGGCAAGCGCCTTATTCCCAGCGCGTGGATTCGGTGACCAATTTCCAACACACCTGGGCGCGCGGCGACGATTTGGTCGTCGAGGATTTAGCGGAAAATTCCGCCAGTCTCGATGACAGTGAATTGGAACGGATCAAGGCAGTCGCTCTTAAGGAGCCACTGTTGATCCATCGCCTGATCAATCCCGGCGCCGATATCACCGCCGTAAACGTCACAGTTCATTTGCCGGGGAAAACCCTCGGCGAGACCGGCGAGGTGGTCTCCTTCGCCCGCGATCTGGCGGACCGCTTTCGCGCCAAATACCCGGACATTCAGTTCTACCTCACTGGCATTGTCTTCATGAACAACGCCTTCAATGAAGCGGGGCAGGAGGACATGCGGACCCTGACGCCTCTGATGTACCTGGCGGCGATCGTCGTCATGGTTCTGGTGTTGAGATCCTTCGCCGGCACCGTGGGCACGGTTTTGGTGGCGGCGTTTGCAATTCTTACCGGGATGGGACTGGCGGGTTGGGCGGGCATTCAGCTCACGCCCATATCCGCTAATGCGCCTACCATTATTCTGACCCTGGGCGTGGCCGACAGCATCCATTTGCTGTCCACGATGTTCCATCAAATGCGCCTTGGCCAGAGCCGGGACGAATCGATTGTCGAGTCCCTGCGCGTCAATCACAGCCCTATCTTAATCACCAGTTTCACCACGGTTATTGGATTTTTAAGTTTGAATTTCAGCGAATCTCCGCCTTTTCGCGATCTGGGAAATATCGTGTCGATCGGCGTGGCGGGGGCTTATATTTTTTCCGTCACGTTTCTTCCCGCGTTCATGGCCGTTCTTCCTCTGCGCGTTAAAAAAAGTTCTAGCGAGGAAACCAGAAGCGCGATGGACGACGTCGCCGATTTTGTGATTCGCTACCGAACCCGCCTGTTCTGGGGAACGTTAGTTTTGATGGCGCTCATTGTCGCCCAAATTCCAAAAATGGAGATCAATGAAAAGTTCAACGAGTATTTCGACGAACGTTATGATTTCCGCAAGGACAACGATTATGTGGTCGATCGCCTGACGGGGTTCGAGTCGATCGAATATTCCATCGGGTCGGCTTCTTCCGGATCAATCGCCGAACCGGAATATCTTGCAAAACTCGAAGAGTTTGCAGAATGGTACCGGGCACAACCGGACGTGATTTACGTGGGAGTCTTTACCGACGTGATGAAACGGCTTAATAAGAACATGCACGGGGACGATGAATCTTATTACCGCATTCCGGGAAGCCGGGAACTGGCGGCGCAGTATCTGTTGCTTTACGAATTGTCGCTTCCGTTCGGTCTTGATTTGAACAATCAGATCAATATCGATAAATCCTCCACGCGTCTCACTGCGGTGCTGGGGAGTATTTCCACTCGCCGCGCGCTGGAGTTGGAAAACGAAGCCAATAAGTGGCTTGAGGACAATGCCCCGCCCAGCATGCGAACCCAGGGCTCAAGCCCTATGATCATGTTTTCCCATATTGCGATGAACAATATTCGAAGCATGATGATTGGGCTATTCTTGGCGTTGATCCTTATATCGGGATCGCTAGTTCTCGCCTTGCGCAGCCTAAGATTCGGCCTGGTCAGTCTGGTTCCCAACCTAGCTCCGCTGTTCATGACGTTCGGGGTATGGGCGTTATGGGTCGGGAATATGGGGCTGGCAATCTCCGTCGTCGCTCCCGTCGCTCTGGGAATCATCGTCGACGACACGGTGCATTTTTTGAGCAAGTATCTGCGAGCGCGCAGGGATTTGGGAAAAAACCCTCAGGACGCCGTGCGCTATTCTTTTCATTCTGTCGGCACGGCCTTGTGGAAAACTTCGGTTATTCTGGCCGTTGGGTTCACCGTCCTCAGCTTTTCCGGGTTCCGCATGAACTCGCAAATGGGACACTTCACCACGCTGGCCATCGTCATCGCTCTGGCGGCGGATTTCCTTTTTCTTCCCACTCTGTTGTTAAAAATTGAGGGCAAGGAAAAAACCATCGAAGGCGCGCTCCGGGAAGAACCCGACGCCTCCGTTCCGTAGGGGATAAATTTTTATGCGTTTGATGAAAATGGGAGATCGCTTGATGAAAGCTTTTGTTGTAGCGCTGACGCTGTTCGCCGTATTGGCGGCGCAACTTGCCGTCGCCGAAACGCCCGAGGAAAAAGGATTGGCCATCGCCGTCGAGAAGGATCGCCGCGACAACGGGTTCGGCGATTTCACCGCGGAGATGACCATGGTTCTTCGCAACCGGCACGGCCAGGAAAGCCGGCGCGAAATGCGCAACAAAACCCTGGAGGTGTTGGACGACGGCGACAAGTCGCTCGTGATTTTCGACCGGCCTCGCGACGTCAAGGGAACCGCCTTGCTCAACATTACCCACAAAACAGGATTGGACGACCAATGGCTGTTCCTCCCCGCGCTCCGGCGGGTCAAGCGCATCAGCTCCGCCAATAAATCGGGGTCGTTTATGGGAAGCGAGTTTGCTTACGAGGACATAACCAGCGAAGAGGTGGAAAAATATACCTATAAATGGTTGCGCGACGAAGCGTTTGCAGGACAGGAATGTTTTGTGTCGGAGCGCTTTCCTACGTATAAAAATTCTGGCTATACTCGGCAGGTGGTCTGGATAGATAAGGCGGAATACCGGATATTAAAAATCGACTACTACGACCGAAAAAATTCTCTTCTCAAAACAGTGTTGCACAAGGAACATAAAAAATATTTGGATCAATACTGGTACCCCGACGAAATGTTCATGGAAAACCGTCAAACGGGGAAAAGCACCCGCCTGTCCTGGAAAAAATATAATTTTCGCCAGGGTCTGACCGACGGCGATTTTAACAAGAACAGCCTCAAGCGAGTTCGTTAGTCCGTTCACCTAACCGCTTCCTCTTGCCCTCCCTTTTCGGGGAGATCGGTTCTTTTTACCTCCTTCCTCTGATGAAACCCATCCTACCCATCCTTATTTTAATACTGGTTTTATTTTCCCCTGCGCTGGCGCACGAATTTTCCGGCGAAATTTCCGCCGAAGCTCGCCTGTTCGTCAACGACGCCCTCCAGCCCGGTCAAAAAGACAGGTCTTCATCGTTAAAATTCCAAGGCGAGTATACCCACCAATTTGAAGGCGGAAGCGTTGTTAATTTTGTTCCCTTTTTTCGACAGGACAGCGCGGACTCCCGGCGCACGCATTTCGACCTGCGCGAGATGAATTTCGTTTGGGTAAAGGACGACTTTGAATTGCGCCTGGGCGTCGGCAAAGTATTCTGGGGCGTCGCGGAATTTCAGCATCTGGTGGACGTGATCAACCAGACCGACCTGGTCGAAAATCTCGACTCCGAAGACAAGCTCGGCCAGCCGATGGTCAACCTGTCCCTGGCGCGCGACTGGGGAACCGTCGATTTGTTTCTCCTGCCCTATTTTCGCGAGCGCACCTTTCCCGGCGAAGGCGGACGCCTGCGGTTCGGCCAGGTAGTTGATACCGACGACCCGGTATTTGAAAGCGGCGCCCGGCAATGGCGCCAGGACTGGGCCGTTCGCTACAGCCACGTTATCGGCGACTGGGATTTCGGCTTGTATCACTTTATGGGGACCAACCGCGACCCGTCTTTTATACAAGGAACCGACGACGAGGGGAAACCCGCTATTTTCCCGTTTTACGAAACAATCAACCAGACCGGCCTGGACGTCTCGCTCGTACAGGGAAGCATGCTGTGGAAGCTGGAAGGGCTTCACAGGGCCGGGCAGGGCGACAGAGATTATGTCGCCTGGACCGGCGGATTCGAGTACACCTTTTTTGGAATCTTAGACAGCGGCGTCGACCTGGGGGTCATAGGCGAATGGTTGTACGACGACCGCGGCTCCTTCGCCCTCACGCCTTTTGAAAACGACGTCGGAACCGGTTTGAGGATGGCGTTCAACGACGTTCAAAGTACCGAGTTTCTGCTGGGATGGACGCAAGACGTCGAAAGCCCCGCCCGGCTCGTGTTTGTTGAATTCAGCCGCCGCTTGGGAGACAATTTTAAACTGAACGTCGAAACCCGGCTATTTCTCAGTCAGCCAGAAAACGATTTTCTGTTCAGCGTGCGCGACGACGATTTGATACAATTAGAAATCGAATACCATTTTTAAGAGGGTCTCTGTTAACTGGATACTTTAGCTTTCGGCAACTTGCCGGCCCTTATGAAATGAGGGCCGCTCGTGGCCATGAGCAGTTTTAGAGACGCCCTTAAATCCCTTTTAACGTGAGAACGTCCGCATGAATTCCCTCAAAGCGTCTCTGAAATTATTTATAATATTGTGCTGGTTTTTTGCTTCGCCTGTCGCGGCGGAAACCGAAAATTATTTCAACGGGCTGGTCAAACTCAAAGCCGGAATGGAACGGGATTTTGGACTGGAACGCCTGGAATGCTTTCCCTTCAAGAAGAACGTCGGGTTCATTGAGGACCAGATACAGCACGTCGAAAAATGTTACCAGGGCGCCGTCGTTCTTAACCAGGCGCTGGGAGACGCGCGCGGTCATACGATAAAAGTCATAGGCGTGGGAGAAAAGTTTCTCCGCACCAACGGATTTCATACCGTGCTGATTCCCTGGGACGCTTCCCGCGAGGAGATGGCAACCTTTCTCGGAAAAAAAATTTCCCGCGAGGAACAGGTCCGGCTTCTAGACTCCGTCCGGGAACTTAAAGAAAAGATACTCTCGAAAATCTCCCCCATCCGGACTCTGTACTGCACTCAGCGGATATCCAACGAAGACTGTTTGCGCGGATACCAGACCCTGGCCGTGGGATTGGCCGATATGAAACGGAAAACCGCAGGTTGGAGCGAGGTGGTCATTTCCGACTCGTGGCGGGAGGGCGACGACCCGGAGTCGCGAACCCTGCGCTACGACGCTCCGGCTTCCGAAATGAAAAAAGCCCTGTTCCAAACCGATCCCAGCTCGCTATGGGCGCCCGTCAAAAAAGGTTACGAGGTGATTGATAAAAAGTATGGCAAGGCGTTTAAGGAAGACCTTCAACTGGCGCAATTCGTTTGCGCTCCGGATTTATCCCCCGAGGAATGCGGGCAAGGCGCGGACAATTTTTACCGGGCCGCTTCCGATCCGGGCCTGCAAGGCAAGTTTTGGGGCCGGGTCCGGGTGGACCGTTACAACACGGCGATCCTGGACGATTTTCACGGACAAATTCGCTACGACCTGGCGCCGGAAGAAATCGTCCGCGTGTTTTCCAAAAAGTCTCCTAAAAGGGAAGCGGAAAAATTTACCGTCCAGGGCGAGAGATATGAAACTCTGACAAAAAATAATTCGTCGGGCCTGCGCGTGGTGTGCGATCTGGTAGGCATGCAGGCGAGGTATTGCGTTCGCGCTTACGAAAACTTTATCGAATTTATCAAAAGCGGTCGCGACTACCAGGTTGCGGCTCCCTGGACCAACCTGATGTTCATCGACGCCCGCCAACTGAGCCGCGTCAACTTCGCGCTCAATTCAAAATCGCGCCGGGAATACATTTATGTCGACGCGCACAGTTCGCTAAAAGAAATGAAGCGCTTTATGCAAACCTTCGCGCGTCCCGAGGGACCGGTCTTTAAACTTTAACAGGTTGCTGAAAAACTCTCAAAATCGTCATTGCGAGCGGAGCGAAGCGCTCCAGGAAGCTGGATCACCGCGCCGCCACAGGGCGGCTCGCGATGACATTCAGAACGAAGGACTCAGAATGACATGCAAAATAGTTTTTCAGCGCCTGTTAATTTTCTAGTTTGCGAATGGAAGCGGGAGCGAGACGTTATGCTTGCGTGTTCTGGGGTTCCTGCGACAGGAGGGGGTGGCGTGTGTCATATTCCGGACGGGTCAGAACAAACTGGCGCGCCATCCGGTTGTCGGGATTGATAACGATGGGCGCGATCAGGTTGCCCGTCATTTCCTGGGGATTTTTGGGAATGGTGACGATGACCCGGACCAGCACGTCGCCGGAAAACTCCACCAGGATTTTCTGTTTGTCCTCGTCCGTTAGCGCCAGTTTATAGTCCGGTTTGTAAATGTAGGGGTCGGTGACGACAAACGTCAGGTCAGGATCTTCCAAGGAGTGCAACCACTCCATAGAGCTTTCGATGTTTGGGTTGAGCGGAATCAGCCCGAACTTTTTTCTGTTTTCAAACCCGTACAGGCCGTCGGGAAACTCAACCGCATGGTCGTCGGGCAGGTCGAACTCCCCCAGCCGGGTGGAAGGGTAGATCATTTTTTGGCGCCGGGTTTCGCGAGTTGGGCGATTTGCCCGGGATCGAAATCGTTCGAGGCCGCGGCAGACAAATTTTCGTTTTTGATTTTCAGAAAAACTTCTTCCCGGTAAATTTTCGTTTGCTTGGGAGCCTCGATGCCGATGCGGATATTTTTCCCCTTGATATCGACGATGGTGATTTTGACGTCGTCGTCGATTTTGATGCTCTCGCCAATTTTTCGGGTCAGTACCAGCATGAGTTTGGAAGCTTTCCGGGCCGGGTTTTTAAAAAATCCAAGGCCGCAATTATAGCAAATCCCGGCCCCAAACGGACATTATCTTTAGGCGCGCGTTGGATTCAAATTGACAGCGTTTCTCCTTTGTGATACTTATCGCAAGTTTTATCGGATACTTTAACGATGTGGGAGGGTAGCTCAGTCGGTAGAGCAGAGGACTGAAAATCCTCGTGTCGGCGGTTCGATTCCGTCTCCTCCCACCACTCGTCTCATAGGTTTATGGGTTTACCCGCGTCGTTAAATTTCCCTAGAGTTTGAATTACCCCTCACCCCTCCACCGCCTGGTTCCAAACCTTGAACGCTCTATCCCGCAATATTCTGAAATGGGGCGCAGACAATAAGTGTCTTTCCTGACGACACAAATTATTCGCCAATCCATGTAACGAAAGAAATCGCTGGGCCTGCCTCGCTTATTTGAACCTTCTCATCTGCCGTTCCTGTTGCCTCGTGGGTTCATACGAGGTGTGAATCCCGCGAATGGCAAGGAGTTCTTCAATATCACGAAAACTGTGTGTGAAACGGTGATACAGCCAGCCTGCATGACTAATGATTTCAGAGGCGAAGCGATGACGTATATAGGGATTCTTTTTAGAGTTCATACCCTAAGTCTCACATCACCTACTTGATGTGACAATACCGTTCGTATTCGTAAAAACTGAGATGTTTGATGTTTATAGTGGAGGAGTATAATACGTTTCGATCGCACAGTTCTTTAGGCGATCTGATGCCCAGAGAATTTTCAGGAAAACATAGGGAAACGGACCAGAAAAACACCTGATTTTTCTTGGGCTTCACTGGTAAAGAATAAAGAGCAGATTCACAGAACCCTACGGAGTAAGTTCAGCCCGGAGCAAGAATAATGAAAAATTTTAAATTTTAAGAAGAAATTTTTATTCCAATTTTAGATTTGAACCAAAAGAAATATTTTCAACAGATTAGTTAATATAAAAAAAATACGAAAGAGCTCTAATATTTTTTAATTTTAGACATTAATGAAAATACTCGTTATTGAAGACAACCCAGACATCCTTCAAAATATTGTCGATTTTTTGAATATCCATGGGTTTATCACCGATTGCGCTGAAGATGGTCTGACCGGACTGCACTTGGCCGCGACACAGGAGTTCGAAATAATCATTCTTGATTTGATGCTTCCCGGTATCGATGGGATAAGCCTGTGTCGGCGGTTGCGCGACGATGCAAAAATCCATACACCTATCATTATGTTGACCGCCAAGGACAGTGTTCAAGAAAAGTTAATTGGTTTTGAAGCCGGGGCGGACGACTACTTGGTCAAACCCTTCGATTTGTCAGAGCTTAAGGCGAGGATCGATGCAGTGTTGAAGAGAGGCCGAAAAATCAAAGAGAAAAACATTTTGCAAGTGGGAGACCTGAGCTTCAACACTACCACGCTGGAAGTCGCGCGTGCAGGGACGCCCATTAGGATGAGGCCAATTGGTTTAAAAATCCTGGAACGCCTCATGCAAGCCTCTCCCGAAGTCGTCAAGAAGGAAAAGTTAGAAGAATTAATCTGGGGAGAGGATCCTTGTGAAAGTGACGCCCTGCGTACGCATATCCATGCCCTAAGGCAATCCATTGACAAGCCATTTTATAAAGAAACCATCGTTACCGTTACCCGAATCGGTTATAAAATGATCGATGCCTAACTATGAAATTCAAACAGACGCTTCGAAACCGGTTGATCATCGCTTTTTTTCTATTGACGCTGACCATGTGCGGCGCTTTTGCTGTGAGTGTTTTTTCAATCATTCACGGATTGGAACACGACCTCTTTTACCGTCATCTTGAACAAGACGCCGAGTGGCTGATCAAGGCGGCCCAAGGTGGATCCACCCCCGACCTTCCTCCTGGAATCCGTCTGTATAAAGTCAAAGACGACCAACCTTCAGGTTTGCCCAGCTATCTAAAAAATATAAAAGGGGATCGCGCAGAAATAATCCTTTCCAACGAAGCGTATCACGTCGTTGTCAGATGGTTGGGCGATACGCGCTATTATCTTGTCCAAGACCAAACCCAGTTCGAAAGCCTGGAGCAAGGTATTGGTGCGACTCTCCTCATTGGTTTTGTTCTCGCTTTGGTCGGGTCAGTTTGGCTAGGGTCGGTGACAGCTAATAAAATTATAGCGCCGGTCATTGAACTCTCCAATCGAGTGGAAAAAGCGGATCTGACCGAAACTCATCTTCAAAACCTTGCCCAGGAGTATTCCAACGATGAAGTTGGGTCGCTGGCCGCTGCATTTGGCCGGTATGCAGAAAAGTTACAAGGATTTTTAGAGCGTGAGCAATTGTTCACTGGAGACGTGAGCCATGAACTGAGAAATCCATTGATGGTTATCACAAGCTCCTGCGAATTATTGTTGGAGAAAATGGAAGATGAGGATCCACGCAGGGAAGCTATTGACCCCATTTATCGGGCGTCAAAAGAAATGCAGGCTTTGGTTGATACGTTCCTGACTCTATCCAGGGAGAAGGTAGATTCCGCAATTCATTTTTCCCATTTCCAGGGAAATGAAATCATCGAAGAAGAAATGAAGGGGGCGATCAAAGCTTCAAAACTGAATAATGTGAAAACAATTCTCCACAACAACAATTCAATCCTAGTAAATGGAATTCCACAATTGTTTCGCGTGGTAATCAAAAACCTCCTTCGCAACGCCATCCATCACACCAAAACGGGAACGATTACTCTGACCATCCACCCCGATTCAGTCCATGTCGAGGATACGGGGCAGGGTATTCCCGAGAAATTCAAAAATTCAATCTTCGAACGGCACTATCGAGTTAAGTCGCTTGATGAAAATCAAAAAGGCGAGGGACTCGGGCTCGCGATCGTGAAACGTATTTGTGATTACCACAATTGGAATATCCGTTTGGAAACAGTAGAACCCCATGGAAGTCGATTTATTCTGACCCCATTCCCCACGTCCCAACCTTAAACATCAAAGAAATTATCCATTTTAACGGTTTCTTAACGTTATTTTTACGTCCATCCAACTTTTGATTGTCTAAACTGGCCATCGATTCCGACTATTAAATGAACTCTCAACTAAATTGGATCAGGCGTTTTAATGGGCTTGTTAAATAGAGCATCTTGCAAATCGTATATTCTCTTAATAAAGGTCGTCCTAGCCGGATTTTCGATAGTTTTTTTTTCATTCGGATGTGCGTATAAGCCATCCCAAGATTCTTTCGATTACGTGGCAAACCGGATTGAAGAAAATATCGGCTCTGCCATCAGTACCGAGTCCACAAACAAAATTCCACCCGAAATTTCGCTGGATGATGGATTGAGCGAGAAAGACGCCATCGCCATCGCGCTTTGGAACAATGCGGCCTTTCACGCCGATTTGGCGCAACTCGGTGTTTCGCGTGCCGAAGTGTTGAAAGCGGGCCTAATTAAAAATCCAAACTTCTCTCTCTTATTTCCCATTGGGGTGAAGCAGCTAGAAGCCTGGATGTTTTGGTCTTTGTCTGAGTTACAGGTCCGCCCGCACCGGTTGGCTCTTGCCAAATTGAAAGAAGACCGCGTGGCCGACAATTTAATTAAAAATGGCCTAGACCTTGCTCGCGATACTCAAATCGCCTTCTCCAAACTCCTCCATGCTCAAAATAGATTGTCCTTACTCAAAAAAAAGGCGGCATTGACCACAAAAATTTCCGGGATCAATCTGGCTCGATTGGGTTTGGGTGATATCAGTGAATTGGAAACCCAAAGTTCCAAGATGGAAGTCTTGGACACTTCGGTTCAAATAAATAAATTGAATCACGAGGAAAAATTGTACCGTCATCGTCTCCTCTCTCTAATGGGAATGAATCCGAAGGAGGAATTTGAACTTTTACCCACGGAACCAGACTCAAATCCCAAAAAAGATATTTTCTCTTTATTGAAGATGGCGTTCGCCTCTAGGCCAGAACTTCGAATTGCGGAGTTGGAGATTGAATCGGCGGGAAAACGGATCGGATGGGAACAATCCAAAATTTTTAATTTCATTGTCATTTTGGACGCCAACGAAACCAACCAAGAAGTGGGGCCCGGAATTTCTTTTGATCTTCCGGTATTCAATCAAAACCAGGGCGGCATTGCCCGCGCGAAGGCTCAACTCGACGTGGCTACAAAAAAATATATAGCGACCCGGGAAAAAATCCAACTCGGCGTTAAGGAATCGCACACTCGTTATATGTCCGCTCTCAAAAAAGTTCAATTAGTGAACGAAAAAATTCTTCCGCAAATGGATCAGGCCTTGAGCCTATCTAATCAGGCTCTTGAGAACGGAGATGTGTCTTATTTGTCTCATCTAAGAATAAAACAAGAACTGGTACAAGCCCAATTGCGACAAGCGAATGCTAGGGCTGAATTGTGGATAGAAACCGCCAAGTTGGGGCATAGCATTGGTCGGCCCATCGAATTATTGAAACCCCGGTCATTATGAAGATTCGACAAATAACATCCAGACGGATATTCAAATTCCTGGTTTTGGCCTTTTTTTGTTTCGGGCTTCTGAGTTGTGATTCAGCGCAAAATAAAATCAAGGATATCCAGAGCCGCATATTTTCAAAGCATTCAGAAAAACTCAGCCCCGCCCACAAACAGCCGACTTCTATAAAAAGCCATGCCCAAAAAGCCATTAAGGAGAAATCCCTCACGAAGATCACCCTTTCCGACTCGGCCAGAAAGCGTTTGGGAATAAAAATCGCCACCGTCCGGCGACAGACTATTAAGAAAATTAGGGAATTTGGCGGAGAAATAATGGTGCCCCCGGGACAAACCATTTCCGTATCGGCTCCATTAACCGGAATCGTTCTCGCCCCCGCAGGAAATATTATTCCTCCGGTTGGAGCGCTTATAAACCGGAGTGAAACGGTTTTGCGATTGTTGATGCTTCCTCCGGAAAAAGATTTGTTGACTGCCCGAGCAGACTTGAAAATTGCCCAAAATAGGTTGTCGCTGGCCAGAAAAAGAGCTGAGCGGGCCGAACAGTTACTGGAAATCGGAGCGGGCAGTTTGCGTTCAAAAGAGACGGCTTTGAGTGAATTGGATGATTCCAAAGCTGTATTGCGGTTGGCTGAGGCGCTGGTCGATCTCATCGACAAGCAGGATTACAACGCTTCGGCAGAGGATTTTACTTCTATGAATGTGGGGGGGCCTATCAAGGGAATCCTCCGGAATATGTATGTAGCCACCGGGCAGCGTGTATCGGCGGGGTTTACCTTATTCGAAATGACGTCTCAAGATCTGTTATGGATCAGGGTGCCGGTCTACGCGGGTCTTTTAAACCAATTGGATACTGAACAATCCGTAACCGTTCATGATTTAACCAATACCTCGGATTCTCAAGGAGTTGTCGCCTACCCTGTGGCCGCTCCTCCATCAGGCAATCCCACGGCGGCTTCTATTGATCTGTATTTTAAGTTGCCCTATAGCGAAGGCGGGTTTCAACCGGGACAAAAAGTGGTCGTCGCCCTAAAACTAAAAAGCCGTGAGAAAGGGTTGACAGTGCCCCGGTCCTCAATTTTGTATGATATTCATGGAGGAACCTGGGTTTACCAAAATACGAAAAAAAACCAATTTATTAGAAGGCGCATCGAGCTACAAACCATCGTGGACGATGTGGCCGTTTTGGCACGAGGTCCGGATGCAGGAACAGAAATTGTCAGCGTCGGGGCGGCGGAACTGTTTGGAACCGAGTTTGGGGTCGGAAAGTGATCCGCTTGCTCATATTCACTTCTCTTCGCCTACGATTAGCCGTCTCGGTATTGGGAATCGTTTTAATCGGAACCGGTCTCCAGGTCCTTCAAAATGCTCCATTGGACGTCTTCCCTGAATTTTCTCCCCCTCTTGTAGAAATCCAAACGGAAGCTCCTGGATTGTCCACCGCCGAAGTGGAATCCCTGATAACTGTTCCTTTGGAAAGTTTGCTCAATGGAACCACTTGGCTGGAAACCCTCCGATCCAAATCCGTTCTAGGGCTGTCGTCGATCACTATGATCTTTAAAGAGGGCACGGACTTGATTCAAGCGCGGCAACTGGTGCAGGAACGATTATCACGGGCTCCGGCGCTGTTGCCCATTGTGTCTCAGCGCCCAGTTATTCTTTCTCCCTTATCCTCCACCAGCCGGGTTTTAAAAATTGGAATGACTTCATCCAAACTCTCGCAAATGGAGATGACGACTGTCGCCAAGTGGACTATCAGGCCTCGTCTTATGGCTATTCCCGGGATCGCCAACGTGGCGATTTGGGGTCAGCGAGACAGGCAACTCCAAGTTCTCATCGATCCCGATCGATTGTTGGCTCATGGGGTGAGTTTGAACGACGTCCTGCGAACCGCTCAGGAGGCGGTGGCGGTTCATGGTGGCGGGTTTATCGATACCCCCAATCAACGACTTGCGATTTCTCACGTCGGCGCCATTCAAACTCCAGAGGATTTGGCACAAGTGGTCGTGAGTTATAAAAAGGGTACGCCTTTGACCTTGGGCGAGGTTGGCGAGGTTGTTGAACATTTCTCTCCGCCTATTGGCGACGCGGTAATCAACAAGGAAAGAGGCTTGTTGCTCATAGTCGAAAAACAACCCTGGGGCAATACGTTTGAGGTTACCCAAAATATTGAAAAAACTTTGGACGGCCTCCGACCGGGACTCAAGGACATTGAAATTGATTCCACCATTTTTCGTCCAGCCACCTTCATTGAAATGTCCTTACGAAATCTCAATCAGGCGCTTTTTATAGGCTGCCTATTGGTGGCGTTGGTGCTGTGGCTCTTTTTAAACGACTGGCGAACGGCCATCATCAGCATTGCGGCCATTCCCTTGTCTTTAATTACCGCTCTGATGGTTTTGTATTATCGGGGAGAAACCATAAACACGATGGTATTGGCGGGGTTGATCATCGCGCTGGGTAGCGTAGTGGACGACGCCATCATCGGAGTGGAAAATATCATGCGCCGCCTGCGAATGAATGCCGGAAAAGGAAATCCTGAACCCGCAATAAAGGTGGTCCTTAAAGCGGCTCTGGAAGTTCAAAGCGCTGTTGTCTATGGAAGCCTTATCGTCATTCTGGTGGTTTTTCCCGTTTTTTTTCTCGATGGATTGGTTGGCGCCTTTTTTTCCCCGTTAGCATTATCTTATGTGCTTGCAATTGGAGCATCCCTGTTTGTAGCCCTAACGATGACTCCCGCTCTATCCCTCATGTTGCTTCCTGGCATCGTCGGGACTGGACGCCGGGAACCGTTTGTCTTGGATAGGATTGCCTGGATTTACGGAAAAATCCTTCCTGTACTGGTTCGTTTTCCGAAATTCATCATGTTCGTAATTGCCGGCGCAATGACCCTCACGATTCTAATCGTGCCTTTTTTGGGCGAAGAGTTCCTCCCAAAATTTAAAGAATACGATTTTCTAATGCATTGGGTTGAAAAACCCGGCACTTCCCTTGAGGCCATGGTCCGCATCACTCAAAGAGTGAGCAAAGAACTGCTCAGTATCCCTGGAGTTCGAAATTTCGGGTCTCATATAGGCCGGGCGGAAGTGGCGGATGAAGTGGTCGGTCCGAACTTTTCCGAGTTATGGATCAGTCTTGACCCCACGGTGCATTATGATTCAACGGTCGGTAAAATCCAGGAAGTAGTGGACGGTTATCCCGGACTGTACCGGGACCTGCTCACTTATTTGCGCGAACGGATCAAAGAAGTTTTATCAGGAACCGGAGCCACGATTGTTGTACGCATATACGGGGAAAACCTTGAAAAACTCCAATCAAAAGCCGTTGAGGTTGCGGAGGCAATTCGTCCTATTTCGGGTGTGTCGGATCTTAAAGTCCAGCCTCAAGTTTTGGTTCCACAAGTCGAAGTTCGATTCAAAAAAGATGCAGGTACTTTGTTCGGAATGACTCCCGGCGATGTGCACCGCACAGCGACCGTATTTATGAAAGGAATCAAAGTTGGCGAAATATATCATGATCAAAAAGTGGATGATGTTATTGTTCTTGGGGTTCCTCATCTTCGGCAAAATGTGGGTGCGTTGCGGTCCATTCTTATCGAAAACCCCAATGGAGGAAATGTTGCTTTAGAGCAGGTTGCCCATATTGAGATCAATCCGACGCCTAATCAAATCACCCGCGAGGCCGCTTCTAGAAAGATCGACGTCACGTGCAATGTCAAAGGCCGCGATTTAGGAAGCGTCGCCCGCGCCATTGAAAAAGCGGTTAAAGGTCTTGATTTCGAATTAGGGTACTATCCCGAGTTTTTAGGGGAATACACCGCCCGGCAACAGGCAAGAAACAAGCTGGTCAAATGGGCTCTTCTGGTTTTGCTTGGAGTCTTCCTAATTCTTCATGCACATTTCGAATCTGCCCGGTTGGCTTGGATAATTTTCCTTGCCATGCCTTTTGCTTTAATTGGTGGAGTAATTGGGGTGTTATTGAATGATGGGATTCTTTCATTGGGGTCGCAGATCGGTTTCATTACGGTGTTCGGTATTGCAATCCGAAA
>JAJDBB010000088.1 GCA_029261555.1 Nitrospinaceae bacterium | reverse complement strand
CGCCGTGGGGGCAAGGTTTGATATGCAAGCTCACCGGAACTTGAACCGTCTCCCTTGAACGTTACGCCAACTGCCTCCAGGCGCTTGCCTGGTACGCGCCCTGGGCGCGCGCTTGACGACGAAAATTGTTTTCGGGCGATTCCGCCCAATCCCGCTCCAATCTTCACCCTCCCGGCCCAAACTAATTAAAAAATAACGGCGCCGTTTAGCGCGACCTCTGTTTTTCCTCTCAAATTGTATCGATTGCGGGGTTTAGTCGTTACAATTTCAGCTTTGCGTCAAAATAAATTAACAACACGAAGGTTCCGACGATGAAATTTAAATTAAAAGTGGCCGGCGTCCACGTGGATACCAATCTGGAAACTGTCTTGAAATCCAGAACCACCAAGGAAGAGGGCGGCAAGGAAGTCGATAGGATGTGTAACGGCAAAATTTTGCTGGATGAGTACGATTGGAAAATAGAAGGGAACGACGCCGGGGGCGTCAACGAATTGGACGACGCTTTAAAAAACCAGATCCTGGAACGGCTCGGTGAAGACGAACCCGAAGAAGCCCTTTTCTGGGACGGTACCCGGGCGGTATACGAGGTGACGGTTTATCAGGTTTCCGTTAATACCAATCTGGAAGTCGCCTTGAAGTCCGAAACCTCGAAAGAGGACGCCGTCCGTGAAGTGGAATCGATGTGCGGGGAGAAAAATATTTTTGAAGGCTACGACTGGAAAATTGAAGGGTGCCCCGAAGGCGGAATCAACGATTTTAGCGCGGATTTGCAAAACGCCGTCGTTGAACGCATTGGGCAGGGAGAAAAGGTTGGGGACTTGATCGAACCCTCCTAGCCGCCACTCGCCGTGGGGGCAGGGTTTGATATGCAAGCTCACCGCAACCTTGTGGCTTTCCCATATAAGAGCCATCTATTGCCTCCGGGGGCTGCCCCGGCACTTGCCCGGCCAGCGCGGCGAGCGGCAAAAATGCTGAACGAAATAGCTTGGTTGAGAGCGCATTAATAGGCGAAAACCAGTTTGGAAGTAGAGCCGGGTTTTGACAAAATTTTCATTTTGGCCTAAAATTTACCTATGTGGAAATTCCCTTACAAGCCAGAAATCGCGATCAACGCGGTTTTGTTTCTTTGTCAAAAGGCTAAGGAAAATGGCGAAGTTTTATCGTTCATGCAGATCGCAAAACTGCTCTTTTTCGCCGACAAGCGTCACCTGAAAAAATATGGGCGGCCAATAATCGGAGACGCCTATATAAAAATGGACCACGGTCCCAATCCATCCGCGGTTTATGATTATTTAAAGGACGTGCGCGCGCGGGGAGAAGAAGGGGACGAATTTATTTACGTGGAGTCAAAGGCCAATCCTCCCCATGCCGCCAAGCCCTTTGTGCATCCAAAAAAAGAAGCGGACTGCAAAGTGTTTTCGGGTTCCGATCTGGAAATTTTGGTAGAGGTTTTCGATTTGTATGGAAGAAAATCCGCCGCCGAACTTCGCAGGGTCTCGCATCAGGAGCGGGCCTGGACCGACGCCGATATGGAAATGGCTTATGAAGACTTTCTGGATCCCGATGACGAAAAAATGCGAAATTATATTCAGGAATCACAGGACGATTGGGCCGGAATGGATTCCAATAGCATGGCTGTGTGACTCCCCTGCCGTTTCCGCTCGATTCCCTGTTGCATCAGGGAGCGGTTTTTCTGCACAGAAATTTTAAATTCCCGGAAAGTTCCAAACCCAAATTCCTGGTTTACCTGAGCAGTCCTTCCCAGCCGGAACCGCTTCTTTTTGTTCTGACCACCACCGATAAGAATCGAAAAATTCCTTACTTTCCTCAGGCCAGGCAGGACGATATTTTTTTAATACCCGCCGGTGAACTGGAATTTTTTCAATCCAGCGACGCCACGTTTATAGACCTGAACAATCATAGGCTCCTGGAAAAACCTGAATTCAAATCCCAATACGACGAGGGGATTATTGAATACAAGGGTCGAATCCGGGAGGAGCATCTCAAGCAATTGATCGAAAAAACCAAGGACTCTAAAATTTTACAACCGGACGTCAAAAAACGAATTGTTGGCTATTGAACGGTTTTGAAGGGTACGACTGGAAAATCGAAGGGTGCCCCGAAGGCGGAATCAACGAATTTAGCGCGGACTTGCAAAACGCCGTCGTTGAACGCATCGGGCAGGAAGAAAAGGTTGGGGACTTAATCGAGGAAGTTCAGTGACTCCGCCGGCTCGGGTTAATTCGGTTTCCGGTTTTTGCGGTAGAGCAAGGCCCAGGCTATGAGGGCGGAGAGGAGCAGGAGCGTCAGGATAGCGAAGGCGTCTTTTAGGTCGCGGATGTTCTCCCCGAACCAGGCGAGCAAAGCGCAGCGGATGAACGAAGTGACCAGGCTGATCGCGTAAAAAGTTTTTTTCGGGACGCGCGCCATCCCGGCGGCGTAGGAAATTGCGTCCGAGGGGTTGTAGGGCAGGATGCGAATCCACAGCACAAAGGCGCCGTATTCTTTAAAGGCGCCTAGTATCTTGCGGATTTTTTCGCCGTCGAAAAAGCGTCGAAACTTTTGCTGGATGGAAATTCCGATCCAATAAACGGCAACGGAGCCAACGAACAGTCCGGAGCCGGCGACCAGCGTTGTAGTCCACACGCCGTAGGTCTTCCCCGCGCCTAAAACGATCAGCTCCGCCGGGATCGGAGGCACGATCACCTGAACGATCATGATTGCGAACAGGCCAGCCAGCCCCAACAGAGTTTCCAAGAGAGGTCTCCTTCCAAATCAAAAAATATTTTAGCGGAAGAATCCCCCCAACCCCCTTTGCAAGGGGGAGCGATGTAAACTGCCTCCAAGCGTTTGCCTGGACGGAATTACTAAATGTGTTTTTTTATGGACGGGTTTTTCGGGGGGGATTAGCTGTAGACCTGGTTTTTCATCATCGGTTCCAGATAGGTAACCGTGCTGGCCAAGGTGGTCAGGTGTTCGTAATCTTCTTCCGGAACTTCGATGTTGAAGCGTTTGCGCAACTCCATGACGATGTCGAGAAAGTCCATGGAATCGAGATTAAACTGATCGCGCAGGGTCTTTGCGTCGTCGATGGCGTCCAGAACTTCGTCCGGCGCAATCTCGGCGATGATGTCCAAAATAGCTTTTCTGATGGTTTCTTTGTTCATTTAAATTTTCTCCTTGTGACCCCGGATCATAACAAATCCTTCCCCGATTTCAAACCTAATTTTAGAAGATGTCTGGTAATCGGACACTCTCTCTTTCGGCAACTTGCTGGCCCTTATGAAATAAGGGCCGCTCGCGGCCATGAAAATTTTAAGAGGCGTCCTTACAACCGCTTCACTATTAGCGCGGAATTGACGCCCAGCATCCCAAACGAATTGTTGAAGATGTAATCGACCTTGTCCACCTTCCGCGGTTCCTGCGCGACCAGATTGGGCAGGGCGCATTCCGGGTCCGGATCGTCCAGGTTGATGGTCGGGTGAACGATCTTGTCGTCGAAGGCGGGCAAGTTGCCGGCAAGTTCCAGCGCGCCCGCCGCGCCCATGGTGTGGCCGATGTAGCTTTTCGTGTTGTTGATCCACACGCCCGGCTCGCTTCCAAACACCGCGCCGATGGATTTGGCCTCCTCGATATCTCCCAGCATGGTAGCGGTGGCGTGGGTGTTGACGATATCCATGTCGCCCGGTTTCAATCCCGCGCGTTTCAAGGCCATGCGCATGCATTCAATCTGCCGTCGGTGATCCGGCAAAATGAGATCCGCGGCGTCGGAATTGATGTGGTAACCGACGACTTCTCCGTATATTTTGGCGCCGCGTTTTTGTGCGGCGGACAATCGTTCCAATGTGTAGACGCATCCGCCTTCGGAGCAAACCGTGCCGTTGCGTTTTTTGTCGAAGGGCCGGCTGGCTTTTTCCGGGTCGGGACAATCGGCCAGCGCGCCTTCGCTTTTGAAGCTGGCGAAAATGCCGAAGGTGTGGATGCTTTCTGAAACCCCACCGGCGAGCGCAAAGTCCACTTCGCCCAGACGCAACATCTGCAGTCCCTGGATGACGCCCAGGTTGCCTGCCGCGCAGGCCGCGCCGAGGGTGTAATGCGGACCGGTGATTCCCATGTTGAGCGTGACTTCGCCCGGTGGGTTGTTGGCGACGGTGCGGGGGTTGTGGTGGTGCGACCAGAATTTCGTGTCGTAACCGTACTGGCTGATGTTGTAGACCTCGTTTTCGGTCTCAACGTTGCCGTGTTCGGTGATTCCCAGGTAGATGCCGATGCGCGACTTGTCCGCCGCTTCGAAGTCGATTCCCGAATCGGCGACGGCTTCCTGGGAGCAGTAGATGGCGATGGAGCCGGCCCGGGTGCCGCGACGGCGTTCTTTTTTGCGCTGGTACTTGAATTCGTCGAACTCGCAGACTCCGGCGGCCACTTCTCCCATGTAACGGGTCTCGAAAGCGCGCACTCCGGACTTTCCCGCCAGCAGGTTGGCGCGGAATTCGGTCAGGTTCCGGCCATTGGGCGAAACCAGCCCGACGCCGGTGATCACTATTCGTTCTTCAAGGTTCACTCTGGACTCCTACCTATATATATGAAGAGCGCGTACCGCCCAAGTCGGTTGCGCTCCCCTGACAAGTTGCGCCTAATGCCCCCCAGGCGCTTGCCTAGCCGGCGGTAATGTAGCACAAACCCCTTCTTAGATAAAGCCGCCATCGTTTCTTTATTAAAACCCGTCGCCAAATAAACTCCAAGGTTTTCAATCGGTAAAGCCGGGGCAATGAAAATGGCCTCTTCTATATATAGAAGGGGATGCAAATTTCCTTTTGGCTTGTTTCAACCAAACCCTACCCGAAAAGTTATTAACATGACAAAGTTTTGTATGGTTGAGAGGTAAAAAGGCAATGTAAGTGACCATATGTATAAATAATAATACTATAAATCGATGTTTATAAATTTTTACCTGGAAATAGAGCTATTTATATTAATATTTATTTGATTGTATGCAGGTGTAAATAAATGTTGAAAAATCGACGCTTAATCGTCTGGATTTGATTAAAATAGCGCAATAAACCTAGCAAAATCAACGTCGTCTCATTTTTAGTTGAAGTTTTGGCATACACCTTGCTCTATTGGCAGTAACCACATTACTTCGATTGGTTAAGGAGGATTGAATCATGGAACT
>JAJDBB010000087.1 GCA_029261555.1 Nitrospinaceae bacterium | reverse complement strand
ACCGCGACTTTGGAGTGGAAACCTGGAGCGTGCGTAGTCCGTTTTATTTTTACCGAGCCGCGCGGTCTATTTATCGGTCCAAGGGATTGGCGGGCGTGTCCGTTAGAGTCCTTCTGTTTTTTCTAATGAGGATTCAAACTTATCTCGCTAATTTTACTCACCGGATGGTCAGCGCTGTCGATAAAAAATCCTCTTCCTGATTCCAGCACAATCCATAAAAGATCCTTTGAGCGACACAGATCCATTTGACGTTTCCATTGGCGCTGAAATCCCTCTTTTTCTAAAGCTGCCGTGATGATAAAGAAAATAATTTCATTCATAGTATTACTGGTGATCGCCCTGGCCTTGCTGGAATTGTGTAGTTTTCTGGCGTTTCCCTACTTGACAGAAAAACCTTTTGATCTGCAAGCTCTAAGGGAAGCGCGGGAATCCAGGCGCGACTTCCTTAGGGAAAAGCTGGGAGCCTACGCTGAAGAGGACGCCCGGCTGTATTATCTCCATCCCTACCTGGGCTACAACGGTCGGCCCGGAAGGAACTCGTTCGGCCAGGTTTTCAACGAATACGGTTTTCTGGGAGAGGATCCGCCGTTCCCGTACAAAAAAAAGGAAGATGATTTTGTTGTAGCCGTTTTAGGCGGAAGCGTCGCCGCCAACTTCTCCATTACCGGAAAACCTTATTTGGAAAAACGCCTGAAACAGCTGGCCCCCGAGCTTTCTAACAAACGGCTTGTGATTGTCAACCTGGCCAACGGCGGTTTCAAACAACCCCAGCAATTGATGGCGCTCATTTACGCGCTCTTTTTAGGCTCGGAATTCGATTTTGTGCTCAATCTGGACGGGTTTAACGACGTGGCTCTGGCGGTGGAAAACCTCAATTACAATATCCACCCCCTTTATCCTGCGGGACTTCACATGGGGTTCACTTCAAAAGGCGCCGAAAAGCTCGACGCATTGACGGTAGACAGTCTTTACAAACTTCGCCGGGTTCTTAAAAACGAAAATAAATTACTGAGAGCGCTCGACAAGCCCCCTTGGAAATATAGCGTCTTTCTAAATGCATTGACGACTATATGGACCGAAAGATCCAAGAAGAAAATAGAACTCTTAAACATAACGCTGGCCAAGCAGACGCAATATAGCGTCTTGCCCGATTACCGGGGACCCAAACCAGATTCATCAAAAAGTCCCTATTATCTGGCCATCGACGCCTGGTTGACGGGATCCGAAATGATTTACGCTTTGAGCCGTAGCAAAGGATTACCTTACGCCCACGTTCTTCAACCCAATCAATATTACGATAACAGCAAACCGCTCTCCGCCAATGAATTGAAAATCGCTTACACGCCCAAGTTTAGCTGGAGCCATATCGCCCATGAAACCTATCCCTTGTTGGTGAAGCAGGGAAAAGAAATGGTAAAACACAACTTCCCTTTCTACGACGCGACCATGGCGTTTGAAAACGCAAAGGAGGATATCTATATCGACGTTTGTTGCCACTACAACGAAAGAGGAAACGAATTGCTTGCAGATGACGTCGCCAAAGCCATCGCGACCGAAATGAAGAAAAAAACCCCCTGAATTGCCGCGAAACTTTTGACTGTTGGTCCCGCTTCCCGCCCTGTGATAAAATTCCAAGATAGTTCCTTGTCGCTTCTCTGATTGCCGCATCCTAATGGGGATAATAATGAACGTCTTGCTCTTGCGTCCTCCGGCCACGGTGGAAAATATTTCCAAAGTCCTGCCGCTGGGTTTGCTCGCCATAGGCTCCGCCTTGAAGGAACAAGGCCATAAGGTGGACGTCCTCGACCTGCGCATGTCGGCTTTTCCTGAAAAAGATTTACGCCGGCGTCTCGCCGAATTCAATCCCGACCTCGTGGGGATAGGTTTGATGACGGTGGAAAGCCACGCCGCTTTCGCGCTGGCGCAAACCGTCAAATCCATCCTACCCAAGGCCAAAGTCGTTTTCGGCGGACCCCATTGCGCTCACGAACCGCAATTCATTTTGCACGACCATAACGTAGACTTCATGGTCGTCGGCGAAGGAGAACATACGATCCAGGAATTGGTTGCCGCGATTCAATCGCGCGGAGAGCTGGAACGCGTCGACGGAATCGTCTTCCGCCGAAACGGCGAGTACGTCGCGACCGGCGAACGTAAACATATTCCGGATCTCGACGCGCTGGATACCGATTACGGTTTGCTCGACGTCACGCGGTATTTCACGCCTGAATGTTCGCATGATTTACTCCCTACCAAGAACCGTTTCATATCGATCATGACTTCGCGTGGATGCCCTTACACTTGCATTTACTGCCATGAAGTTTTCGGCAAGACCATGCGCTATCGCTCGCCGCAAAAAGTTCTCGAGGAAATGCGCTATTTGCAAATAACCTACGGGGTGCGAGAGATCCATATTCTCGACGACATTTTCAACGTCAACATGAAACGCGCCAAGGAAATTTTAGGACTCGTCGCGCAAAGCGGGATGGACGTGAAAATCTCTTTCCCCAACGGCTTGCGCGCGGACCTGATCGACGACGAACTGATCGAAAAAATGTGCGCCGCGGGCGTGTACCGCCTGGCGCTGGGGATCGAGTCGGGATCGAAACGCGTGCAGGGAACCCTGTCCAAAAGGCTGGAGATCGGCGTTGTGCCGCCGGTGGTGCGCAAGTTGTCGCGGGCGGGAATAAGCGTCAACGGAATGTTCATGTTAGGTTTTCCCGGAGAAACCCGCGAGGAAATGGAGGAAACCATCTGCTTTGCCTGCGATCTGGATTTGAGCACCGCATGGTTCTCCCTGACCGTACCCAATCCGGGAACCAAGCTCAGAACCCTGACCGTGAAAGAAGGGGCGGAAAGCGCTCAGGATTTTTCCAACTATACCACCAACGGCGTGAACAGCAACGCCAGCCTGGTGGAACCGGCGGAGTTGGTCGCCTTGCAAAGAAAAGCGTATCGAAAATTTTATTTATCGCCCCGGCGCATATGGAAGATTTACAATTGCGCTCCGGCGAAATCTTTGCTGCCGGGCCGATTTTTATTATTCTTAAAACGGGCAAGCTAATGAACGCCCCCATAATAACTTCCATCGTCGTCCCGGTTTACAACGAAGCGCCCTGCCTGGAAGAACTTTACGCCCGGTTGGCCGCAACGGCGCGCGAACTTAAAAAAACGTATGAAATAATTTTTGTCGACGACGGCAGTCGCGACGGTTCGCTGGAGCTACTGCGGGGGTTTAAGAACCGAGACGCTTCCGTCCGCGTGATCGCCCTGCCGGAAAACCTGGGGCAACAGGAAGCCGTGTGGCGCGGATTTCAAGCTAGCCGAGGAGGAATTGTCGTCCAACTCGATTCGGATTTGCAGAATCCGCCGGAAGAAATTCCCAAACTCATTGTAGCCATGACGCCAGGCGTCGACCTGGTCTGCACGCGGCCTAGCCTGCGGCGCGACCGGCCTTGGCGAGTGTGGGCGTCGCGCCTGGCTCATCGCGCAGGAACCTTGTTGTTTCCGAAAGACGTTTCTCTTAATCTCGGTTCCTTCCGCGCTATGAGAAAAAGCGTGGTCGATAGAATGCAAGCGTCAGGCGACCGACGTTACATGGCCGCGCTTATGAGTCAAATGAACCTGGCCCGCGTGGAAATAGCAGTGGAGCATCACCCTAGACCGCGAGGCCAAACCAAATATAATTTTCTTTCGCTGGCGCGGTTGGCCCGCGTGTTGGTCGTCGAAGGGTTGAAGCAGAATTTTAGCAGGTTGCGACCTGGAAAATTATTTGTCGAGCGTCGCCTGCCGGAAAACCGTTGACCACCGTCATGGATATTAAAAAACTCACCTCGCTCATCGTGGAACCGACCAACGCCTGCAACCTGCGTTGCTCCTTTTGTTTTGTCACGGAAGGAATGGCGCGCCCGGAGGGGTTCATCGACTGGACGCTTTATAAAAAAATTATCGACGAGACGCCGAGACTGGAGCATCTTGTTCTGCACAACTGGGGCGAGCCGCTTCTGCATCCGAAAATTTTTGAAATGATCGACTACGCCTCGCGCGCCGGCGTTCCTCATGTGGTGATGAACACGAACGGCACGTTGCTGGACGACGCAAAAATCGAGCTCCTCGTGCGTAGCGGATTGAGCGTCCTGCGTTTTTCCATCGACGGGTTGGAAGATACTTATAAAAACATCCGCGGCGTTTCCCTGGAGGTTGCCGAGAGCGCCTTGCTGAAAGTTAAGGCGAGGCGCGACGCGCTGAAGGCGGACCTGCAACTGGGCGTGGTGTTCACAGTCGACGAGGAGACGAGCGGCGAGGCGGAAGACTTTCGACGTCGTTGGGAGAGCCTGGCGGATCACGTTCGCCTGCAACCAAAACTCATCCGGCAAGCGCGCGAGGAACCCTGTCCGCAACCTTTTGGCAAGGATTATGGACAACTCACCGTTTTGTGGGACGGCGCGGTCCTTCCCTGTTGCGTAGATTACAACGGCGAACTCGCTTTGGGCAACGCCCGTACACAAAACGTAAAAGAAATTTGGAATTCCAACGCGATGGACGCTCTGCGCCGCCGCCACCTCGCCGGAGATTTACCCGGGGCCTGCGCCGAATGCAACGAATGCCAGACGTCGCATGCCCCCAAGCGGTTTGCCAACGTGCCCCTGCCAGGCAAGCGCCTGTCCAGCATGACGCTGGACCAAGCCGGGGTAGCCGGCGGAGGCAATTTTTAACCGCCAACTCCCGACCGAAAGATGATCGTGGGTTCTCCAAAAACTATGCTAACCACAACGGCAAGCGATCCCTTGCGCGAAAAAATTTTGCGCGCCAATCGTGCGGCGCATGCCCGCGAGGGAGCCTTGTATCTTGCCCGCCATCCGGAGCAGTCTAATTTTTACCAGGCCCGACGGCTAGCCCGCGCTCTCGACGCGTTTTCCAAGGCGGCGATTCCCGGCGGCGCTCTCCTCGATCTTGGATGCGGAACGGGTTACCTGACCCTGCCTCTGTTGGAGCGTGGGTTGCAAGTGACCGGCGTCGACCTGGCGCCGGAAATGATCGAAGCGCTGGCGGCGCGCTTGCCTCGGAACAAAACAACCGTCTGCCGGTTGCGCGTCGAGGAAGCCGGAGAATTTCTGCGGCAGGACGAAGAACTTTACGACGGCGCAACTGTTTCGGCCTTGCTCCATCACCTGTACGATTATGAAAAAGTGATTGAGGAGGCGTGCGCAAGGCTCAAGCCCGGCGCGCCGCTGTTGATTTATTTTGAACCCCTGAAAGACGCGGGGCATTCGCCTACTGGCCATAAACTCCACCGCGCCCTGGCGGCGCTGGACGAGGCGGTTTACCGGTTGGAAATGCGTTGGCGAGGGATCTCCCCGCTAGACGAGGAATATGTTTGGGCGGATTATCAGCGGCGTTTTGGCGGAATCGACCTCGACCGGCTGGAGGCCATTCTAAAAAAATCGGGGATGGAAATTCTGCGTGTGGAAAAATTCTGCGCGCGGCGGTATGGATGGGCGGCCTGGATCGGCAACCGAATATTTAAAACGCCTAATACTTTCTATATACTCGCCCGCCAGGCAAACACCTGAAGGCAGTAGGCGTAACTTTTACGAGTAACGTTTTGGGTGTAGGCGTGTTTGCATCTCTAACGTTGCCACCGGCGGCTACCCCGGGCAAGCTCTTGCTTGCCTGTCAGGATTTGAGTTCATCTGTGTCGTCGACGCCCAATAATTCGCTCAGGAAATTGGCGAAGCGGGTTTTCATCTCTCCCGCCAGGCGTAAAAATGAAATCCCGATTTCGAAATTGTCGTCGAATTTTTCCACCCGCACCACCTTGCCGATGAGAACCAGACGAGTATCCTCGTCCGGCAAGAGCAGTTGCACCTGCAGGTGATCGCCCATTTGAAACGCTTTATCGCTGAGGAATAACAAGCCCCCCATACTCAGGTCCTTGCTCTTGACCGGAAGGTCTTTGGGCGGCGCCTCGCTAAGGTCGTTCACCTGAACGTCGCCGATATAATCGATACGCAGGTATTGGCGCTTGTCTTCGGAAAATAGTTTGATGCGATTTTTGCCCGCCGCCTTGGCGGCGTACATGGCCCGGTCGGCGCATTGCACCAGGCTGATTTCGTCGTTGGCGTCCATGGGATAACCCGCCAACCCGCCGCTCAACGTGATGGAGAATTCGTCTCCATTGTAGGACATTTTCAAATCTTCCACCTTTTGCCGAATACGCTCGCCGATGACCAGCGATTTCACCTTGTGCGTTTCCGGCAGAATCACCACCATCTCCTCTCCGCCGTACCTGGCGGCGATATCTTCCGTCCTTTTTTCCGCGATGACCAGTTCGGCCACATGGCGCAGAGCAAAGTCCCCCGCCAGGTGGCCGTAAGTATCGTTCAGTTTTTTGAAGTCGTCGAGATCGAGAAAGAGCAGGGCAAATCCGTTGCCATAGCGCTTGGCGCGGTTAAATTCTCCGGTCAACGCCAGGTCGAAATATCCTCGGTTGTAAAGGCCGGTGAGGCTGTCAAAGTTGGAGGCTTGCGCGGTTTTTTCAAAAACGTCAAGCTCTACAATCTTGGGAGACTGGAAGGATTTTTCCACCGTGGAAAAAAAATCGCACACTGCGATGAAAAGGCTTATCGGCCGGCTGAGAAGACCCGACATGCTTTTTTGGTGGGCGAGAATTTCCCCCCATTTTTGCCGCGCGTTTTTTTCGTTGAAATTCAAATTTGCGATGAGCTTCAAAAGAATGGGGTAAACGCGGTCTCCTTGTTTCTCAACCAATTGGTTGAGCGTTTTCAGGAACTTTTCCTCGTTGCCGGCGTAATCGGCCAGGGAATCGATGACGTCTTGCTTTAGATTTTCCATGCTTGGACAGGGGAATTGGGATCATGGACGCAATAACTTCTGGCGCCAAGCCTTGGGCGTCAAACACAGCGCAAATCGCGTATTAGATTATTTTTTCACTTATTTAAGGCAATCCTAATATTGCCGGGATATAAAAGCAAGTGGAAACGGCGAGGGTGGGGGAGGGAAGACCTTACAAACAAAGGCGCTCATTTAAGGGGCTGTTTTTCAATGGTTTTCGGAATGCCAATAAAACAGAAATCCAGAAAAACTATACCAATTCCAGAGTTTTCAGGTTTTCCAGCGTCTCGGATTTTTGCAGGGCTGTCTCGCCGACGGGCGTCAGGCGGTTGCCGACAACGTTGAGAAACTCCAGGCCCGCAAGGGATTTGGAATCGGCGAGGTAGCGGGCGCCGTCGTCGCCTATCAGGTTCAATCCCAGAACCAGTTTTTTCAGGCTGGAAAGGTTCTTCGATTCGGCAATAGCTTTGGCGCCCGGAGCCTTGATAAAATTGCTGGTCTCAAGGTAGAGCTCTTCCAGTTGCGTCAACACTTCCGACTGGGCCAACGCCATAACGCCCACGTCCGAAATATTGTTGTCTCCTAAACTCAGGGATATTAATCCCGCAAACGTAGGCCGCTCCGCCAGAAACTTGGCTCCCTTGGCGTTCAATTGGTTTGCGCTGACGTCGAGGATTTCCAGGTCCCCCAGGTGTTTGGACTCCGCGAGCGCCTCCACCCCCTCCGCCCGAAAATCGTTGTTGTTGACGTTCAACCGTTTAAGCCGGGAAAGAATTTTTGAACGCGACAAAGAAATGGCGCTGTCCGCGGTGAGGTCGGCGTTTCTCAAGTGCAGTTCCTGCAAATTTGGAAACGCTTCGCTTTGGGCGAGAGCGTAGACTCCGTCGTCGCCAATGGGCAGGTTGTCCAGGATCAGCGCGCTCAGGGCCGGGAAGGGCCGGGCCTCGCCGAGAGCGGCCATTCCCGTTTCAGCAATATCGTTATCTGTAAGTTCCAGAACTTCCAGATTCTCCAGCCGATGCTCTGCGGCGAGTTGTGAAAGTCCGTCGTCGTCCAGGCCCGTATCCGCCAGATTTAACTTTCGCAGTCGGCTCCCCAGTTCCGAATTGGCCAGGGCCTTGGCTCCAAACCCTTCGATTCGGTTGCGAACAATCGTTAATTCTCGCAGGTTTTCCAGAGACTGCGACAACGCCAGAGCCTTGGCGCCGACGGCGCCGATCTCATTGCCGGTAAGGTTTAACTGAGACAGTTCGGGAAAGCCCGACGATTTGGAAAGATAAAATATTCCCTCGTCGCCGATACTGTTGTCTACCAGGTCGAGCGATTCCAGTTGCGAAAAGTTGGGAGACGCGCTCAGGCGTCCCAATCCATCCGAGGTCAAACTGGTGCGATTCAATGTTAACTTTTTAAGGCGCGACAGCGCGGGCAGGTCCGCCAGAATTTTGCAATCCTCTTCCTCCAGTGAAATCCCCGTCAGGTTCAGTTTTGCTTTATCGGTGGAGAGTTTTGCTTCGACCTGGCTCAGCAGATCTCCCGCGTGGGCGTATTTCTCGAAGGAGCGTAGAAAGCTTAGGCTGTCGTCCGGGTCGATATCTTTGGCTTCTGGCATCTGCAAAGTATAGCATTGATCGACGATGGGTCGAAACCTCCTACCGCAATCAAACTAAAAAACGTTTCTGCGCGCAACGTTACGACGGCGGCCCGCAATAAAACCTGTGATAAAGTGTGAGCTTCATACTAAACCCGTTCCGCCGTCGCCATGCACGTCAAATACGCCGAAATTTCCTACGAAGACGCGCGCCGCATTTTGCATTATTGCCAATGCAACTCGGTGAAGGACGGCGGCCTGTTCGAGCCGTATTCCACGCCGGGACAGGACTTGCATCTGGTGATCGTCAATTCCTGCGCGGAATCGGACCCTGACGCGACGTTGAAACTCCGGCCGCTGGGCGGGTTTTATCTCAACTACATGGGACCGGGAATTATTTCTATCGAAGAGGACGATCCGCATTTCGACGGCGCGGAGTCGCGCAAACGCCATGTCCGCGCGGTGAAACAGGTGATCGATATTTTGATCCGCGAAGGTTATCCCGGCGTAAAAATCAAATTCAACGATCTGCCGGCTCTCCAGAATCTGGCGGATGGCTGACTGGAGTGAAGAATCCCGAGGTAAGTAGCCTGGGTATCGCGTCATTGCGAGGAGCGCGAGCGACGCGGCAATCCAGAATGGCGCTCCTAGCTCTGGGTTGCTTCGCCTTTGGCTCGCAATGACGAACGCCCCGAGGGCGCCAGGCAAGAGCCTGGAGGCAAATGTTTGCGTTTGAATGTTTTCCTTTTTTATTCGCCGAGGGCGAGGCGGGTGCGTTGGTTGTTGTAGAGAAACACGGCGCTGTCCTTGTTGATCTTGACCAGTTCGGCGCCCTGGGCGGTTTCGCCCTCTTTCAATTTGCGGCTGGGCTGGTCGGGACTGCTGGCCAATATGTAGTTGGAAGGGTTGGCTGTGGAAAAATAAATGATCCCGGTGATTTTCAGTCCGGGAATCTTGCGGGCGTTCAGCGGCGGTTCGGAACTGACCGCAACCGGTTCAGCCCGGTTGACCTTTTCGAGGTTGGCGGAGGCAAGAAAATCGACTCCCGCTTCTTCTTCCAAAACCGACCCCGCTCCCGGCGCAATATTTTCCTCAAAGCCGTCCGAAGTTACGCCAGCTTGTATGCGCCGCGCGTTATAAAGATCCTCCTCTTCCATCAGACCTGCGGTTTCCCTTGCTTCCGGAATGATCGATAGAGGAACGCCTAAATGGTCCGCCTGGGGTTGAACGCGGACGGCGCCCGTCGCGGCGCCCGTCTCACCCGTTTGCGATTTGTTAACGACGGCGGAAGCTTTGAGCGCTTTATCGCGGTTCAACAACTCGCCAATACCAAAACCCGCCGCGATCGCCGCGAGGATTAAAAGCGCCATGACGATCAATGGAGTCGACCGTGTTGCCGTCGAGGACGCTGCGTCCGAGGGTTGTTCGTCGCGGACCAGCCGGTCTTTGAGGTTGACGCCTTGATCCATGACGCTCTTTTCTTCTTCCAGTTTCTTAAGAGTGTCGAGGATCGCGCTCATGGTTTTTTAAGGCTGGGGGTATTGTAAATATCCAACAGGTTGTACAGCATGAGCCGGCTTTGCAGGCCGAATTTCCCGTCGTCGGGAATGCCGTAACGGCGCTGAAAATGCGACACGGCTCGGGTGGTTTTGCCGCCATACACCGGGGCTTCGCGGCCCTGGAAAAATCCCAGCAGGCGCAGGTTCTTTTGCAACCAGACGGCGAGCCTGCCGCGATAACCGCGCTGAAAATCCGCCGGCAGGTCTTCGAAGTCTTTCCAGAATATCAACGCCTTCCGATTCCAAAGCCGGTTCACAACAGACAGCGGCATTTCTATTAAATCGGACGAGCCAAAAGTTCCGCGGTCGCCGTCAATGGAAACCAGCGTCAGGTACTTCGTGCCGCGCGAATCCGGAAGCGCCAGTTCCAGGATAGCCGGATAGTTGAATCGGGCGAGCCGTTCCAGGTCGCCGTGTAATTCGTAAGCGGAAAGGCCGTACTCCTCCTTCACCTGTCGGAAAATGGAAGCGTCCAGTCCCATCAAATCCACCGGCTGGACTCCCCACTCCTGAAAAATCCATTTGGACGCCTCAAGCTTACTTTCCTCCAGCGTCAGGCTGGAAAGGTAGGAGACCAAGGTTTCGGTCTGATTGAACGCCAGCGCGCCTCCCGCAACTTCCTCCTCCATAGCCTGCTCCGGCTCGGAAAAAGTTTCCACCGGCGCTTGCGCTGGAATGGCCGCCGTCAGCGGCGGTTCAATGGCGACGGAGTTTTCAAAAGTCTCAGGAGCGCCATTCGTTGTCGGCGTTTCAAGGCTTGCCGTAGCGACCGGGCGCTCCAGCCCAACCGTCGCTTCAACTGTTCTTGCGGTATCAGGAGCTACCCGCGCCGACGCTTGCGGCAAACTCTCCGGTTGCCGGTCGGCGCCGTCGGAGAAAATGTACTGGTACCCGGCGACCAGCAAAGTCAACGCCAACGCCGGAACGCCCGCCTTCAACAACATGTTCTTATAAAACGGCGTGCGCTTGAATCCGCCGACCTCTTTGGAAGCCTGGTGGATGATGCCGGGTCCAATGCGCTTGGTGTTTTTTGTGTAAGCGATGAGTAAGGATCGGTCCGCCAGAATGTTGATCGTTCGGGGGATTCCCTTGGTGTACAGGTAGATCGCTCGCACCGCGCCGCTGGTGAAATGCACCTTGCCCTTGCCCAGCGCGACGTTGATGCGGTGCTGAAGATAACCGCGCGTCTCGTCCTGATTGAGAGGCAGAAGTTCCCATTGGATAGCGACGCGTTGCCGGAGTTGCCGCATGTCCTCCCGCGCCAGCAAGTCGTCCAGTTCCGGCTGGCCAATGAGCACGATCTGGATCAGCTTTTCGGTTTCCGTTTCCAGGTTGGAGATCAGGCGCAACTGCTCCAACACCGTCGGGTCAAGATCTTGCGCCTCGTCGATGATCACCACCACCGGGTTGCCGCGCTTTTTCTCGATCAGTAAAAATTCGTTGAGTATATCGACGAGTTGCTTTTTGCTCGCGCTTTCGAAGGGGAGGCCAAACTCCTTGTTGATCGACTGCAACAACTCGATCGCCGTGACCCAGGGATTGAAAATGTACGCGATGTTGAAGTTCTCCTGGAGACCGCGCAGGAAGCTCCGGCAGATCGTGGTCTTGCCCGTGCCCACCTCGCCGACGATTTTCAGGAAGCCGTTGTTCTCCTGCATGCCGTACACAAGATGCGCCAACACCTCCTTGTGCTTCGGGCTGAGGTAGAGGTATTTCGGGTCCGGCGTCAGGTCGAAAGGTTTTTCGGAAAATCCGAAGAAATCGCGGTAGATATTTTGCCGCCGTTGGTTTTGCGCGGCGGATTGCGGAGGAGCGAACGGTTCCCGGTCGTCCAGCGTCTGGACCGGCGCGTCGAACGGCTCGACGAAAGCCCTCGCCCGCGCGGCGACTTTGGAATGGTAGGCTTGGCGTTTGTCTCTGTCCGACAGGATATCGTAGGCCTTGCGGATCAGGCCCAGGCGCTCCCTGGGAAACAGGCCCTGTGGATTGTCCCTCTGGGCATTGTACTTCTGCACCAGACGGCGATAGGCCAGTTCAATTTCGCGAGCCGGGGCGCTGGGCTTGACGCCTAAGACTTCGTATAAGTCGTATGCCTGGACGTTGCTCATCAGATCACAGGGGGAAAAAATCCTTATAGGGCAAGGCCTTATTATACAAGCGGCTATTTAAAATTAACATCAAAAAACGAACTCGGCGGGTTCCGAGAAGCGATAATGGTTCAGAGCCAGCAAAATTTTTTTGACAGGACTAACAGGATAGAGACTGAAAGGTTTTTAATAATTCCTCTCCCCTCGCGGAAGAGGGTTGGGTGAGGGTAAAAATTTTTAATCTGCCTCCAGGCGCTAGCCTGGCGCCTTCGCCGGACTATTGCCCCTGCGGCGAGCAGTCGAGGCGGAGGGTGAACTCGGCGGGTTGGTTGGCGCGGAGCGTCAAGGGCCAATGGGCCAAGAGACAGGAACCTTGGTAGGTGCGCTCGAATCCGTCTTCGGATTGCGATACGCTTTCGATGGGGTAACGCCAGAGTCCGGCGGCGCGTGAAAACCCCAAATTGATTTCAAATCCGGACCACTCGTCGCGCAGGCCGAAAAGTTTTACGTCCGCCAACGCGCCTCGGCTGTTTAACAACGGGTCGGCGAGAGCTTTGCCGCCGCTTATGTAATAGCGGTCCGGCGCGTCGCCCGCGAGCAGGGTGAGGTTGAACTCGACGCCGAACAGAACGTCCAACTCGCCTTCTCCCTCCAAACTGATTTTATAATCCACGTCCACGCGCGCGTCGTTCGGCGCGAAGCGGAAAACTTTTTCCACGCGCACGGGATTTTGACGCCCCGCGCTCCCGGATTTCACAACGCCCCGGCGTTCCATTACCAGCCTGCCGTCGCGCCCCGGTTGGAGCGGGCTTTTGACTTCGTACTCGGCTTCGACAAAGTCTCCGGCTTCTTCATAAGTGTTTTGCTCGAAGGATTCCGGCGTCGTCCCGGCGCCAAGAAAATGGTCCATGAACGTGCGCCGCTCGTAGCGGTCGTAGATCAGAAGATTTTCCAGTCCCTCTTCCTTGGCCGTCGCCCGGTCGTGAATGGATTTTGGTTCGTCTCCCTTACCGCCGTCTTCGACAGTTTCGCGCAGACGTTGATGGTAAGGCTCTTCCCTGCGCCGTAAAACGTTCGTGATGTTGAAACGCGCCGGGCGGTAATCGAACTCGAACAGCGTCCCGCCATAAGCGGGAGCGACGTAGGCGTTCATGTTCTGGTTCTCGGCGAGGTATTCCTGGCGTCCGTCCAGATCGAAATCCAAAATTCGCAATGAGAACTCGATGGCTTCGCCGGTTTGCATTTCCTCGTCGGCGAGACATTCCGCCGCTATCAGGCTTTGGTAGAGCGCGTGACGCAGGTAGTTGAGATAGAGTCCGCCGAACAGGCCGTGCCACTGCGCGCAGTTGCACTGGCCGCGATACAACTCGCGCACGGCGTCGTCCGACTGGGTGGGCTGGAGGCGCCGGAGTTTTTCGACCTTGCGGCTGACGTACAACATTTTTTTGTGCAGGTTGTTCGACTCGCTGTACTTGGTCATGAAGTTGTTCCACTGTCCGCCGCGCAGAAAAATCCGCGATCGTTCTTCGGCCACTCCCTTATCCGCAAGTTCTTTTTTTAGCGCTCCAAACTCGAGCGCGGTTTGCGTGGGCAAGGCCCACTCCATCATCTCCTCGTAAGAGGCCATGGGCAGATACACGCGCCCGGTGGGCGGATGCTGGTCGATGTATTCGGCGAAGCTTGCGGTCTGGACCCAATGTGCGTTGGCTTCCAGAGCCGAGAAAAAATTGCGCAACCAGTTTTGTTTGTAGACCCAGTCGTAGGTATCCGGCCAGCCGCCGAACTTTTCCCCGTCGTCGCCGTAGGCGATTCCCCGAAACCCAAACTGTTCGCGCATGCGGCCAAAATAATCCAGTATCTCCTGCGGCTGTTTGAAGGGCACGGCGTAGCGCATGAACTTGGAGATGGGAAAAACGGACAACGGCGCGCCAAGGTGTTCGGTGACGTAATAGCCGTCCAGTTGGTCCTCCCGCAGACCGGCGTAATTAAAATGCGTGTCGTCCAGCAACGTGAACTCGATCTCCGCCTCGTGCAGGATGGCGGGAAGCGCGGGGGTCCAGATGCGCTCGGCAAGCCACAGGCCGCGCGGCTCGGCGCCGAGTTCCTCGCGGATGAAATCGTTCATCATGCGGATTTGGCCGACGGCGTCGTCGTGGGGGAGCAGGGACAATAAAGGTTCGTAAAACCCGCCGCTCAGGATTTCCAGTTGGCCCGCCTGCGCCAGAGCGCGAAGCCGCCGCAAAAATTCGGGACGATGTTCCCGAATCCATTCCAGCAGAGGACCGGAAAAATGCGCGGTGGTTTTGAGGCCGGGGAAATCTTCCAGAACGTCGAAGTAGGGTTTGTAGCACTTGTCGAACAGTTCTTCAAAGACGTGTCCGAAGTTGCCGACGGGTTGGTGGTTGTGTAGCGCGAATAAAAATTTCAGCGGGGTCATTTAAGGCCGTGGGCCGTCAGGTCGCCGTCGCCAGGGAAATCCTCCGACGAAGAAACCGATTCCAGTTGGTTCAGGGTATACAGGTGGTAGTACAGGTTTTTCCCGGCCATCAATTTTTCGTGGTCGCCGGTTTCTACGACGCGGCCCTTGTCGACGACGATGATCAGGTCGGCGTTATGAACCGTGCTCAGGCGGTGGGCGACGATCAGCGTCGTGCGGTCCCGCATGAGGGATTCCAGCCCTTGCTGAACCAGCGATTCCGAGCGGGCGTCGAGCGAGGAGGTGGCTTCGTCCAGAACCAGAATTTTTGGATCCTTCAACAATGCGCGGGCGATGGCGATGCGTTGGCGTTGTCCGCCGGAGAGCTTGACGCCCTTCTCCCCCACCAGCGTGTCGTAACCTTTTTCCATCTCCATGACGAACTCGTGGGCGTGCGCGGATTTTGCGGCGGCGATGAGTTCGTCTTCGCTCGCGTCCAGTTTACCGTACAAAATATTTTCGCGGATGGAACCGCCGAAGAGATGCGTCTCCTGCGGGACGTAGGCGATCTGGTCGAGATAATTTTTAAGATCAAGTTGGCGAACGTCCACGCCGTCCAGCCGCACGCTTCCCTCCGAGGGATCGAAAAAACGGTGCAGGAGTTGCACGATGGTGGATTTGCCCGCGCCGCTGGGACCTACCAGGGCGGCGGTCTGACCTGGTTGGATTTCAAAGTCCACGCCCGCCAACACCAGGTGAGATTCTTCATAGCCAAAATTAACCCGGTCAAAAGTCAGGCGGCCTTCGACCCGGTCAAGCGGAACGGGGTTTTCGGGCGACTGCACTTCGGGCTGGAGGTCCAGGATTTCATGAACCCTGCGAACGGCGCCGAGAGATTCCTGAATTTGCGTGTACAGGCGCACGAAGGTTCCAATGGGACCGGCGATGACGATGGCGTACAAAAAGAAAGCGGCGAGTTCGCCGGGCGTGGTCGCCCCGGCCATCACCTGGCGCCCGCCGTACCACACCAGCGCGGCGGAAACCAAGAACGTCAGCGCCAGAATGAACGGTCCGAAGAAAGCGCCGATGCGGACTTTCTCGATGGCGGCCTCGAAGGATTTTTCCATTTCATTTTGGAAGCGGCGTTTCTCGTGCGCCTCGCGCGTGTAGGATTTTACGATCTTGATCGAGGAAACCACTTCCTCCAAAACCACCACCGCCTCGGCCAGCCGGTCCTGAACGCGCTCTGCGGTTTTTCGCAAGCGGCGGCCAAAAATCCGGGCGAACAGCATCAAGGGAGGCAGGGCCAGCAGGATCAGGCCGGTCAGCTTCCAATTCAAAAACAATATGATCGCCAGTCCGCCGATCAGGAGAATGGTTTGCCGGAACAGGGCGACGGGGATCGAGACCAAGGCGCTTTGTATGACTGAAATGTCGTTGCTCATGCGGGAGACGATCTCCCCCACGCGGCGGTTATGGAAAAACCTGAGCGACAGGTTTTCTATATGCGAAAAAAATTCGATCCGAAAATCAGTGGTGATGCGCTGACCTGCGAATCCAAGAATGTAACTTTGCGTGACGCCAAAGACGGCCTGGAACAGGACGACGACCACCAGATCGATGGTGAGGCTGTTCAGCAACTCCGGGTTTTTTTGCACAATGACGGCGTTAATCATGTTGCGGACCAGCAAGGGAAGGATCAGCGTGATCACGGACGTCACCGCCAGACAGAGAAACGCAAAAACGATGCTCCTCGTATATGGCCGGGCGTATTTCAGGATTTTTGAAAAATCTTTCATCGTAAAAAAGGCGAAATGTGAAAAATGGAATTGGTAATCATACCCGTTCGCCCGCGCCATTTCAATAATTTCAAGCCGCGGCGCTCCTGCGGATGGCAACCCGGGATAAATTATTTTTTGCTTCCAGAATCGGCTTAAAACCTTTTAGAAATGGCGGTTTGAGGGAGGCTGGAAAATTTTTTCAAAAAAAGTTATCAATTTTTCTCAAGTTAACGTCGGGTCTGCCGTAAAGGGGAACTGGAAGCCTCCCCTTTGGAACGTTTCCCGGAACTGAAACCTCCAGATCCGGCTTCCATATACATTATTAAACCGATTTAGAGGAAAATGTCATGGAAACGGAAACTGTAAAACTGAACGCTCCACCTCAGACGAGTCCCGGCGGTTCCGCAAGCCCGGAACGAGGGAGAACAGAGCAGGCAAGCGCTTCCACTGCGCAACCCGCCGCGCAACCAGTCGCGGACACGGTCACCCTTTCCCGTCAAAGTTTCCAGGCGTTGGCGAGCGCCGAAAGTTCCAAGCCCGCGAACTCCGCGCCTAAGACGGCAGAGGCTCCTAAGACGGCAGAGGCTCCTAAACCCGAAAGTCCGGCGGCCAGCTCGGCGGCGAGTACTCAACGTCAGTTTGATTTGACGGAAAACAATCAGGTGGTTTTGAAAGTCGTAAATCAGAACTCCGGGAAAGTGGAGAAACAGGTGCCACCGGAGGCACAGGTGCGTTTGAACGAGGCCATTCAAAAAACGGTCGATGAATTGACGCAGGACAATTCCGGAAACGAGTGACCGGGAGAACAGAAATCCAATTTCAGGAGTTAAGGAATGGACGCTACCAGCGTAGGAAATTTTAGCGCCGCAAACAAGGCGTTGTCTCCAGTTGCCGAAACCCCGGCCAATCAATCCGGCGGCGGCCCGGCGTCCTCAGGAGAAGTTGCCGAAGAGTCGCGAGGAAGCCAGACCCCTCCGCCTCCGCCGACCGGCGCGTTGGCGCAAGAGGAAAACACGTCTCAGGACCATGCCTCTTCCGGAAAACCGGGGGAGCACAGGGTGGACATTAGAGTTTAAAGAGGGACTCTCTGGTAATTGGAAACTGAGTTTAAGGCGATTTAAGCGATTTCCCTTTGGGGCTTGGGCTTCAAGGGGGAACGGCGGACGGCGCGCCGGCAGGGCAACCTGGCTCGTTGCCGGCTGGTTACCGGACCACGCCTGGCAATTTAATCCAAGGGTTGTCCCCGGCGCGACGCCCGAGCCGAAAACAAAAAATTCCCCGACGCCTCGCGCCCCGGGGAATTTTTTTTGGTAAATTTTTATTTTGCGGTGGCGACTTTCATGAACCGGTCGCGGATTTCTTCCGGGGTGTGATGCACCCGTCCCATCGACGAGTCAAACGACGGTTCGGCCTTGATCAATAAAAATCCCGGACCCGGCGAGTCCATCAGTTTCTTAAATGCCGGGCCGATCTCTTCCTTCTTTTCCGCTCGCATCACCAGGGGATATCCCGTCCCGCGCGCCACTTCATCCAGTTGGATTTTATTAGAAAGCGTCGCCTGCTTGCCGGTGGATTCGTACGCCTCGTTGTCGACCACCACATGGACCAGGTTTTTGGGTGCGGCGGCGGAGATCATCGCCAAAGTCCCCATGGCCATCAGCACGTTGCCGTCGCCGTCGAAGATTACGGATTTTTTGTCCGGTTGCGCCAAGGCGACGCCGAGGCCAATGGACGAAGCCAATCCCATCGATCCGATCATATAAAAATTTCCCTCGCGGTCTTCCAGGTTATAAACTTGGCGGGAAATGAAACCGTTGGCCAGCGTCACCGGTTCGTCTTTCAGCAGGGGCAACAGCTCCTGAAACGCTTCAATGCCTTTCATCGAACAGTCCTTTCTTCACCAACAGGGTGAACGGCAGGCGTTCTTCCTTGATTTTTTTCATGGCCCGCTCCAAAACCTCGTCCTGATTTTCATCCGTGAGTTCCGCGTAATCCATTTCGGAAGTTTCAAGCAACTGCTCGTTGATGCGGCCCATGATGATATGCTCCGGCGCGTCCTTGCCGCCGCAACCGCGCCAGCTCATGATCACCAGAACGGGGATTTTGTAAATCAGGTTGAGCGAGGTGAAGGCGTTGAGCGAATAGCCCAGCCCGGAATTTTGCATGAGGAGGACGGGCAGTTTTCCGCCCATGTAAGCGCCCGCGCACAGGCCCACCGCCGCGTCTTCGCGCACGGCGGGGTAATAGGGGACGTCCGCGTCGCTTTCCATGCGCGCGATCAATCCCGATAGCAGGGAGCAGGGAACGCCGGCGTAAAAATCAAATCCGGCTGAGCGCAATCGGTCGACGAAACTTTTGGAATCGAGCATATATCAGCCTACCAGTTCTGTGTCTGGCGTTCGCCGCCATACTCCATTTGCAACTGATGGACCTGCTTGATGTACGCTTTCACGCCGTCCAGTCCCTCGAACTCCACGCCCAGTTCTCGCGCCGCCTGGTTGGACATGGGCACGCCTTCTTCGCCGGGAACGCCGTCGGCCTCGCCAAAGGAATCGACGACTTCGATGATCAGCTTCGCCAGGTCCAGATTGTGAATATGGCCGTCGACCAGGTTATAAATCTTGCCTGCGGCGTCCGCTTTTCCTAGACAGGCTTCCACGGCTTGGACCACCGCTTTGACGGACACATATTTCGTGCTTCCCTTGACGTCCACGTTGTAGTTGGTGGACAGATAGTCGATGGTTTTGAACCACTCGGACTTATCAATATCCGGGCGCACTCCGTAAATCGTCACCGGACGCAGTATCGTGAGGTCGAAAGCTTGCGACTTGTGATGATAAAAACCAAACGACTCGATGGAAGACTTGATGGCGCCGTACAGGGAGCCGGGTTGTACCGGGTGCGTTTCGTCCATGGGATGCGACGCGTTCACCGTGGGCAGGACCTGGCCAAAGACCGTGCAGGCGCTCATGAAAATGACCTGCTTGACCTTGGCTTTTTTGGCCTCTTCCAGCAGGTTCAACGTGCCGTTCAGGTTTTCGGTGATCAACTCGTCCACGGTTTGCACCGGACCTGGGAAGTGGGCCAGGTGGATCAGAACGTCCGTGTTGGCGACAAGTTTTTCCAGCGATTCGCGGTCGCCCAGGGCGCCGATGATGTAATCGACGTCTTCAAACGGTTTTAAATGTTCGACAACGCTTTCTTCTCTTATCAGGGCTTTTACGCGAGGCTTGTCGGGATTGTCCTCCCGATGCAGGCGCCGGATCAGATGGGAACCCACCATGCCGGTGATTCCCGTCAACGCTATATTCATTCACTCCTCCAAACAAAACATTCGCCGACTCCAATGGAACGCCGGAAATTAATTAAATAGATTCTTTTCCTTTGCGGGGAAATCGATCAATAAGGAATTATTAGTAGGTTTCTATTATGAAAAGACGGCGCGGGCAAGTCAACCGTTTTCCAAAACTGGAAACTGTTTGGCGATTCGGACGGTTATTTCTCGCCGTTTTTCAGAGCGGATTGCGCGGCGGCCAGCAGAGCGGTGGGCACCCTGTAGGGCGAACAACTGACGTAGTCCAATCCCGTTTTATGGAAAAATTCGATCGATGCCGGGTCGCCGCCGTGCTCCCCGCAAATTCCCAGATGCAGTTTCTTGTTGGCGTCGCGTCCCTTGTCCGCGGCCATCTTCACCAATTGTCCGACGCCTTCTTGATCGATACTGACAAAGGGGTCGATCTTGACGACGCCTTTTTCTATGTAGTCGGGAAGAAAACTTCCGGAGTCGTCGCGGCTCCAGCCGTAGGTGGTCTGGGTCAGATCGTTGGTGCCGAAGGAAAAGAAATCCGCTTCGCGCGCGATTTCGTCGGCGATCAGCGCGGCGCGCGGCAGTTCGATCATGGTCCCGATTTTATAATCCAGGTCCACGTCCGCTTTTTTAATCGCCGCGCTCGCCTCTTCGACGACCATTTCCTTCACGGCGCGAAACTCGTTGATGTGCCCAACCAGGGGGATCATGATTTCCGGCAAAACTTTTATTCCTTTTTGAGTCAGCTTGCAGGCGGCCTCGACAATGGCGCGAACCTGCATCCGGTAAATTTCTGGAAAGGTGATTCCCAACCGGCAACCCCGGTGACCGAGCATGGGGTTGATCTCTTTCATGGATTGAATTTTTTGGTCCAGCGCCGAAGCGCTGATTTTCATTTCCCGCGCCAGCGTTTTGATCTCCGCCGCAGTGTTGGGGAGAAATTCGTGCAGAGGCGGGTCCAGTAAGCGAATGGTGACCGGCAGGCCCGCCATGACTTTGAATATCTGTTTGAAATCGTTCCTTTGAATGGGAAGCAATTTGGCCAGCGGTTCTTCGCGCTCCTTCGGGTTCTTCGCGACGATCATGCGCCGGACGAGCAGGATGCGCTCTTCGTTAAAGAACATGTGCTCGGTGCGGCACAGGCCGACGCCTTGTGCGCCGAAATCCCGGGCCACCAGCGCGTCGTGCGGCGTGTCTGCATTGGCGCGGACTTTCAAGGCGCTAATGTCCTCCGCCCAGCGCATAAGCTTGGTGAAATACGAGGAGATGCGAGGCTTGATCAAGGGAGGCTTGCCTTCAATGACCTTGCCGTTGGATCCGTCCAACGTAATAAAATCGCTCTCCGTAATGCGAACTCCGTTCAACGTGCCGCGCTTCTTTTTCACTTCGACGGTCAGCCCGCCGCACCCGGAAACGCAGGGCTTGCCCATGGCGCGGGCGACCACGGCGGCGTGCGACGTCATGCCACCCTTGGCGGTCAAAATGCCTTCGGCCACGCTCATTCCCTGGATGTCCTCCGGCGAGGTCTCCATGCGAACCAGAATCACCTTTTCCTTTTTCAAAGCCATCTCTTGGGCGCGCTCAGGACTGAATACCACCCGTCCGGAAGCCGAACCGGGCGAGGCGCCCAACCCCTTTGCCAATACCTTCGCTTTTGAGGCGGGGTCCACCATCGGGTGAAATATTTGATCCAACTGCCCGGCGGGAATACGGGCCAACGCGGTATTAACGTCGATCAATTCCTCGGCGACAAAATCCACGGCGGTCTTGATCGCCGCCGCCGCCGTGCGCTTGCCCGAACGGGTTTGCAGTAAGAACAGGGTCTCCTCCTGGATGGTGAATTCCAGATCCTGCACATCCTGATAATGGATTTCCAACTTTTTATAAATGGTTTCCAGTTCTTTGTAGATGGAGGGCATTGCCTTTTTGAGTTCCGCAATGGGACGCGGCGTGCGGACGCCCGCCACCACGTCCTCGCCCTGGGCGTTGAGCATGAACTCGCCAAAAAATTTCTTCTCGCCGGTGGCCGGGTTGCGCGTAAACGCTACGCCGGTGCCGGAGGTCTCTCCCATATTGCCGAATACCATGGACTGGATGTTCACCGCCGTGCCCCAGTCGTCTGGATAGCCGTTCATTCGGCGATAGACCTTTGCCCGCTTCGTGTCCCATGATTTAAACACCGCCTCGACGGCCAGGGTCAGTTGCTCGAAAGGGTCGGCGGGAAAATCTTTTTTGGAGATTTTTTTTACCAGGGATTTAAATTTCTTTACGAGGGATTTTAAATCGGCAACGCCCAGATCGGCGTCGGTAGCCGCCTTTTTCTGCGCCTTGAGTTTTTCGAGGATCTCCTCAAACTTTGCGCCTTCAACCCCAAGAACCACGTTGCCGAACATGGCAATGAATCGCCGATAACAATCGAAAGCAAACCGCTCGTTTTTAGTTCGCTCGGTCAAGCCGTACACGGTGTCGTCGTTTAGGCCGAGGTTCAGAACTGTGTCCATCATTCCCGGCATGGACGCGCGCGATCCAGATCGAACAGAAACCAGCAAGGGGTTTTCCCGGTCGCCAAACCGCTTGTTCAGCAATTTTTCCATCTGCTTCATGTTGGGATTGATTTCTTCCCATAAAAACGGCGGAAATTTTTCGCCGTTTTTGAAAAAGTAAACGCAAGCTTCGGTGGTGACGGTGAATCCGGGAGGCACGCGAATGCCCAATCCGGCCATCTCCGCCAGGTTGGCGCCCTTGCCGCCCAACAGGTTGCGCATTTCCGCGTTGCCTTCGGTTTTCTTGCCGCCGAAAAAATAAACGTATTTAGTCGCCATAATTATTTGGGAAGAGAGAAGGCCTTTCAGCCCTGTTTTATAAGCTTAAACGCAGGTAGGTTATCCGACGCCCAGAGGCATTTCAACTTTTTTTGAGAACGATCCTGGAAAAATCGGCGAGTTGTACAAACAGGCGGGAAATATGAAACAATAAATGCAGGCGATTTTTTCGTAACGCCTCGTCTTCGACCATCACCATGACCTTGTCGAAGAACGCGTCCACCGAAGGTTTGATCTCGACAATCTTTGCCAGGGCCTCGGAAAATTCCTTACGCTCGAAATGGCGGGCCACCGGCCCGCTTATTTTCAGATAATGCTCGTACAAGGCCTTCTCAGCGGGGTCTTGAAAACCGTTCGGGTCGATTTCGCCCTCCGCGTCTTCATTCAATATACTGACCACGCGCTTGAACGCCGTAGCTAACGGTTCGAACCATTCCTGCTTCTTAAGTTCGGCAAGCGCCTCAACCTTTTTAGCCGCGTCGGCAAAGGAATCGATTCCCGTGGCCAGCACCGCGTCGATGACGTCGTAGGCAAACCCCAGCGCGGTGAAGCGGCTCTTGAATCTTTGGCGAAACAGGTCCAGCACATGCTCCCGCGCCTCCTCCCGCGTCAGGCGAAGTTTTCCTTCCAATAGATTCAATTCGCATTCGATCAACTCGTCCAGAGACAAAGCCCAGCCGCGCGCGAGAATAATTTCGATGACGCCAAGCGCATGGCGGCGCAGGGCGTAGGGATCCTCGGAGCCGGAGGGGATCAGCCCGACGCCGATGACGCCGAGAATGGTGTCCAGCTTGTCCGCCAGCGCGACGGCGGCGCCCACGGCGTTGGACGGCAAAACGTCGCCCGCGAACGCGGGACGATAATGCTCCTTCACCGCCAAAGCGACTTCCGGATTTTCTCCTGACCGCTCGGCGTAGTAACCGCCCATGATCCCTTGCAGTTCCGGGAACTCGTAGACCATCTGCGTCTCAAGATCGGCCTTGCACAGACGCGCGGCGCGCGCCACATTTTCAGCGCTTTCCGGCGCCGCTCGCTCCGCGATTTTTTTCGCCAGAGCGGAAAAGCGTTCGACCTTTTCGTAAGACGTTCCCAAATGTTTCTGGAACACCACGCCGCGAAGTTTCTCGACGTAATCTTCCAACGGACGTTTGCGATCCTCCTCGTAAAAAAAACGGGCGTCCTCCAGCCGGGCGCGCAATACGCGCTCGTTGCCGCGTTTGATCCGCGACTCGCCTTCCGCTGGAACGTTGCTCACCGTGATGAAACGCGGCTTCAATCCGCCCTGGCCGTCCTCGACCGGGAAGTACCTTTGATGGACCCGCATGGTGGTGACCAACAACTCCTTGGGCAGTTCCAGATATTTGTCTTCAAATTCGCACAGCAGGGGAACGGGATACTCCACCAGGTTGGCCGTCTCGGCTAGGAGATCCGAATCTTCCTGAACCTGCCCGCCCGCGTCCTTCGCCAGAGTTTTTACTCCCTCCCATATACGGTCCCGGCGCTCCGCGGGGTCGGCGACGACAAAATGTTCTTCGCAGGATTTCAAATAGGCGGCCGCGCTGTCGAATGTAAAGGTTTCAGGTTTCAGGAAACGATGGCCGCGGGATTGATTGGAGCAGGCCACGCCGTTCCACTCAAAATCCAGCGCCTGGCCGTCGAACACCGCCGCGATCCAGTGAACGGGACGGGTGAATGCCTGAGCGCTGGCGCCCCAGCGCATTTTTTTCGGGAACGGTATTTCGCTAATGAGCTTGGGTAAAAATTCGTTGAGCAGGGGAGCAACCGGCTGGCCTTTTTTATCGACGCGGGCGCAGATCACCTCGCCCTTGGGGGTTTGTTCGCGGGTCAGAGCTGAGACGTCCACGCCCTTGCCTCTGGCAAAACCCAGAGCGGCTTTCGTGGGGTTTCCCTCGGCGTCGTACGCGGCTTTTACGTTGGGACCGAGGGAGGTTTCCACCACGTCTTCTTGTTGGACGGCGACGCCGGAGAACGCAACCGCCAAACGGCGCGGCGTCGCGAAGGTTTGCGCCTCGCCGCAAGCAATATGGTTTTTGTCGAAATATTCCTTGAGCCGCGCTTGCATGAACTCCAGCGCAGGCTGAATATATCCGGCGGGAATTTCTTCCGCTCCAATTTCAAAAATCAGTTCAGGCATTTTAAATTGAACCGTTCTTTAGCAAGGGATGGCCCATTTCTTCGCGTTGGCGGGCGTAGCTTTCGGCTACGGCGCGCGCCAGTTTTCGCACGCGTCCGATAAAGCCGGTGCGCTCGGTAACACTGATGGCGCCGCGCGCGTCCAGCAAATTAAACGCGTGGGAACATTTCAGCGTGTAGTCGTAGGCCGGAAGGGTCAGGTCGCGGGCCAGCAGGTCTCCGGCTTCCGCCTCGTACATGTCGAACCACTGGAACAGACGTTCCTTGTTGGACGCCACAAAATTGTATTCTGAAAACTGTTTCTCGGTTTCCAGATGTACGTCGCCATAGCTGAGCGTGTCGTTCCATTTTAAATCGTACACCCGGTCGACGTTTTGCAGGTACATGCAAATACGTTCCAGTCCGTAGGTCAACTCCACGGTCACCGGCGAAAGGTCCAGCCCGCCGACCTGCTGAAAATAAGTGAACTGGGTGATCTCCATGCCGTCCAGCCACACCTCCCATCCCAGCCCCCAGGCCCCAAGCGTGGGCGACTCCCAGTCGTCTTCCACAAATCGGATATCGTGCTTGAGCGGATCGACGCCGAGGACGGCGAGGCTTTCCAGGTATTGATCCTGAATATCGTTCGGCGACGGTTTGATGATTACCTGATACTGATAATAATGTTGCAGGCGATTGGGGTTTTCGCCGTAGCGCCCGTC
>JAJDBB010000086.1 GCA_029261555.1 Nitrospinaceae bacterium | reverse complement strand
AATTAGTTCATATTTAGATAATTTTGTTTGAGGCAGATGCAAGGTTTTTGCATGCATTCCTGTAAAAACCTTGCATAAAAACAATTAAATAATTATTTATTATATTATGAAACAATAAGTTATAGTTTATGAGTAAGCTCTAGATAGCACCATGGGCATGAATTTTGGTATATCAAACGATCCCAGGTTTTCTTTCGATCCTGTAAAACAGGAGATTTCATTTACTGGTGATGCAGGGTCGTTTTCATACGAAATTACAAAAAATGGTTCGGTGGTTGGAACAGCTGAGGCTGTTTTTATTGTATCGGATCGGACGGTTGTAAACACAACAGAATCAAGTAAAGAACCACTTAATGGAATTGTTGCTATAGTAGCAGAGGATAATTCTATTCTCTCTACTAATAAAGCTGGGACCGGGTTTTATATTGGAAATAATACTGTCGCAACAAATGCACATGTTGTTTTGCCTGGTTTAAGCATAATAGACACAGCTGATGATGTTGTCGCAGATAATGCCAATTTGAATAACATTCGATTTCATGCAGGAATTGCATTTACCGACACCAATATTAATTTTTCATCTTCTAACTTAGAAGAAGCTGTTGCGCCCGAATTTGCAGAATATTCAATATCTGAGGATTATGCCACTATTTCTTTGTCAGGTAGGAACCCAGGAACCATCTACGGCCTTGAAGTGTATATCGATTTCGACACTACTAATCATCCACTTGTCTTTAACAATATCACAGTAATAACAGCGGGGTTCCCTGGAAATAAAGTAGAAACGAATATATTTGGTACTAAATATATACCTCAAATGGTGCAATCAAGTGGACAGCTTATTGAAGCTGTAAAAGATTCCAGTGGCCTTGTTTTAGGTGACAACAATTTTATCTTGACTACTGGTGTAACTACAGTCACAGGTAGTACTGACGGATCATTGGATTCGTCAAGTGGACAAAGCGGTAGCCCGGTTTATATTGAAGATACTAGTACAATTACTGGTTCAACATTGTATCGTGCTGTTGGTCTTGTTAGTCAAAGCACTAAAGGCTTCAATACCACGCTGGTTACTCCTATTTCTCTCGACATCTTCCAGCACACAATGCAAGTGCTAGACGATACAGGTGATAACCAGCCAACCAATGTCTGGAACAAGCTTGTCGGTTCTGACAAACCCAACAACATTCCAGGTGGCCCTTTCCAGGATATTCGTATCGGAAATAAGGGTATCGATACATTCTCAGGTAGACCAAAGGATTTTGAAGGTGATCGAATTGAAGAACTTGAGGCCGGTGAGGTCATTCAATTAGAGTTTGTGCATGGAACGATCAGTTCATTCAATGTGAATGCGATTTCAGTAATTAATGATGATGATCCGACCACCTTTGATACAGTCAATATTGATGTCAATGGTGACCCAAAATTTAAGGCTACTTTTCAAGCAAAGTTACCGGAAGGTGCTTCAATCGCTATTGTTGATCCAAACAACGCTGTCCAAACAGTGGATCTTGATGGTGACGGCTTGGCGGATAGAAATTACATAAACTTTCAAGTTGTTGACGCCAAATTGGGCTATGGTTTTAGTGCCACTTCTGGTGTCCAATTTCTCAGTGCTGACGGACTTATTGAAGGAAATAATTTAGGCTCACCGATATCGGTTAATAGTGGTATTGAAAATAGAAATATTGCTGTAACTGATAGTGGTCGTGTATTTACTTTGGTTGAGGTAGGCGCTGGAGAGAATCATCTGATTGGTCTTCCGCCTATTGGTATTGGTGACCATATGCTTGCTCTGCTAGAGCTCAATCCGAATGATGGCAGTCTTGTTAATACTACTCAGATAAATACAGATTTTGGCGTCAATGATATGGAGGCCGTTAATGCCCTTGCGCCATTGTCAGGAGGTGGTTTCCTTGCTGTTGGCGAGTGGTTTATTGGCAGTACGGATAGAGGGCAAGATGTTCTTTTTACGGTTTCATCCAATGGAACAACCAATTTTCTTGGAAATTTGTCCACAACTGGCGGGGGTACTGTTGACGGCCCTCATCTACGTATTGTCAGTGCAGATACAGCACCTGACGGGCGTGTTTTTGTATGGCAGGATTTTATTGATAGTTACGGCGGAGGGAGACTGTATACAGTAGATCCAAGTGATGGATCTACTGTATTAGAAAAATCATTCTCAAATAATTTTGAAATACAGTCGATCTCATTTTCACCAGATGGGCGGCTTCTTGCAACTGGGGGGATGAAAACCAAAGTGGAAACCTTTTTGAGATTGATTTAAAAGCTGGGCAGATACACCAGCTTGCAAAATTCTCAGGTGCTTATGCGCAACAATTTGATGCCACCAGTAATGTCCCTCCAGCCACCACCGCAGTTGGAACTCCTGGCGATGATATCCTGACCGGCACACCTGAACCTGATATGCTTTTTGGAGGATCAGGAAATGACATCATCATTCCAGGTCCTGGTCTTGATATCATGATAGGCGGTCCAGGAAACGATACTTTTTATGGAACATTGTTAGAGCTGGACCACGACGTAATTACAGATTTTTTACCTGGTGATCAGATCCTTATAGTGAATTCAATTCTTAGCCTGGCAAATTTATCGGTAAGATTTGGATCGGCAATCCTAGATATCGATGAGGATCTTGATGGGGTTGTTGACAGTACGATCACTCTAGAAGGTGACTTTGATCCTCAAGCCACAACATTCAATGTGGTTGCAAATAGCCTAGGAAATTCATCGATTACCCTGGTACCGACGAATCTCGACCCAACGGCATCCGATGATAGCTTTACAATCAATGAGGATGCGAGCCTTGTATTTACACCCGCCGATCTTCTTTTAAACGATAGCGATCCGGATGTCGGTGATACCCTAAGCATCAGTTCTTTCTATACTGAAGGGTTATTGGGTTCGATCACTGAAAACGTCGATGGTACGTTTACGTTTATCCCGGACCCTATTGTTAATGGGCTATCTTCCGGTGAAAGCTTTGACACATCCTTTTCTTATACCGTGTCAGATGGAAACGGGGAAACGGATATTGGCCGTGTTGATATCGAGATCCAGGGCCAAGATGACCCGGATGCAGTCAACGATCTTTTTGAAATAGGAAAGAACACTACGATATCTATTACGGCTGATCAATTAACGGGAAATGATATTGCGATTGTTGCCGGCGATTTGGATGTGGTTGATTTGGATCTTCAAAACACATTGGGACAACTCAGTCTAAATAGCCAAGGTGAATTGGAGTACACGCCTCAAACAGACTTTGAAGGAGAAGATTTCTTCGGCTATACAATCCAAGACAGTAACGGAGGAGCTGATAACGCCGCTGTAACTGTGCGTGTTTCAGCAACTGTAGTCAATACTGATCCAGTTGCAGCTGACGATGGAAGTCCCGACCCAACAGGGTTTAATACAAACGAAGATACAGCCTTCACGACAGCAAATGTACTGACCAATGACACCGATGGTGATGCTGGTGACACGCTGAGTGTCAGCGCTGTAGACAACACGGGAACATTAGGGCTTGTTACTGATAACGGTAATGGAACATTTGGCTACAACCCGAACGGTGCTTTCGAGTCTTTGGGTGTTGGAGATAGCGCAACGGATAGCTTTGCTTATACGGTTTCAGATGGCAATGGTGGTAGTGATACAGCCACAGTAACTGTCACAATTCAGGGTGTCAACGACAACCCAGATGCGATTGACGATGTAGCTGGAACCGTTCAGGGTGTTGCTGTCGTAATTGATACTCTCAGTGATGACACTGATCCCGAAAACGACACGTTAACAGTTGCCTCTGTCGGTGCGGCCGCAAACGGCGTTGCGGTGATCAATCTGGACAACACGATTACTTACACACCTAATGCCGGGTTCACTGGTCCGGATAACTTCACCTACACCATTGAAGACGGCAAGGGTGGCAGTGACACTGCCAGCGTAGAGGTGACGGTCACGGCGGCACCCAACCAGGCACCGACAGTATCTGCAATCACAGCCGGTTTTGGCGAAGATACGACGGGACGTGTGGTAGATCTGCTTTCAACCGCAAACGATCTGGACGGTGATGACCTTGATATTGAAAACGTCGTGGTAACAACCGCAGATGCTCGGGTACTGGCTGCCGCGATCAACCTGGATACAGGTGTCTTAACGCTTGATGACGGGCAGTTCGATGACTTGGCGACAGGGGTGCTGTTTGACATTAATGTGGCCTATGACGTGACGGACGGTCAGGACTCGATTGGAAACACGGCGACAATCACGATTATAGGAGAAAATGACGCACCTAAGGCCAGCAATGATGGCGATCTCGACCCGACAGGATTCAGCACCAACGAAGATACGGCCTTCACAACAGCGAATGTACTAACCAATGATACGGATGACGATGTTGGCGATACACTCAGTGTTAGCGGGCTGGATACAACCGGCACGACAGGACTCGTTACCAATAACAATGACGGCACCTTCGGCTACAACCCGAACGGTGCTTTCGAGTCTTTGGGTGTTGGAGATAGCGCAACGGATAGCTTTGCTTATACGGTTTCAGATGACAATGGCGGTAGTGATACAGCCACAGTAACTGTCACAATTCAGGGTGTGAACGACAACCCAGATGCGATCGATGATACAGTCGGAACCGCTGAAAATACTGCTGTCGTGGTTGATGTTCTCAGTGATGACAGTGATCCAGAGAACGATACCTTAACAGTCGCTTCAGTTGGTGCGGCGGCGAGTGGCACACCAGTAATTAATCTGGACAACACGATCACGTACACGCCAAATGCTGGATTCGTTGGAGATGATAGCTTTACTTACACCATTGATGACGGTAATGGTGGTTCGGATATAGCCACTGTAGATGTTACGGTTACATCAGCACCAAACCAGACACCGTTGGCTACACCTGTCATAGCGGGCTTTAGTGAAGATGATACGGCGCGTACGGTAAATTTGCTCTCGACTGCGAGCGATCCGGACGGTGATGATCTTGATGTTGAGAACGTTGTGGTAACAGCAGTTGATGGACGGGTGCTGGCAACTTTGATTAATCCTGAGACGGGTTTGTTAACAATTGGCGATGGTCAGTTTGAAGACTTGTCTACAGGTGTGCCATTCGATATTGGTGTGACTTTCAACGTGACAGATGGTCTGGTTTCAGTTGGCAATACGGCGACAATTACGATTACCGGTGCGAATGACAAGCCGGTTGCGAATGACGACGGCAATCCTGATCCGACGGGTTTTAGTGCCGACGAAGACACGAGCTTCACGACAGCAAATGTGCTGACCAATGACACCGATATTGATGGTGATGACACATTGGGCGTTAGTGCTGTCGACACGACGGGAACATTAGGACTTGTTGTTGATAATGGCGATGGAACTTTTGGTTACAACCCGAGCGGTGCTTTTGAGTCATTGGGGGTTGGTGATAGCGCGACAGATAGCTTCGCTTATACGGTTTCAGACGGGAATGGGGGTAGTGATACAGCTACGGTTACAATCAATATTGCTAGTGTCAACGATGCACCTGTGATCACTTCAGCTAATAGCGCAACAATTGAAGAAAATACGACAGTAGTTGGTCATCTTGTAGCTGATGACGTAAACGCAGGAGATGCGCTAGTCTATTCAATCGAAGGAGGGGTTGATGGAGGGGTATTTAATTTTGACAGTGCAGGAGAATTAAGTTTCAAAGCTGCACCAGATTTTGAAGCTCCTAGTGATCTGAATGGCGACAATATTTATGAGCTAAGTGTTGGTGTGTCAGATGGCAAGGTGTTAGTCACTCAAAATGTAACCGTAACTGTTTCCGATGTTGACGAAGGGAGTACATCAAATATTATCGAAGGCACGTCTAGCAGTGATAATCTAATTGGTACAAGTGGGAAAGATGTTCTCTTGGGCCGTGGTGGAGCTTTTGATTTCTTTACTGGCGGTGATGGGAAAGATATTTTTGTTTTCACAGCATTATCTGGTAATGGTCGAGAGTTGGGAACTATTACAGATTATGCGTCGGGTATTGACCTGATTGATCTGGATGGAAACAGTGTTTCTTCGTCTTTTGGGTTCGGATCTACGACCTATTTGTTCCTTGATGGTGGAGATTTCGATACCCTAGTTGTTAATGGAGTAGGGTCAATAGCTGAAATTGATTTCGTTTAATCATGGTATTTCATAAAAGAAAACAATAAATCTATAACAAATTGAAAGAAGGTGAAGATTAAGATGCATTCAATATTTAATAAAGGACTGCTGATTGTACTGGTGTTCTTAGTCGTTAGCATTTCTAACGCAAAAGCGGTACCGATTGGGTCTGTGATTTCTGTTCCAGGAGGACCAATTATTACGGATTTTGTTGGTGTGGGGTTGAGTAGCTCTGGTATTACATTTGGAGGCGGCCCAACCGGTGTGGCATCTGGTGGTTCTTTTGCTTCCCCATTTTCTGCGCTTCTTAATAGTGGTTCACTTGTAGCTTCAGGGCCTAGTCTTGCCGGTGGAACATTTTCTGTTCTGAATCCCTTCGCAATCTTTCCTCCTGATTCATTGTTTCTTTCGGGTAGTTTCTTGGATGTTAAGGAGAATATAGGTTCGATTGAGGCTTTATTTTCGGTAACAGGCGGTGCTGCTGCCGGTGAGTTTGGTTCTTTAGTTGTGCTTTCGCTAATGTCACCGACGTTTGCTCCAGGCACTATAGCTGGATTACCATTGCTTTCTAATGTGAATAGTGTTTCTGCCTCATTGACCATCTCAAGTGTTGTGGCTGTGGTTTCTGTGCCAGGGAGTCTATATTTACTGCTGACAGGTCTTTGTTTTTTAATTGTTGTATCTAGTGTGCATAAAAAAATTCGTTTTGATTCATATAGATTTAACTCTGTGTTCTGTTGGAGAAAAGTTAGATGGAAAACTTTAGACTTAAGAGAGTACTTAGTACTTGCGGTTTGCGGCGGGAAGCAAGGTAATTTTTTACAGAGCTAATCTGTCTAATATTATTTACTGCAACATGCGGATCCGCTTGAGTGGTTAAAACTGCCGTATTCATACAGTAATATAATGAAAGCTGCGGGCGAAGTACGCTCATTTAATGCGGTTTGATTTCAGCTAGAATCGAACCTGCCGACTTTAGTCAGTAGTGGTTCAGTTGTCGTATCCAGTATTAAGTATATATAGTCTCCAAGACTCTTGATGATTAAGTGGCATTAAGGGCTTGGTTTCAATATATAAGATGGGTCTCTAGTTTTCCCCGTGCATCAAGCACTCTCGGTCACTTTCATTTTCTTTAAATAACGATTTTTCCCTAGCACTTCTAGCTTTTGATGTTAATTCTTCATCTGTACTCTCTTGTTCTAGTTTAAGTGTGGTAACACGTAAAGAAGCCCCGCGTCACTACACCAGTACACATACTTCGAGAAACATGAAGTATAGGTATGAGGGTGGGGTGTGCGATAGAACGTTAGAGCGTCAGTGGTATTATAGTACGAGGGTTCGCTATTTTATTTTGATGAACATGCGACAATCTATCGAGTGTCACAATACAAATATTTATTTGCTTGTTGCTAGGAGCCTGTCGGACTTAAGACAGATCTACTGCGCGACTGGGATAAGCGGTTCATATTACTCTGATTTTTCGTTGCATAGAATGACTGCGCACCTCAAAATCCGGGCAATCTGTCCTTGCTTTCCCACGTTGCTCGCTACGATCACTTAAGTCCGACAGACTCTGGCTGTTTGGTTTAACTAATCCACTGATACCTTATTTATGAC
>JAJDBB010000085.1 GCA_029261555.1 Nitrospinaceae bacterium | reverse complement strand
TTAAGTAGCTCCATTGATGAAAGCGAAAGCAAGGATATCTTCATCCGGCATATTCAGCCGCATGCGCAGATGCTTTACAATTCCGCCCTGAAGCTTTGTAGGAACCCCGACGACGCCCAAGATCTGGTTCAGGAGACATTTTTTTTCGCCATTAAAAATTTCTCCCAACTTCGAGACTTGGAGAAATGTAGGTTCTGGCTGTTTTCTATTTTGCGAAACCTCTTTTTGAAGGAAATTCAGAAGCAGAAAAAACGAAGTGATCTTCAATTCGAATTGCTGTTAAAAAATATAAGAGGAAAAAATTACCTGGACAGCGAGTTGGTTAAAATGGAAACCCGGGGAATTTTGAGAGACTTACTGGCCAGCATGGATCAAAGGTTGAAAGAACCGATAGAATTGTTTTATTTTCAAAGCCGTTCGTATAAAGAAATTTCCAAATCTCTCAACGTGCCCATGGGGACGGTCATGTCCCGAATTGCCAGAGGAAAAGTTTATTTAAAGAAAGCCATCCTGCGTTCCAAGAATTTCCGTGAAGAAGCGGAGTCTTGGGAAAGCGATGAGGATTAACGGTTCCCGCCGTCAATTCCCTTCCTTATTTTTTAGCAAACCCTAAGAAAAACCCTTAATGCCCCGTCGGCATTTATTTTCAGTAGGTTAGCCTTTCTCTTCACTCCCTCTATTTGCCAGCCACGGAAAAAGCCAAAAAATTCACAAAAAATGTTGAATTTCCGGAATATTTTGGCGGCACAGGTATCTACCTATTGATGATTTTACCTTGTTCCAGTCCGCCTAGCGGACACGGGAAAACATTGATGGGGGAGATATACAGACGCTTGGTATTACGGGCCCTTAAGTTTTAATAAATTTTAGTTCAATCCATTAGTTATAAGGTTTTGATTTTTTTTGTTTTTTTTTGTGTTTCGTAGGTTTAATTTTATGAGGAGGATTTACCTATGGTCGGAAAATTGTTGAGTAGGAAAGCCGGAAGGTTTTCCGCGGCAACGTTGACGTTGCTGTTTTTGCTAAGCCTGTTAATCGCCCCGGCAAGCGTTTTTGCGGCGGGTGATGAAGCGGGTAAAACCGACGGTTCCAAGCCTGCCTGGCTGGAGAAGTTTGAGCGTCAGGTGGAGTTTGAGGATCTGATGGAAGGTCGGGACGGTCGTCAGGACAAGCTGGACAAGACGATGATGCGCCTGATGAACCAGTTGAAAACCAACGTCATGGAGCATGCTACCCCGGCTTCCGAAGGCGGCGGATTTCATAATTCCTGGGCCGAGCATCAGTTGGGCAACGGTTATCTTTTGGGACCGGTGGCCGACGATAACAAGGTATTCAGAGGAGCGCATTGCCCATCCGGCATTCCCACGAAGACCTACGATATTTCGGCGATCAACGTGGAAGTTACCCTGAACCAGTGGGGCGACTACTATCCTGGTTATATGTTCGTGTTGACCAAGGATATTGACCGGGTCCGCAAGGATGAGGTCATCAATGCCAAGGCGCGGGAAGACGATCTGGACCCTGGCGCTTTGATCTCGGGTTTGCAGGGCGACGTCATTCAGCCTATGGCGATTCGCGGTAACCAGGGCGATTGCGTGCGTTTCATCGTCCGCAATAAAGTTGAAGAGGAAGACATTGCTTTCCAGGTGAACGGTTCCGCTATGATCATCAGCGAATCCGGACTCCCGGCCTCGGCGGCGTCTCCCGGAGCGGTAATAGCGCCTGGTAAGAGCCAGAAATTTGAATGGCATATTCCGATCGACGAGCAGGAAGGCGCGCATATGATTCAGAGTCACTCGGGTCGCGATCCGTCGGCTTTGGGCTTGATCGGCGCTTTCATGGTTGAGCCTTTTGGCTCCACCTATCTGGATCCGTTGAACAATAACAAACCTCTGGAAAATGGCTGGGAAGCCACGATTCAGAACGACGACACAAAAGACTTTCGTGAGTTCGTTCTGTTTTACCACGAGGTTGGCGACGAATCCTTTCGTCCTCTGAACCGGCATGGGGAGATGATTCCCCAGCGTGATCCGTTGACGGACGCCTATCGTCCTTCCGCCCGCGCGATGAACTATCGCAGCGAGCCTTTCGGTATCAACAACCTGGCGGTTCAGGAGAAAATGTTTCATTACGAGGATGAATCGCTTTCCTACAGTTCTTATACCTTTGCGGACGCGCCGACCACGATTCCCCGGTCTTATCTGGGCGATCCCGCGAAGTACCGCTTGATTCACGGCGGCGGCGAAGTGTTTCACAGCCATCATCCGCATGGCGGAACGATTCGCTGGACGCGTTCCCCGAAGCGCGAGCCGCAGATTCAGAATCTGATCACGGCGGCGTGGAACGGACCGGTCAAGTATCCGGTAGTTCGCACCACGACGGACCGCGTAGACGTTGAAGTTATTGGGCCTTCCGAGGCTTTGGATCTGGAGACGGAATGCGGCTCCGGTCTTTGTCAGCGTCTTGCGGGCGACTTTTTGTTCCATTGCCACGTGGCGCATCATTACGTCGCGGGCATGTGGGGTTACTGG
>JAJDBB010000084.1 GCA_029261555.1 Nitrospinaceae bacterium | reverse complement strand
AACGTCGCCTTGCCCAGGCTGGCCGGTTCCAGCAGGTTGTGTCCGCCGCCCGGAGCGACCAGGCTGGCGCCAACAAAAACCGCCTGCGCCAGGGAATAAACTTTGAACAACTCGCCCATCGTGTCGAGAAGGATCACAGGTCTGCCGCTCGAATTGGAGTCAGTTCGTTTTGCAAAAGGAACGGAGCGTGATTCCAGCAGGCGTTCAAGATCGGGAATTCGTTCTACTCTGCGCGGAGCCAGAATCAAAATTAGTTTCGGAAAATTGCGGCGCATTTTTTCAAACGCGTCCAGAATAATTTCCTCTTCCCCGGCATGGGTACTCCCCGCCACGAATACCGGCGCGTCGGCGGCAATGCCCAATTCCCCGCGCAATCGGTTCGATTCGTCGTCGGACACGGTTTGCAGCGCGTCGTACTTGGTTTCGCCGGTCAATAAAAGCGAATCGGCGCGAGCGCCCAGTTCCTTAAAATCCCGCATGCCCTGTTCGCTCTGCATGCACAGCAGGGAAAATCCACGCAAAACTTCCTGGATGACCGGACGCAGTTTTTTGTAACGATCAAAAGATTTTTGCGAGAGCCGTGCGTTGAACAGAATCGCCGGAACGCCGCGACTGTTCAGCCCGGCTAAGAGTCCGGGCCAGAACCCCGTCTCCGCCAACACAAAGGCGTCCGGTTGAATCCGCGCCAGCGCCAGGCGGTTGAAGGGCCAGCAGTCGAATGGATGGAAATGGACGCCGCCGTCCAGAAATTGCTTCGCCGCGTCGTATCCGGAATCGGTGGCGACGGATACGACGATCTGGATATTGGGGCGCAACTTGCGTAGGCGCTTTAAGACCGGGGCCGTTGCCACCACCTCGCCGCGCGATAGGGCATGGACCCATACGGTTTTTTCAAATCCAATTTTGTTCGCGACGGGAACTAAGCCGAAATGGTTCCACAGGCCGCGCCGCTTTTTCCCCGTTGCCAGCGAATATAATGTAAAGACGGGGACGATCAGCAGGGCGGCAAAAATAGAAAATAGACGGTAAAAAAAAATCATGCCGCGCCCGTCCGCAAAATATTCTGGATGAGTTCCAGATTACGTTCCGCGGCCCCGCGCCGGATTTTTACCGCCGCCTCGGCTCGCGACCCGCGCACGCTTCGCTCTTCCGGGTCGGACAGCAACCTCTGTAGGGTGGGATATAAATCTTCCGGCGAGTCCAGTTGCAGTCCGCCGCCGGCTTCACGGAGCGCGAGAGCCTCTTCCTCAAAATTTTGCATGTGCTGGCCGAAGATCACCGGTTGGCCGTAAACGGCGGGTTCCAGAATATTTTGTCCGCCGTGTTCGGGACGAAACCCGCCGCCCACAAAGGCGACGTCGCTTTGCGCGTACCAGGACTCCAACTCTCCCATGGCGTCCACCAGAATCAAGGACGCCGTTTTGCCCGCCGATTTGTTCAACCGCGACGAGAGGGAAAAATTCAATCCGCGTTCGCGAATCATTTGTTCGACCTCGGCGCAACGCCAGACATGGCGCGGCGCCAGAATGTAACGCCACTCGGGAAATTCTTCCCGCAGGCGTTGGATTGCGTCGAGAATTATTTCCTCGTCGCCGGGGCGCGTGGAGCCGAACGCGAGCGTTGGAGGCGCATAGGCCTTATGGGCGAGAGACGAAGCCCCGTCTCCGCCGGCCGTTGCGTCGAATTTCAAATTGCCCGTCACGCGGATTTTACTTTCCGGGACGCCCAGGTCGGCAAAGCGTTTGGCGTCGTTTTGTGTGCGCGCGGAAAATAAAACGATCCCCTCGCTCAGCCAGCGGAACAGAAATTTGCATCGGGAGTAGCGCCGGTGAGACCGTTCCGTGATCCGTCCGTTGACCAGGACGACGGGAATCCCGCGCTTGCGGCAATAGCGCAACAGTCCCGGCCATAGCTCCGCCTCGATCAGGACCAGCGCGCGCGGTTGCAGTTTGTCGACCAGCGGATGGGTCCAGTATGGAAAATCCGGCGGCAGGCGAAACGCGGCAACGTCGGGAAATTTTTTGGCTTCTTCAAACCCCGTCGGCGTGAATGCGGAGAGAGCCGTCGGCAGGTCGGGCAGATCTTTCGCCAGTTTTGCCAATAAAATTTTTGCGGCGCGGACCTCGCCGACGGACGAAGCGTGGACCCAGACGCAATTTTTTAACTCAGGAGCGCCGTCCGCCCCGGCCAGTCGTTCGCGCAGGTCCTGGCGGAAATCGGGATCGGTCGCGGCGCGGAACATCAGGTACGGGGACGCCGCTAGAAGGCCCATTCCAATGATGCTATGATACAAAAAGTCCATAAAGGGAAGCTTCAAAATTTGTCATGCTGAGCTTGTCGAAGCATGGACGCGCCACCCTTCGACAAGCTCGGGGCGACGGTGAATAAATCAAAAGTAGTTATTGGCAACCAGCCTGTTCACAAGCGAAAACCATGCGCGGTTTGTTTTATCAGATCACCGCGGACAACCGCAAATTCTATCACCAACTTGCGTTTGCCTGTTTTTGGATCATAGCCTTTTTTTACGGTTGGGCGCAAACCCTGCGCGCCCTGGCCTATCGCAAGGGATGGCTGAAAACCCGCCGCCTGCCGTGCCGTACGATCTCGGTCGGCAACTTGTGCCTGGGCGGAACCGGCAAAACTCCGACGGTTCTGTGGATCGCCGAAGCCCTGAAGCAACGCGGTTTGAAACCCGCCGTCCTCAGCCGGGGATACGGCGGAGCCTCGACAGCCGGCGCTCAAGTCGTTTGCGACGGTAAAAATATTTTGTTGTCGCCCCAGGAAGCCGGGGACGAACCGATCATGATGGCCCGGCGTTTGAAAACCGTTCCGGTGATTGTGGGAACGGACCGCTATGAGGCCGGGCGATACGCGCTGGAACGTTTCGACGTCGACGTATTTGTTCTGGACGACGGCTACCAGCATTTGGCGCTGGCACGCGACCTGAACCTCCTGCTCCTCGACGCTGAAAAACCGTTCGGCAACGGACGCGTCTTTCCCGCCGGATACTTGCGCGAGCCCTTGTCCGCGCTGGGCCGCGCCGACGCAGTTTGTTTGACGCGATGCAGCGGACCCGGCGATTCCCTGCCGGCCGAAGCGCAACCCGATCCGGCCTTGCCGGTGATAAAATCTGCGCACCGGTTCCGGGAATGGATTCCACTAAACGCCGCCGCCAAAACGAGCGGTCCGGAAGGAAGGCCCGTAGCGGCTTTTTGCGGCCTCGCCAATCCCGAAGCCTTTCGCAAGCTGTTGAGCGAGACCGGCGCGCGCCTGGAAAACTTCCGGCATTTCCCCGATCATCATTTTTATTCCGAATCGGACCTGCGATCCGTTCAGGACAGCGCCCGCGCTCACGGCGCCGAATATTTGTTGACCACGGAAAAGGACGCGGTGAAACTCGACCCTGAAAAATTCGAGCTTCCTCTCTTCGCCGCCCGCATCGACCTGGAGTTTTTGCAGGGCGAAGAATTGTTGTTGGATTTGATCCTGAACGCCGGGCGCGCTGTGGAATCCGCCCACGATGAATAGAAAAATGAGTCTCCGATGCTTTCCTTGAAAACGCTCAGTCCTAATCAGAAATTCGCGCTGGAGATTTTGATTCCGTCGCTTTATTTGTTGCCGCTCGTTGTCGTATGGTTGGCGCCCAAAGATTTTGGCTTTGGCGACCGCGCCGTCGCCTGGCTGGGATGGGGCGTGGGCGTGGCGGGAGCGCTTCTGTGGATTGCGGCCATGGGCGCTTTGGGCAAATCACTCGCCGTACTTCCGGGAAGCGACCGGTTGGTAGCGCGCGGCGTTTACAAATTTTTGCGCCACCCGATTTATGTCGGAATCTTTTTCACCCTGTTGGGAATTTTCATCGCCAGCGGATCGCGCTTCGGCCTGATCTACCTCGCCGTCGTGGTTTTGCCGTTGAACCTGGTTCGCGCCCGGCTGGAAGAACGCGCCCTTCAGGAAAAGTTTGGCGAGAATTACGCCGACTACAAATCAAAAACATTTTTCTAAATCTTTCCGCGAGAAAATTATTTGAAAAGATATCTTTCAATAAAAATCCCCGCGTTGATAGTCGGATTAATTTTGATATGGACCCCGCTGGTTTGGGGCGGAGAATCCGACGTTCCTCAATCCCGCGAGTTTAATTACTCCGCTGGACCCGAACTGGGCAAGGAGATCAATGAAGACCCGGCGCGGTTCGACGCCTTGTTCCACCTCTCGCCGGAATTTTTCGCGGGCGTAAAATCTCGCAATGAACATAAAACTCCGCGACTAAGACGTCCGTGGTTGGGGATCGGTATGAAATCGCCGGAACCGCCGCCCGTTGATCCTGCAACCGGCGAGACGTTTCCGGCAATAGAGATAGCAACGGTCTTTCCCCTCTCCGCCGCAGAGAACGCCGGGCTTTTGCGCGGCGACGTGATAGTGGGATCGTCCGAAGGAAGGTTCGGCGAGCAAACGGGGAGTCCGGCGCTGGGGTATTTTCGCAAATGGATTGGAAAGAAAAATATCGGCGATTCCATCGTCCTGAAAATTTTGCGCGCCGGCGAAGCGCGGGAAGTTACAGCCGATCTGGGGAAGCGCCTGACCACGCGAACGGTTTTGAAATCCCACCCGGAGCTTGCAGGGCCGCGCGAGAACGAATCCTTGTTAAGAACCGCGCTGGAAAAGGGCCAATTGGGTTGGGACTATTCCAATTTGTTGGAAGAGTTTCGCCAGAAAACGCGCGAGGCGTCGTCCATGTTGGAAAAGGACGACGAGTATAACCATTTCCGGTTGAGCGAGATTAACTATGTCCTTTCCAATCCCATGGACCTGCCGCGCGTAACGGCGCAATTGACGCGCCCGCTCGACGAAGCGTTTAGCGACGACAGTAAAGACTTGGCGATGTTGATCGCGGCGGGAATGGAAGCGCTCGACTTGCCGACGGAAACTATCAACGTCTCGCCCGCGCGAGACCTGAGCGAGCTTGCGGAGCGCGTGGTCGTGGTCATTGAGCAAGCCCGCAAAAAACGCTCCCGCGCTTTGGCGACCCTGAGCGCAGGCGAGATCAACCGCCTCATGAAAGAGGGACGGGAGCTGTTGAAACCCAGCCCGGAAGAAAATGGCGAGCCGCCGAAAGAAAAAGATTTAAAGAAATTGGAAAAGAGCCAACGCGAATTTTTTGAGTCGGCGCTCAAAATGGATTTTGCCCTCCTGCTTTCCGCCGGACTGGACCTTGCGCGAACGCTGGACGTCGACGCGCTGGCGGGCTGGGCCGAGGACTCGCCGTCGTTGCAACGTTATCCGAACGACTGGTACGTTTACGAGCGCGACAACTTACTGACCATCGAAACGCCGGCGGGTAAAGTTTTGATCGGCGGCGAAGGCGACAACGTTTACACGGAAGACGCGGCGTTGATCATCGACCTGGGCGGCGACGACAAATATTTTAATCACGCCGGCGGCAGTACCTTGGCGTATCCCTTTCAAGTTGCGATCGATCTTACGGGTAACGATTTGTATTCCGCTCCGGACGATTTTTCGCAGGGGGCGGGATTTTTGGGCGCGGGGTTTTTGATCGACGTGCAGGGCGACGACCGCTACCTGGCTAAAGATTATTCACAGGGCGCGGGACTGTTCGGCGTCGGGGTTTTCGTTGACATGGCGGGAGACGACGAATATCAGGCTGGGTCCGCCGTGCAGGGCGCCGCCGCGTTTGGCGTCGGTTTGCTGGCGGAAGGCGCGGGCGACGATCGCTATTCCGCCAAACGCTACGCCCAGGGGTTGGGATTCGTCAAAGGCTACGGCGCGCTGGTGGAGGCCGGAGGAAACGACCATTACTTCGCCGGCGGAACCTTTGGCGACGACCGTGAACCGGGCAAGGCGTATCAATCCTTGTCTCAGGGATTCGGCTACGGCTACCGCCCCTGGGACACGCCCGTCGGCGCTTCGGGCGGCGTGGGAATCCTGGCGGACGCCGAGGGAAACGATACTTACGTCGCCGACTATTTCGCGCAGGGCGCGTCGTACTGGTACGCGCTGGGAATTTTGTCCGACCAATCCGGGGACGATAATTATGTCGCTGGACGCTACGCCCAGGGCGCCGGGATTCATTTCTCCGCTGGGGTTCTGCTGGACCGCGCTGGCAACGACAATTACCTGGCCGACTTCGGCGTCGCGCAGGGATGCGGGCACGATTACGGCGCCGGATTTTTGCTCGACAACGGTGGAAACGACCGCTATGTCTCCGGCGTGATCGCCCAGGGCGCGGGCAACGACAACGGAATTGGCGTCCTCGCGGACGTTGCAGGCGACGACGAATATTTCGTCAAAGGGATGGGGCAGGGTCGCGGGAACTACGCCGCCGCGCGCGAGTTGGGAAGCTTCGGACTGCTGTTCGATACCGGCGGGGGCGCGGACCGCTATTCGCCCGAGGGAAAAGACAACAGTTTGACATTCCAAACCAAGTGGGGGATCCATGTCGACTCCCGTTAGAATAAAGTTCGGCCATTTGCTCCCCATGGCGGGAGATGAAATAGACGACGGCGAGTTGATCGTTCAGGATGGAACCGTCCGCGAAATTTCAGTTCGCTCTGTCGAGCCGTTTGCCGGAAAAACGATCGATCTCTCCGACTGCCTGGTCATGCCCGGATTCGTGAACGCGCATTGCCACCTGACGCTTTCGGCGCTGAGCGGCAAAGTGGAGCGGCGGGAAAAATTCACCGACTGGGCGGCGGCGCTGGTGGCGCAAAACGCAACGATTCCCTGGGGCGAGCGGGTAGACGCCCTGCATGCGGGCGCGGAGGAGATGCTCCGTTCCGGCGTGTGCCAGTTGGGCGATTACCTGTCCTATCCGGAACTGATCTCCGATTATGCGGCCCTGCCGTTCCGCCAGGTATTGTATCTGGAGGTACTGGGATTCGACCCCGCCGCGCGCGACGCGGTGTTGCAAACCCTGCAACCCATATTGGAAGAACATTTGAACGTCGGCGCCCGTTTTCGTTTGGGGCTTGCCCCGCACGCGCCGTATTCGGTTTCGCCCCAATTGTTTGCGGGATTGAAAGCGCTGGCAAAGCGTTACGACTGCCCACTGTCCTGCCACGTGGCCGAGTTTGAGGAGGAGACGCGCTTTTTAAACGAGGGCGGCGGCGAGTTGGAAACTTTTCTGCGGAGCCGCAACGTTTTCTGGGAAGGTTGGAAGCCGCCCGGCATGAGTCCGACGGCGTATCTGGACGGCATGGGGGCGCTGGATTCGCTCGCCGCCGTGCATCTCAATCATATTGACGACGCGGATATCGATTTGCTGGCAGAGCGCGGAACGCATGCGGTGTTTTGCCCAGCCAGTACGCATTGGTTTGGCCGTCGGCAATGGATTCCCGTGCGTAAACTGCTGGACCGGGGCGTCGGCGTCGGACTGGGAACGGATTCGTTGGCGAGTAACGAGTCGCTGAACTTTTTGCATGAGTTGCGCGTTGCGGAAACCATGCTCCCCGACGTCAGCCGCGAAGAGATTTTGCGTATGGCGACAGTGGGAGGCGCCAAAGCGTTGGGCCTGACCTCGGGAACCCTGGCTCCAGGACAACGCGCAGACCTGATTGCTTTTCGTTACGAACGCCCGCCGGAGCGCTGGGCGGATTTGCCTTTCGACCCCGCCCGCGACGCAGTGGACTTCTCAATGATCGCCGGCCGGCGTACCGCTGGACCCAATTAGTGTAATGTTTAAGGGCAATGTTTCATCCGTGGTGAGCTTGTATCTCCAACCCTTCCACCGGGCGTTGCCCGGCTGCTCGCCGCCGGGGCAGTAGACGCGACTTGTTAGAGAAACGCTACAGGCTATAGTGAGCTTGGCGTCTCATACTTTTCCACCGGGCGTTGCCCGGTCGGCGTATTCAAAATACGACCAGAGTTCTCCCCGAAATCCAAAACCCCTTCCTTAAAGCCAAAAAACACCCGAAAAACGCCGATTTTACCGATTTTGAACCCCTTTGTTTTCAGCGCTTTAGGGTGTTGATGTAACGGTTGTGTTAACAATGGCTTAGAGAGCCCTGGACGTATTGTAATTGGGGGTTTTCCTTGTTATAAATTTAGCATCCGCAATTTAGGAATAAGGAACGATACCTTCTTTGCGGTAGAAAAATTTTTAAGGAAAAAATTACGGATCACTTTCCGCAACCTAATTGAAAAATAAAATTATGAAACGCATCGCTCCTGTCATTTTAATCGCTGTTTTGTTATGCGCATTTATATCGAGTTCTGTCTTTGCTTCTTCTACGCCTAAAGATTTGGCGAACGCCGTTCAAAGCGACGCGCTCGATCCGGTTCTCAGTTTCGACCGGCTTTGGAATCGTAATGAAAGGCAAAGTTTCGCTTCGGAAGGCGACGGCTCCTTTTCCTTGAAGGTCTCGGAAGCCGAAGTTTTTTTCCCTAAAACTCTGGACGCCGATACGCCTATCCGGATTCGGACTCAGTTAGGAGCGGTCAAACAGTATCTTGTGGGTAGTGAAACGTATGAGGCCGAGCTTCGCGGTCGCTACCTGATTTATCGCGGCGCGAAAAAATCCATTCTGTACCGATTCGATTCCCTGCGCATGGAACTGCGCGAATTTGTCTACCTCCCCGATGCGGCGGCGCTGGACGCCGAAGGGTCCGCGGTGAGCTGGCGTTTCGAAGGCGGGACGCTGAGAGCGAAAGCCGACGGCAGCGTTGAAGTGGTGAAGAAAAGCGACCCGTTGAGCGAGGTTCGCAATCTGTCCGACGACGTCATGGCGAGCCGCATCAGCCGCTTTTTGAAAAAGCGTTACGGCGACCAGCCGGGCGAAGAGAAAATCCTGTTCGTAATCCCGCGCCCGGAGTACATCGACGGCGTCGGTGATAAATACGTTTACTCCTCCGCCCAAAAGGCCGGATCATCCAATAACATTCAATATCGCATCCATAAAGGAACCGAGCGTTCTCTCAACGGTGAAGGCGACACGCTGACCCTGGCGCTCAATTCTGCCTCCGGCGGCTCGCCGGTATTTCCCATCTGGGCCGATCCCTCGATCCAGTTCAACTCCGACCTCAGCCCCGTAATTATTAACGGTGAAACTTTGCAGGATGAACTGGGATTTTCCGTTGCGTCGGCGGGCGATTTCAACGGCGACGCCAAAGGCGACGTGATCGTTGGCGCGCGTCTAAGCGACGCCAATGGAATCGACTCCGGGTCCGCGTATATTTTCTTTGGCGGCATTACTGGTATTAAAAACGATCCCAATTTAGAAGCAGACGTTGTTATTCATGGGCAGGACGCGGGTGATGAATTGGGATATTCGGTCGCTTCGGCGGGCGATTTCAACGACGACGGCAAGAGCGACGTTATTATTGGCGCCCGATTCGACGACAACAACGGGTTTGACTCAGGGAGCGCGTTTATATTCTTCGGCGGCAGGACCGGGACTTTTAACGCCCCAGATACTCAAGCGGACGTGGTTCTGATAGGCCAAAGCGCAAATGATCGGTTCGGCAAGGATGTTTCGTCTGCTGGCGATTTCAACGACGACGGAATCGACGACGTTATTGTCGGCGCATTTGCCGATGACAATAACGGATCGCTTTCCGGGAGCGCGTTTATATTCTTTGGGGGGAAAACCGGAACATTTAACAGTCCGGATACTCAAGCCGAAGTGGTTTTAAACGGCCAAAGCGCGGGGGATCAGTTTGGCGAGTCAGTTTCCTCATTGGGCGATTTTAACGGCGACGGTATTGACGACGTCGTGGTTGGGGCTTTTGGCGACGACAATAACGGCTCCGATTCTGGAAGCGCGTTCATATTCTTCGGCGGCAAACTGGGAACGTTTTCCAATCCAGATACAGAGGCGGATGTGGTTCTCCACGGTCAAAGCGCCGGGGACGGTTTTGGAGGCGATGTTGCCGGAGCCGGGGATTTCAGCAACGACAACAAAGGCGATCTCATTGTCGGCGCGGCGGGAAATGATAATAACGGGACGAGTTCCGGCGCTGCATATATTTTCTTTGGCGGCAAACTGGGAACTTTTAACAGTCCCGACACGGATGCCGACGTCGTTTTTTATGGCAAAAGCGATTTTGACTTTTTCGGAGCTTCGGTTGCCTCGGCGGGCGACTTTAATGGCGACGGGCTAAGCGACGTTGTGGTTGGAGCATTTAGAAGTGACAGTAACGTAGTGGATGCAGGAAGCGCATATATTTTCTTCGGCGGCAAGACCGGAGTTTTTGTGGACCCGGAGTTAGGCGCCGACGCCGTGATTCACGGGCTGGACGTGGGCGATCAATTGGGTTTTTCAGTGGCTTCAGCCGGGGACTTCAACAACGACGGCTTGGACGACATTATCGTTGGCGCTTTTGACGACGACAATAATGGGAGCAGTTCTGGCAGCGCCTTCATTGCGTTTGGCCGGTTCAGCGAAGTAGGCGACGTTCAGATCAACGCTCTGGAAAATGGCGGTTCTTTTGGCGTCTCGGTCGCGTCGGCGGGCGATTTCAACGGCGACGGTTTGGGCGACGTGATCATCGGCGCCCGGTTGGACGACAACGCCGCGGTCGACGGCGGCGCCGCTTTCATCTTCTTCGGCGGCAAGGCCGGCGAGTCAAACGACCCGGACGCCAACGCAGACGTCGTGGTCAATGGTTCGGTCATCCAAGGCAAGCTGGGCGGGTCTGTCGCTTCGGCGGGCGATTTCAATAACGACGGTAAGGACGACGTCGTCATTGGCGCGGATTTTCAAGATAACAACGGAAACAATTCGGGCGCCGTTTATATTTTTTTCGGCGGCAGGACCGGAACCTTTTCCGACCCGGATAATCAGGCGGACGTGGTGATTCTGGGTGAAAGCGCACCTGATCAAATTGGTTTTTCGGTCGCTTCGGCGGGCGATTTTAACGGCGACGGGTTTGACGACGTCGTGTTGGGCGCGCCGGGAGACGGTCTCAATGGAGCTTTCTCTGGAACGGCCTATGTGGTTTTCGGCGGGATTACCGGAACCATTACTGATCCGGACAATCAGGCGGACGTGGTGATTCGCGGCCAGAAAGTTTTAGACCAATTAGGCGTTTCGGTTTCCTCGGCGGGCGATTTCAACGGCGACGGTTTTGACGACGTGGTCGTCGGCGGTAGATACGACAACAACGGACGTTCGAATTCCGGCTCTGCGTTTATATTTTTTGGTCAGAACCCAGTCGGCCAGATAGTCATGGACGCGCATGTGAGCGCGGACGTCACTCTTAACGGGCAAAGCGCCCAGGACGGCTTCGGAGATTTTGTTTCCTCGGCGGGGGACTTTGACGGCGACGGCAAAGGCGACGTGATCGTCGGCGCCCGGAACGACGACAACGGTGGAGTCAGCGCCGGCGCAGCTTTCGTCTATTTGGGCGGCAAGGTGGGAACGTTCAACGACCCCGATACCGATGCGGAACTGGTGATCAACGGTCAAGACTCGTTTGGCCGCTTGGGCTATTCGACAGCTAATGCGGGAGACGTCAACGGCGATGGATTGAGCGACGTTATTGTGGGCGCTCCGTTTGACGATATCAATGGCATCGACGCAGGCCGAGCTTTTGTTTTCTACGGCGGACAGTTTGGAACTATTACTAACGCCACTGCGCAGGCCAATCTGGTTTTTGAAGGCCAGAGCGCGGGGGATAATTTCGGGCTTTCAGTCGCCTCGGCGGGCGACTTCAACGGCGACGGGAATACGGACCTGATCTTTGGCGCGCCAGAAGACAAGGTCGGCGGCGCAAACCCCAAAGGCAGCGTCTTCATCTCCCAGGGTTCCTCTAAAGGCGTTTTCGACCTCAAGGTAAACGCCACCGGGACCGACGACGCCTTTGGATATTCTGTAGCCTCCGCCGGAGATTTTAATAACGACGGGTTTGACGACGTGATCGTCGGCGCCCGGCTGGACGATACGGCCGCCGTCGACGGGGGCAGCGCCTATATTTTTCTCGGCGGTATTACGGGGCAGATCAACCTTCCCAATACCGAGGCCGACGTGGTCGTGCATGGACAAAACGCGGGCGGAAGGTTGGGTGGGTCGGTGTCCTCCGCCGGAGATTTCAACGGCGACGGGTTTAGCGACGTGATCATCGGCGCCGACTTTAACGACAATAACGGAAGCAATTCCGGAAACGCCTATATTTTCTACGGCGGCGCGGGCGTCTCCGGCGTTTTTTCCGATCCGGATACGCAGGCGGATATCGTGTTCACCGGACAGGGAGTCGACGATCAAGTGGGCTGGTCCGTCGCCTCGGCGGGCGATTTTAACGGCGACGGAAAAAGCGACGTCGTCATTGGCGCGCCGGGCGACCCGCATGGCGGCATACAATCCGGCAGCGCCTACGTTTTCTTTGGCGGTCTTGTGGGTAACGTGACCAACCCGGATACGCAGGCAGACGTTGTTGTCCATGGCGAGGATCCCTTCAATCAACTGGGCGTGTCGGTTGCCGGAGCTGGAGATTTTAACGGCGACGGTTTGGACGACGTCGTCGTCGGCGCCCGGTACGACAACAACGGGCGAATCAAATCGGGCGCCGCGTTTATTTTTTTCGGCGGCAGGCTGGGGACTTTCAGCTCCCCGACGACCGAGGCGGACGTGGTTCTGAACGGTCAGGGAACCAACGACTTTTTTGGCGACTGGGTGGCTGCGGCGGGCGATTTTAACGGCGACGGAAAAAGCGACGTCGTCGTTGGAGCGGCCTTGGACGACAACAACGGGAAAGACAACTCCGGCGCGGCGTTTGTTTATTTCGGCGGCAAGCTGGGGACCTTTAACAATCCCGATACCGACGCGGACGCCGTCTTCAACGGCCAGACCAGCCAAGATAATTTTGGCCGGTCCGCAGTTTCGGCGGGCGATTTGAACGGCGACGGCAAGAGCGACCTGATCGTCGGCGCGCCGAAAGACGACAGTAACGGCAACGACGCGGGCCGCGCGTTTATTTTCTTCGGCGGCAATACGGGGACGTTCAACAACCCCGACACGCAGGCGGATTTTATTCTGGAGGGTCCCAGGACCTTGAGCCGGTTTGGATTCTCCGTCGCCTCGGCGGGCGACTTCGACGGCAACACCCTGGACGACCTTGTGATCGGCGCCTGGTTCGACGATTTGAACGGGGTCAAAAGCGGCAGTTCCTTTGTTTATTTCTCCCGCTCCACCGTGCCGCCGCCGCCCAACATATTGACCATTGTCAACCTTCCCGCGGGCGTCCCCAATCCCGTGCCTTCGCTGGGAACGGTACAGATGAGTTTTCTGGCCCAGGACGTCCTCGGTTCGGTTTTGAATCATTCCTGGAGCGTGGACTGTGGCGGCGCCATAAGCAACGGCGTTTTCGACAATTCCCTGATCCAGAACCCGGTCTGGTCCGCTCCGCAGAATCTCACCGGAGCGGATATCGTTTGTAACTTGACCGTTTCGGTGGATAACGGCCCGAACGGAACCTTGCTCACGGAAATTGTGGGGATAACGGTTCAAACCGAACCCCCGGAACTTTCCATCACGCCTCTCACAAATCTCTCTGCGACCGGCAATTTTGGCGGACCGTTCGCGCCGAATTCGGCAGTCTATACCTTGACCAACATCGGCGTCGGGTCGAGTAGTTTCACATTTGCTTCGGACGTTCCCTGGTTGAGTTTCGACGTCTCCGGCGCCGTAGTCCTGGCGGAAACCGCCGCGACGACGGTGACGACTTCGATCAACGCCAGCGCAAATACTCTGGCCGTGGGAACGCATACGGGAACGATCACGATCGATCACATCGAGGGCGCGAGCGATACCACGCGGACGGTGACCTTGACGGTTGTCGACGCTACGCCTCCGGTGATCACAGTGTTGGGCGCCAATCCGGCGTCGGTCGATCTCGGCGCGGTCTATAGCGACGCGGGCGCCACGGCGCTCGACGACGTCGACGGCCCGGTGGCGGTGACCACGACAGGATTGCCGATCGATACCAGCGCGGTGGCAACCTTCACGGTGACCTATACGGCGACCGATTCAGCGGGCAACATAGGGACGGCGACGCGGACCGTCAACGTGGCGGATACTCTTGCGCCGACCATCACCGCTCCCGCGGCGATCACTATTGAAGCGACGGGTTTCACCACGACGGTAACCTCCGGCGATATCGGAGGTCCGGCGACGGCAACGGATAACGTGGGCGTGGTTTCGATTACTTTTGCGCCCGGGGTCCTCAATCTCGGAGCCAATACCGTGACCTGGACGGCAACGGACGCGGCGGGCAATTTCGCAACGGCGGATCAGACAGTCACGGTTGTGGACACGACGGACCCGACTGTTACCGCTCCTCCGACGGCGTCCTTTGAGGCGTCCGGGCTTTCGACTCCCCTGACGCAGGTAGATTACGGAACGGCGACGGGAACCGACGCGGTGGGTCCGGTGACGATAACCGACAACGCTCCGGCTGTCTTCTCGCTGGGTTTGACGACCATCACCTGGACGGCGACCGACGGCGAGGGCAATTTCGTTACGGCGGATCAGATCATTTCCTTGCAGGACACGACCGCCCCGACCGTTACAGCCCCGGCGACGGCGTCTTTTGAGGCGACCGGTTTGGCGACTCCCTTGACGCAGGTGGATTATGGAACGGCTACGGGAACCGATGCGGTGGGTCCGGTGACGATAACCGACAACGCTCCGGCGGTCTTCTCTCTCGGATTAACGACTATCACTTGGACTGCGACGGACGGCGAGGGCAATTTTACAACGGCCGATCAGACGGTCACGGTAGTGGATACGACGGGTCCCGCGATCGCCGCTCCAGCGGCGGTGACAACTGAAGCGACGGGCCTGACGACTCCTTTGACGCAGTTGGATTACGGAACGGCGACGGGAACCGATACGGTGGGTCCGGTGACGATCACCAACAACGCTCCGGCGGTCTTTCCGCTGGGCTTGACGGTTATCACGTGGACGGCGACGGATGGCGCGGGCAACTCCAACAGCGCGCCTCAAAACGTCACGGTTCAGGACGCGACGGGTCCGGCGATCACGGTTCTGGGGGCCAACCCAGCGACAGTGAACGCGGGCGCGACGTATAGCGACGCGGGCGCTACGGCTCTCGACCTGGTGGACGGCGCGGTGGCGGTGGTTGCGTCTGGATTACCTATAAACACGAGCATCCCTGGAACTTTTACGGTGACCTACACGGCTACCGATTCCGCGGGCAATACTACCTCGGCGACGCGGACGGTGAATGTGACCGATTCGACTCCGCCGGCTATCCTGGTCCTGGGGGATAACCCGGCGACTGTGGAAGTGAATGGCGTCTATTCCGACGCGGGCGCGACAGCGGCCGACGACGTGGATGGTCCTGTTCCGGTAACCGCGAGCGGACTGCCGGTCCCCACCTCTTCTCTGGGAACTTTTACGGTGACCTACACGGCTGTCGATTCTGCGGGCAACGCAACCTCGGCGACGCGTACGGTGAACGTGGTTGATACCACGCCGCCGGTGATCGTGGTTGCGGGCGCTAATCCCGCAACGGCGGAAGCGGGCGATCCCTACGTGGACGCCGGAGCCTCGGCGACGGATAACGTGGACGGCGCGGTAGCGGTTACGGTGAGCGGGTTGCCGATCAATACCAGCATTCCCGCGACTTTTACGGTGACCTACACGGCTGTCGATTCTGCGGGCAACGCAACCTCGGCGACGCGGACAGTGAACGTGGTCGATACCACGCCTCCGGTGATCGTGGTTGCAGGCGCTAACCCCGTAACGGCGGAAGCGGGCGCTCCCTACGTGGACGCCGGAGCCTCGGCGACGGATAACGTGGACGGCGCGGTAGCGGTTACGGCCAGTGGGTTGCCGATCAATACCAGCGTTCCCGCGACTTTTACGGTGACTTATACGGCGACGGACAGCTCGGGCAACTCTGCTACGGCGACGCGTACGGTGAACGTGGTCGATACCACGGCTCCGACGATCACGGCTCCGCCCGACGTTATTGCCCCGGCAACGGGTCCGTTAACCAATCCGCCTTTGGGAACGCCGACGGTCTTCGATGCGGTGGGTCCCGTGACGGTGACCAACGACGCTCCGGCGGCGGGATTTCCCCCGGACAGCACGACGGTGGTGATCTGGACGGCGACGGACGGCGCGGGCAATTCCAACACCTCGACGCAAAACGTGACCATCGAGCTCTCCGAGTTTGACATGCGCGTGTGGATTGAGAAGGCAAGAGTCCATCTCCATCCCAGTCATCCGAACAAGGACGATTTCAAAATTTATGGGGTCTACGAACTGGACCCGAACAGCGATGGGATTGATCCCCTGACCGAGGAAGTGACCGTGGTATTCGGCGACTTCACGCAGGTTTTGCCGGTGGGATCGTTTGTTCGCAAAGATAGTAAATTTGTATTCCAGGTTGGAGGGAACGTCTCCGGATTGAAAAAAGTGGAAATCCGCGACGACGGTCGGTTCAAGGTTTATGGCAAAAATCTGGACCTCACGGGGAACGATTTCAGCCAGCCGATTGACTTCGGTCTGACGGTCGGCGACGACGTCGGGGCGACGACGATTCCGTTCGACGACAAGCTTCGCTTTAAAGGCGAGAAGCATGGTCACGGGCACGATGATGACGATGGCGACGACGGAGACGACGACGATTCGGACGACGATGACTCTAATGACGACGACGATTCCGATGACGGCAAAGACAAGAAACATAAACATCATGGCAAACACAAGGGCCACCACAAAAATGGCCACGACCACGACCACGACCATGACGGGAAAGACAAACATCATGACAAACACGACAAAGGTCATGGACACGATCATGACGGAGACGACGATGACGATGATGACGACGACGATAAGAACAAAAAACACAAAAATTATAAAAAACACGGGAAGCACAAGGGTAATGGCCATGGACACGACCATGACGATGACGATTAATCCTTCCCGGATGTTTGCTATCTAAATAAATTGAACGATTCTCCCAGCCCCAACCCGTCGTGGGCAAATGATTGACGGGTTGGGGCTTATTTCGTATAATTCCCTCCGAATAGCGGCGGCTGGAGACCAGCCCCGTCCTTATCCGTAATACTTGCCCCAAGCTTGTCCTGTGTTTGCCGATGGGCCTGTCGGCGCCCCAGCAATCAACCTGCCTTAATAGAAGGACTGTTCATGGAAAAACGCGCGCTCATCACCGGGATCACCGGTCAGGACGGATCGTACCTGGCGGAACTGCTTTTGGAAAAAGGCTACCGCGTCGCGGGAACCATCCGCCGCTCCAGCACCGAAACCCTGGAACGGATCGAGCACATCAAGTCGGAAGTGGAATTCAAACACGCGGACCTTTTGGATCAGACGTCCCTCAATAACGCGATCAAAGAATTTCAACCATCAGAAGTTTATAATCTTGCGGCGCAATCCTTCGTGCCGACGTCGTGGACGCAACCGATTTTGACCGGCGAGTTTTCCGCGCTGGCGGTAACGCGTATGCTGGAGGCGATCCGCACGATCGACCCGTCCATCCGGTTTTATCAAGCGTCCAGCAGCGAAATGTTCGGGCGCGTCCGGGAGACGCCGCAGACCGAGGACACGCCGTTCTACCCGCGCAGTCCCTACGGCGTCGCCAAGGCTTACGGGCATTGGATCACCGTCAACTATCGCGAGAGTTACAACATGTTCGCGGTCAGCGGAATTCTGTTCAACCACGAGTCGCCGCGCCGCGGACGCGAATTTGTCTCGCGCAAGGTGACGGAGACGGTCGCCCGGATCAAGCTGGGACTTACGGACAGCTTGAGCCTCGGGAACCTGGACGCCAAGCGCGACTGGGGCTACGCCAAGGATTACGTCGAGATGATGTGGCGGATGTTGCAACAGGACGAGCCGGAGGATTTTGTCGTCGCCACAGGCGAGACGCACACGGTTCAGAACCTGGTGGAGATCGCGTTCAACCACGCGGGTTTGAACTGGAAAGATTATGTGAAAACCGATCCGGCTTTTTTGCGCCCGGCGGAGGTGGACCTGTTGATCGGCGACGCCGCGAAGGCCAAAAAACTTTTGGGATGGGAACCGAAGGTCAAGTTCCAGGAACTCATCGAGTTGTTGGTGGACGCGGACCTGGAAAAGTTGAAAAAATAAGCGGCTCTTTAGTTAGGAGAACTTTGCGTAACAAAGCGCTTTCTCGAAACAAATTTGGAAGGCCTTCGGCCTCATAAAACCCCCCTCACCTTCATCCTCTCCCCCGGTGGGGAGAGGAATAAAGAGTGGATTTTTCGCCAGTATTAGCGCGGGTTTGAGGAATGTTCCCGAACCGAAAACCTCTAATAACTCCTCTCCCTTGAGGGGAGAGGGCTGGGTGAGGGTGAATAATAATTTTTCCCTTTGATAGGGTCTTATGACCAGTCTGATCACCGGCGTCCACGGGTTTGCGGGATCGCACCTCGTCGATCATCTCTTGTCCCTGGGCGAAGACGTCGTCGGCCTAGCGCGCGACCCCGCGCGTAATGAAAACAACCGACACAATCTGGATCGAATAAAAGTCGCGCCCTGCGATATACGCGACAAGTCCGCCTTGCTCCGGGCGTTGACGGAGTTTCGCCCCGACCGGATTTATCATCTCGCCGCGATCAGCTTTGTGCCGCAGGCCGAAAAGTCCGGCAACAAGGCGTGGGACGTGAACGTTCAAGGGACCGCCAATCTGTTGGAAGCGATGGAGGCGGCGCGCCCGTCCGCGCGGTTACTGTTTGCGGGTTCGTGCGAGGCGTATGGTCCGGTACTCGAAACGGATGTCCCCATTAAAGAGACCCAGCCTCTGCGTCCCGCCTCCAAATACGGCGAAAGCAAAAGGGCGGCGGAAGAGTTGGTCCTGGCCGCAGGCAAGCGCGGGCTGGACGTTGTTTGCGTTCGCGCGTTCAACCATACCGGACCAAGGCAGAGCGAACGCTTCGTCTGCTCGTCGTTCGCCAAACAAATCGTCGAAGCCGGGCGGAGCGGCGAGAAGGTTTTACAAGTGGGCAACCTGGAGGCCGGACGCGACTTCACGGACGTCCGCGACACGGTACGGGCTTACCAAGCGCTCATGGCAGAGGGAGCGGCGGGCGAGGTTTACAATGTCTGCTCCGGCAAGGCGATAAAAATCCAGGCCATACTGGATCGACTGCTGGCAACTTCAGGCGCCGACGTCGAAGCGCAACGTGATCCGGAAAAATACCGCCCCGAACCGCAAAGCATGGTTTACGGCGATCCGAAAAAATTGCAAGCCGCCACCGGCTGGCGCCCGGAGATAGATTTCGATACCACCATTGCCGACCTTTTAGAATATTGGAGACAACCAGCGTGACTCTGGCCAGTAGTAAAATAATTCCTTTCCCTTCCCTTGGCGGGGAGCGCTCACGGAGCGACGGCAGGGTGAGTGAGATTCAATAAGTTTCGATAATGCAATAACCAACCATTGAAATTTTTAGCGGAAGAATCACCCCAACCCTCTTTGCAAGAGGGAGCCTACGCTTCGCCTATCAGTGTTTATCTGTGTCCATCGGTGGTTTCTTTTTTTATTTGCCACCGGGGGCTACCCCGGCAGGCGCGGGCCTTGAAAAAATAATGATTATTTTGGAAAAAGGTATTGTAAAGTCTTTATCTAAGGCGCTATACTACTTTTTTCCAGAGTTAAACCTCACTTAGAAAATCCTGACCCCAAAATTCAGGGAAGTTTTTAATTGACAAAAAGGAATGCCACTCGGTAGAATGGGGGGTTTTTTTTTATCAGGGCCGGTTTGCGCAGTGGCGTTTACCGCTTAAAACATAAGGGTTTCGGGCGTTTCGCCGGTTAATCCGGTCGGGGCGGGTTGAAGTCCTCTAGGGGTTGTTTTTGTTCCCGATAGGTTTTTGGGAGCTTCTCGCCGGGATGTTTTCTGGGAAAAATGTTGCGTAGTTTTTGAAAAAAAACCAATGCGGGGAGGTTCCCGAGTGGCCAAAGGGAACAGACTGTAAATCTGTCGGCTCAGCCTTCGGAGGTTCGAATCCTCCCCTCCCCACTGCTCGCCGCAGGGGCAACTGGCTGGAGCATTTATTTGCGAGCGCTAGTTTTTGATTGAATTGTAGCCGTGAGGAGTCGGTTTATTATATTGCCACCGGGCGTTGCCCGGCGCATTTGCGGGAAGAGCTCATTTGGCTAGTGCGTCAGCCTTCCAAGCTGAGGGTCGCCGGTTCGAGTCCGGTTTCCCGCTCCAAATTGATTTTTGATTTTTTGTTTTTTTTTTTTTTGATGCGGGAATGAAAACCGCCATGCCCACGTAGCTCAGTGGTGGAGCACTTCCTTGGTAAGGAAGAGGTCATCGGTTCAATCCCGATCGTGGGCTTACCGTTAACCGTTGGCAGGCAATCGAGCCGGTTGGGTCTGGGCCGGGTTGGAGTTCAACGGAAGTTAAATTTAATTAAGGCCGGGAATAAATAGCCATGCGAGACATTATCATTTTAGCGTGCGGTGATTGTAAGCGCAGAAACTACAACACCACGAAAAATAAAAAGCTGACCACGGGCCGGTTGGAGTTCAACAAGTATTGCCGTTTTTGCAGAAAGCATACGGCGCACAAGGAAACCAAATAGCCTGAGTCCGACCGTTGAACGGGGAAGGCAGGGCTGGCGGATCTTCAGTTATTGGCCCAGGGCCTTTAAGGGCGCAAAGGAACTAGGCCAGTAGCTCTAACGGCTAGAGCACCGGATTCCAAATCCGGGTGTTGGGGGTTCGAATCCCTCCTGGCCTGTAGAAATTTATCGTCGATAGGTATAAATGATAGCCAAAGCCAAAACGTTTTTATCCGAAGTTAGAAGCGAAGTTAAAAAAGTCACCTGGCCTTCCAGGAAGGACACGATGGGCGGGACCATGGTAGTCCTGATGGTCGTGTTGCTGGCGTCTATTTATCTGGGTATTCTGGACGCTATTTTCTCCAAAATCATTCAACTCTTGCTCGCCAAATGAACTCCGAGGCTGGTGTGATCATGCATTGGTATGTCATTCATACCTATTCCGGGTATGAGCAAAAGGTTAAAAAAAGCCTGGAAGAGAAATTCGAGCACTCCAGCTTTAAAGATCATCTGGGGGAGATCATTGTCCCCACCGAGGAAGTGGTGGAGATTCGCAAGGGGAAGAAGAAGATTTCTTCCCGCAAGTTTTTCCCCGGCTACATTTTGATCAAGACGGAGATGGACCAGGATATCTGGTACATGATTAAAAACACCCCCAAAGTCACCGGCTTTCTAGGCGGCGGCGGCTCGCCGGTTCCATTGAGCGAGGCGGAGGTGACGACGATCATGGAGCAGGTTCGCGGCGAGTCGAAAGTTCCCAAGCCTAAGTTCAGTTTTGAAAAGGGCGAGAACGTGCGGGTGATCGAAGGTCCGTTTGTCAATTTCAACGGGGTGGTGGAGGATCTCAATCCCGACAAGGGCAAGGTAAGAGTGATGGTTTCCATTTTTGGCCGGGCGACTCCGGTCGAGTTGGAATTTCCTCAAATCGAAAAAATTTAAATTGAATCATAAATAGCAAAACTCGAAAAGAAAGCGATTACTCATGGCGACAAAACAGGTAACCGGGCAGATCAAACTGCAGATTCCGGCGGGGCAGGCGACGCCTTCTCCTCCCGTCGGGCCCGCGCTGGGTCAAAAAGGCGTGAACATCATGGAGTTTTGTAAGGCGTTCAACGCCAAGACGCAGGGGCAGGAAGGCATGATCATCCCTGTGATAATCAGCGTTTACAAGGATCGCAGTTTCACCTTCGTCACCAAGTCTCCGCCCGCGTCGGTATTGTTGAAGCAGGCGGCGGGGATCGCCAAGGGTTCATCCGATCCCAGTAAGACGAATGTGGGAACCGTGACGCGCGAGCAATTGAAGCAAATCGCGCAGACCAAGATGGAAGATTTGAACGCCTACGATATGGAAAATGCAATACAGATGATCGCCGGGACGGCGAACAGCATGGGAATCAAAACGGAACTTTAATTTCAAGGGTCAAGCGTTATGGCGAAACGAGGAAAGCAATACAAGGAAAAGGCTGAAAAGGTCGATCCGGAAAAGGCTTATGAGGTGGGCGAGGGCTTGCAGATAGTGAAGGATTCCTCCACCTGCAAGTTTGACGCTTCAGTGGACGTCGCCGTCAAGCTGGGCGTTGATCCGCGCAAAGCCGATCAGAACATTCGTGGGAGCGTGGTTCTGCCCAAAGGTACCGGGAAGAAATTCCGCGTGCTGGTGTTCGCTAAAGGCGAGAAGCAAAAAGAAGCGCTTGACGCTGGAGCCGATACCGTAGGGGCGGACGAGCTGTTAGAGAAAATCCAAGGCGGATGGATGGAATTCGACCGCGTAGTAGCCACCCCGGACATGATGGGAGTGGTGGGCCGCTTGGGTAAAGTTTTGGGTCCGCGCGGACTCATGCCCAATCCCAAAACCGGAACGGTGACCTTCGACGTTAAGCAGGCCGTTGAGCAGATCCAGGCAGGGAAAGTCGATTTTCGCGTGGACAAGGGCGCGATCATTCACGCCAGTATCGGTAAAGTCAGTTTTTCCGTTGAAGATTTGAAGGAGAATCTGAACGCGGTTCTGGACGCTTTGGTGAGGATGAAGCCATCGTCCAGCAAAGGTCATTATATTAAGGGGCTGTCCTTGTCTTCCACGATGGGACCGGGAGTTAAAGCGATTCAGGCCCCTTAGAGGCGGAGAATTCCGTTAACCTTATTTTAAACAGAAAATATTATGCCTAACCCAGCAAAAGAAAAAGCCGTAGCGGAACTTAACGAACTGTTTCAGAAGGCTCAGTCCGTCGTTCTGGCTGATTACCAGGGCGTCGACGCTCCGGCTCTGGCCGGGCTTCGTCGTTATATGAAGGAGCGGTCCCTGAGTTTTCATGTCGTGAAAAACACGCTGGCCAAGCAGGCCGCCAAAAACACGCCGATGGAGGCCCTGGACGACGACGTTTATAAAGGTCCAATCTCCATGGTGATCAGTTTTGACGATCTGGTTGCTCCGGCGAAGGCTCTGACCGATTACGCTAAAACGAAACCCGAAAAAGAACCTGAGATTCTTTGCGGCGTGTTGAGCGGAAAAAAAATCTCGCCCGCCGAGGTGGAGGCTCTGTCGAAATTGCCTTCAAGGGAAGAGTTGCTGTCGAGAATGCTTAGCGTGTTCCAGGGTCCCGCTACTCAGTTTGTTGGAACTTTGCAGGGCGTGACTCAGAAATTCGTTGGAACCTTGAGCGCAATTAAAGACCAAAAAGAGAAATCAGAATAATTCCGGGGGCAGACTCCCCGAAAGCGATCGAACTCAAATAAATTATTTAAAAAGTATTCAATTTGAATCAGGAGGATGTAATGGCTGCAACAAAAGAAGATGTGGTTTCCTTTATCGACAATATGACTGTATTGGAGATGTCGGAATTCGTTAAAGAGCTGGAAGACAAATACGGGGTCACCGCTGCGGCTCCCGCCATGGCTATGCCTATGGGTGGAATGGTTGCCGGCGGAGGCGAAGCTGCCGAAGAGAAAACCGAGTTCGACGTTGTGCTCACCGCTATTGGCGACAAGAAAATTCAGGTGATCAAAGAAGTCCGCGCGGTAACCGGCCTGGGGTTGAAAGACGCCAAGGATCTGGTTGAGGGCGCTCCCAAGGCCATCAAAGAAGGCGTGCCCAAGGAAGAAGCCGAAGAAATCAAGAAGAAAGTCGAAGAGACCGGAGCTACCGTCGAAATCAAGTAGTCAGGCGCCTGGAAGTAGATGGCGTGACTTGTTTGGTGAAGCGGCAACTTTAGGTGAGTTTGCGTCTTGAACCCGATGACGGATGTTCGGAGGGTTAGAGTTTGAATTGAGTGGAACCTCTCAATCGTGAGCCGCTGGCTCTGGCGCCTTTGCCGGCTACCGGGCGTTACCCGGCCAGGCAACTGCTTGGAGACAGTTAAGTGTAACTTGCGAGTGCAAGCTATAAGTTGTGGTGAGTTTGCATCCCAAGCTCCTCTGCCGGGCGTTGCCCAGTCTGATTTTTTCTAGTTTTGACCGTTCGTTTAAGCGTTTCAATAAAAACCTGCCCTTATAAAAGGTTTACGACAGCCTATGTCCATACATACTACCGAGACATCGTCGGCTCCCCGGAAGCGAATGAGCTTTGCGCGCATTCCGTCGGTGATCGATATTCCCAACCTGATTGAAATACAGAAAAAGTCGTTCGAAGCGTTTATTCAGGCCGACAGCAAGCCCCGAGAGCGTAAGCTTCAGGGTTTGGAAGAGGTGTTTAGCGACATCTTCCCTATTTTCGATCTCAATATCAATGCTCGTCTGGAGTTTGTGGGTTACGAGATCGGCGTTTGGGAAGTTAATGGAGACGAATACGGCGAGTTGGGCGGGGAAGGAGTGATCGACCCCAAAACCGGGCAGGAGACGATTCAAAAAGACAAATTCAAGCTCAGCGAATGTCGGCAAAAAGGCCTCACCTATTCAGAGCCGATTAAGATTATGGTGCGTATGGTTTTGTTTGACCGGGAACGCGTGGACCTCACCCCAAAGGTGTTGAAAACCCTGGTAGGCAAATACCTGGTTGAGGAAATCAAAAAACCCGGCGTCAGTAAAGCGCTCATTCCCAACCGGACCGAGATCACCCCGGAAATCATAAGTATCCTGGAAGAGCACAAGATTCCCCACGCCACCATTAACACGGTGCGGGAAGTCAAGGAGCAAAAAATCTTCCTCGGCGAAATGCCGATGATGACCGGCACCGGCACCTTCATGATCAACGGCGTCGAGCGCGTCATCGTCAGCCAGATGCACCGCTCGCCCGGAGCCTTTTTCGCGCACGACAAGGGTAAATCCCATGTCAGCGGAAAATTTCTTTACTCCGCGCGCGTGATTCCCGACCGCGGGTCCTGGGTGGATTTCGAATTTGACGGCAAGGATATCCTTTACGTTAAAATCGACCGGCGGCGGAAAATGCCAGCCACCATCATGCTCAACGCTTTTGAAATGACCAATCAGGAGATTATCGAGACCTTCTATAAGGTCGAAGAAATTACCGTCGCCGGCAAGGAGCAGCGTTTCACTCTGCCCGTAAAAAGTTTGCTTTCCGGCATGACGGTCCTGGAGGACGTGGTCGATTCCAAATCCGGCGATCAGTTTGTCAAGTCCGGTAAAAAAGTCGCCCTGACCCAGAAAAAACGCATCGCCAGGAACTACAAAGGCTCCCAGAAAGTAGAAATCGATTCCGAATCCCTGCTGGGTAAGATTTTGGCGGAAGAAATCCTCGACCAAAATACGGGCGAGGTGTTGGCTGGGTTCAACACGGAGATCACCGTCGACACGCTCAAGGCCATAGCCGAAAGCGGCGTGAAGAAACTCCGCATTCTGCATATCGACGAAGAGTTTCCCGACACCGCGATCCGGGATACCCTGGTCGTTGCCAAGGTGCAAAATTACGAAGAAGCCATTCGCGAGATATACAAGCGGCTTCGCCCAGGCGATCCGCCAACCGCCGAGATTGCCAGGACGCTATTCAAGAACATGTTTTTCAATCCCAAGCGCTACAACCTTTCCGTAGTGGGGCGATTGAAAATGAATCATAAGTTCAACCTGGACATTCCCGAGGAAAACCGTCTGCTCACCAAGGAAGACCTGACGTCCGTGGTTCGTTATCTGGTTGATCTTAGAAATAACATCGGCGTGATCGACGATATCGATCATCTGGGCAACCGGCGTGTGCGCGCCGTTGGCGAGTCTCTGGAAAACCAGTTCCGCGTCGGGTTGGTCCGCATGGAGCGCGCCATCATCGAGCGCATGTCCATTCAGGATCTGGAAGTCTCCATGCCCCACGACCTGATTAATTCCAAACCCGTCACCGCGGCCATTAAGGAATTTTTTGGCAGCAGTCAGTTGTCCCAGTTCATGGACCAAACCAACCCCTTGTCCGAGATCACACACAAGCGGCGGTTGAGCGCCCTGGGGCCTGGCGGGCTGACCCGCGAGCGGGCCGGCTTTGAAGTGCGGGACGTGCATCCCACGCATTACGGGCGCATATGTCCCATCGAAACGCCGGAGGGACCCAACATTGGTCTCATCTCTTCGCTCAGCACCTTCGCCAGGGTCAACGAATACGGTTTCATAGAAACTCCGTACCGGAAAGTAGAAAACGCCAAGGTCAGTGATTCCGTTGAATTCCACAACGCCATGGTGGAAGACAAATACGTGATCGCCCAGGCCAACGCCGTGTTGACCGACAAGGGCAAGTTCAAGGAAGAAATCATCTCCGCGCGTCAAGGCGGCGACTTTATTTTGTCCCCGGCGGAAAAAGTCAATTTCATGGACGTGTCGCCCAAACAGCTCATCAGTGTAGCCGCATCGCTCATACCCTTTTTGGAGAACGACGACGCCAACCGGGCGCTCATGGGTTCCAACATGCAACGGCAAGCCGTGCCCCTGCTCAAATGCGAAGCCCCTCTGGTGGGAACCGGAATGGAAGCCATTGTGGCGCGCGACTCCGGAGCGGTGATCGTGGCGAAACACGACGGCGAAGTCATTAGCGCCGACGCTTCGAGGATTGTCGTGCGCGCCCTGAACAAAAAAGGCAAGCGGCGAATCGTTGAGCCGGGCGTTGATATATACACTCTGTACAAATACCAGCGCTCGAACCAGAACACCTGCGTCAATCAAAAACCTCTCGTCGCCGCCGGAGCCAAAATCAAAGAGGGCGACGTCATCGCGGACGGACCCTCCACCGACCAGGGAGAATTGGCGCTCGGTCGTAACGTGCTGGTCGCCTTCATGCCCTGGGACGGATACAACTTCGAGGACGCGATCATCGTCAGCGAAAAGCTAGTCAAAGAGGACGTGTACACCTCGATCCATATTGAGGAATTTGACGTCGAGGCCCGCGACACCAAACAAGGCAAAGAAGAAATCACCCGCGACATTTCCAATATCGGCGAAGAGGCCCTGAAGAACCTCGACGAAAGCGGCATTATCCGGATCGGCGCCAGCGTGAAGGCCAACGATATCCTGGTTGGAAAGATCACCCCTAAAGGCGAGACTCAACTCAGCCCGGAGGAAAAACTGCTCAAGGCCATCTTCGGCGAAAAGGCCGGAGACGTTCGCGACACTTCGCTCAGGGTTCCTCCAGGAATCAACGGCGTCGTGATCGACGTCAAAGTCTTTTCGCGTAAGGGAGTCGATAAGGACTTTCGTTCTATGTCCATTGAGGAAGAGGAGATTTCCCGGGTCGAGAAGGATTTTAACGACGAGATTAAAATCGTCAAAAGCGAAACCGAAAAGCGAATGATCGAAATGCTCGTCGACCGGGAAGTGGTCCGGGGCGGCGCATTGGGCAAGCACACCCTGAAAAAGGGAGACATTCTGAACGCGGAGACGCTCAAAAAAATCGCCGCTAAGGATATGGCCAAAATCAACGCCCAGGGAGTTCCTCAGGAAGACCTCCAGGAACTGGAAGAAAATTCCAGGGAGCAAATCCAGTTGCTGAAATCCATGCTCAGCGAAAAAATTGCCAAGTTGAAAAAAGGCGACGATCTGTCTCCGGGCGTTATCAAGATGGTCAAGGTGTTCGTCGCCATGAAGCGTAAGTTACAGGTCGGCGATAAAATGGCGGGCCGTCACGGCAACAAGGGCGTGGTGTCCAACATCGTTCCCGAAGAGGATATGCCTTACCAGGAAGACGGCAATCCGATTGAGTTGATCCTCAATCCCCTCGGTGTTCCCTCGCGGATGAACGTGGGGCAGATTCTGGAAACCAATCTCGGGATGGCCGCCAAAGCCAAAAACAAGTTCATGGCCACCCCGGTATTTGACGGGGCCAGCCAACAGCAGGTGCGCGACCTTCTGGTCGAGTATAACTGCTCGCCCAGCGGCGAAGAGCGCTTGTTCGACGGACGAAGCGGGAAAGCCTTCCGCCAGAAAGTGATGATCGGATATATTTATATGTTAAAGCTCCATCATCTGGTCGACGACAAGATTCACGCCCGTTCGACCGGACCCTATTCTCTGGTCACCCAGCAACCCCTGGGAGGCAAGGCCCAGTTTGGCGGACAGCGTTTGGGGGAAATGGAAGTCTGGGCGCTGGAGGCCTACGGAGCCGCCTACACCCTGCAGGAAATGTTGACCGTAAAATCTGACGACGTGGAAGGTCGCAAACGGATGTACGAAGCCATCGTGAAAGGCGACACCAACTTGACGCCAGGCTTGCCGGAGTCCTTCAACGTTCTGGTCAAGGAGTTGCAAAGCTTGGCCATCGACGTGGAGTTGATCGAAAGCGTCAAGTGACCGCGCCGGGCAAGCGCCCGGCCAGCGTGACGCTGGGCCCTGTATAGTCGTAGCGTGAAATAAATTTATAGAGCCTTTAAGGGTTCTTGTAAAAGATTGTAGAAATATTTAACTAACCACATAACCCGTTTCACAAAAGGGAGACCGCCCTGGTGGATAGTTTAAACTTTTTTGAAAAGCAAAAAAATCCCATCATGTTTGACGCCATTCGCATTCGTCTGGCGTCCCCGGAAAAAATCCGGTCCTGGTCCTATGGGGAAGTCAAAAAACCCGAGACCATCAACTACCGGACTTTCAAGCCCGAGCGGGACGGATTGTTCTGCGCCAAAATCTTTGGTCCCGTAAAAGACTGGGAATGCAATTGCGGCAAGTACAAACGCATGAAGCACAAGGGCGTGGTTTGTGAAAAATGCGGCGTGGAAGTCATCCTGTCCAAAGTCCGCAGGGAGCGGCTCGGCCATATCGAACTGGCAAGCCCCGTGGCTCACATCTGGTTTTTCAAGGGCCTGCCCAGTCGGCTCGGCCACCTGCTGAACCTGACCCTCAAGGATCTCGAGAGAATCATCTACTTTGAAAACTATATCGTCCTCGATCCGGGAGACTCCGACCTTAAAGAAGAGCAGTTGATCACCGAGGAAGAATTCCGGGAAAACGAGATGGCCTTTCCGGACACCTTCAAGGCCATGATAGGCGCCGAGGCAATCTTTGAAATTCTTCGCAACCTCAACCTGGACGAACTTGCGGTTTCCATAAAGGAAGATCTCGGGACGACCAAGTCGGTGTTGAATTCCAGAAAGCTCTCCAAGCGCTTGAAAATCGTGGAGTCCTTTCGTAAATCCGGGAACAAGCCCGAGTGGATGATCATGCACGTGGTGCCGGTTATTCCCCCGGAGTTGCGTCCTCTCGTTCCTTTGGACGGAGGCCGTTTCGCCACCTCGGATCTGAACGATTTGTATCGTCGCGTCATCAACCGCAACAACCGGCTCAAGCGCTTGCAGGAATTGAAGGCGCCGCAGATCATCATCCGCAACGAAAAACGCATGTTGCAGGAAGCCGTTTCCGCCCTGTTTGACAATGGTCGGCGAGGCCGGACCCTGCGCGGAACCAACAAACGCCCGCTCAAGTCGCTGAGCGACATGTTGAAAGGCAAACAGGGTCGGTTCCGTCAGAACCTGTTGGGCAAGCGCGTGGATTACTCCGGGCGATCGGTCATCGTGGTCGGACCCGAACTGAAATTCCACCAATGCGGCCTGCCCAAGAAGATGGCCCTCGAACTATTCAAACCGTTCATCTTCAACCGCCTGGAACAAAAAGGCTACGCCGCCACCATCAAGACCGCAAAGAAGATGGTGGAACAAGAGCGCGCCGAGGTCTGGGAAGTGTTGGAGGAAGTGATTCAAAAGCATCCGCTTTTGCTCAACCGCGCGCCCACGCTCCATCGCCTCGGTATTCAGGCGTTCGAGCCGGTGCTCATCGAAGGCAAGGCCATCCGCATTCATCCGCTGGTGTGCACCGCGTTCAACGCGGACTTCGACGGCGATCAAATGGCCGTCCACGTGCCCCTGTCGATGGAAGCCCGAACCGAAGCCAAACTGCTCATGCTGGCGCCGAACAACGTTTTGTCGCCGTCCAACGGAAAGCCCATTGCCGTGCCCAGTCAGGACATCGTTCTGGGATGTTATTACATGACCAAGATTCGCGGCGCCGTCAAAGGCGAAGGCAAAGTGTTTTCCGGACCCAAGGAAGTTCTCGCCGCTTACGACGCGGAAGAGCTGGATCTGCAGGCCCGCGTCATGGTCCGCCTGAACGGGGAGTTGGTTTCCACGACGACCGGACGCATCCTGCTTTACGAGGCTGTTCCGGAAGGGTTGTCTTTTTCCCTGGTCAATAAGTTGATGAACAAGAAATCGCTGTCCGAGTTGATTCAAACCTCGTTTCAGAAAATGGGGAGAGAAAAGACTGTTGCTCTGCTGGACGACGTCAAGGAACTGGGATTTAAATACGCCACCGAGGCGGGGATCACCATCTCCATCGAACAGATGAAGATTCCGGACAATAAACGCGCTTTGGTGGATAAAACCGGCGACGAGGTTCTAAGGGTTTATAAGCAGTACCGGGACGGTCTTATCACCAACGGCGAACGCTACAACAAGGTGATCGATATCTGGGCGCATATCACCGAGCGGGTTTCCGAGGAAATGTTCAAGGAGTTGGAGGACGAGGACGAGCGTATTGTTGCCGGCAAGGAAAAGGGTGATTTTAACTCGATCTTTATCATGGCCGACTCCGGCGCGCGCGGCAGTCAACAGCAACTTCGCCAGTTGGCGGGAATGCGCGGACTGATGGCCAAGCCCTCGGGCGAAATCATCGAAACCCCGATCACCGCAAACTTTCGCGAAGGTTTGTCTGTCATCCAGTATTTTATTTCGACGCATGGAGCGCGAAAAGGCCTGGCGGACACCGCGCTCAAAACCGCCAACTCGGGTTACCTGACCCGGCGGCTCGTGGACGTCGCTCAGGACATCATCATCAACGAGGAAGATTGCGGAACCTTGAAAGGGATCTACGCTGCCTCCCTGGTTGAGGCGGGCGAGATCATTCAGCATCTGGGCGAGAGGATCATCGGAAGAACCGCTCTGGAAGACGTGATCGATCCCTTCAACAACGAGTCGTTGGTCAAAGCCAACGGGTTGATCGACGAAAAAATCGTTGAGGATATCGAAAACTCCGGCGTCGAAGGCATTTGGATCCGTTCCGGCCTCACCTGCGAATCGAAAAGCGGGTTGTGCGTTAAATGCTATGGCCGTAACCTAGCCACCGGCGACTGGGTGGAGATTGGCGAACCGGTTGGAGTAATTGCGGCGCAGTCCATCGGCGAGCCGGGAACCCAGCTCACCATGCGGACGTTCCATATCGGCGGAACCGCCAGCCGAGTGGTGGAGCAAACCACCCTGCAAACCAAAAAAGGCGGAGTCGTTAATTACGCCGGATTGAAAACCATCAAAAACCAAAAAGGCGAAATCATCGTCATGAACCGCAACGGAAGCCTGGTGGTTCAAGACGAAAACGGCAGGGAGAAAGAAAAATACTCCGTCGTTTACGCCGCCAAGCTTAAAGTCCAGGACGGACAGGAAGTCCACATGGGGCAGACCCTGGTCGAGTGGGATCCTTACACCAATTCGATCCTGACGGAAGTCGAGGGAACTATTGCATTCGGCGATATCGTGGAAGGCGTCACCATGAAGGAGGATTTCGACGAAATCACCGGCTTGTCTTCCAAGGTTATCATCAGTCACCGCGATGAAAAGAAGCAACCTCGAATATCTATCAAAGGCTCCGACGGCGAAACCCTGCGCCGCTATATTCTTCCGGCGGGAGCGCATATCGGAGTCAACGAGGGCGACGCCGTCAACGCGGGCGACGTCATCGTCAAGATCCCCCGCGAATCGGCGAAAACTAAAGATATCACCGGCGGTTTGCCGCGCGTCGCCGAATTGTTCGAGGCGCGCAAGCCCCACGAGCAGGCCACCATCACTGAAATTTCCGGCGAGGTGAAGATGGGCGGATTCGTCAAGGGAATGCGCCAGGTTTTGGTAACCAGCGACACCGGCGAAGAGCGCGAGTATCTGATCCCGAGAGGCAAGCACGTCAACGTTCACGACCACGATCAGGTGATCGCTGGCGAACCTCTGATGGACGGCGCGTCTAATCCTCACGACATCTTGAGAGTTTTGGGCGAGAACGAATTGCAGAAGTACCTGGTGAACGAGGTTCAGGAGGTGTACCGGCTCCAGGGCGTTAACATCAACGACAAGCATATCGAGATCATCGTTCGTCAGATGTTGCGCCACCTCATCATCGAGGATTCCGGAGACACGGAACTATTGATCGGCGAAATGGCCACCAAAAAAGTGTTCAACAAGATCAATCAGGAAATCATCAAGAACAAAGGCAAGCCCGCCAAGGGGGTTCCGGTTCTGTTGGGTATCACCAAGTCCTCCCTCAGCACGGAAAGCTTTATCTCCGCCGCGTCGTTCCAGGAAACTACCCGCGTATTGACCGAGGTGAGCGTGAGCGGCAAAGAGGACCGTTTGGTGGGACTGAAAGAAAACGTCATCATGGGAAGATTGATTCCCGCCGGCACGGGATGCCGGGCTTATTCTGGCATTCGGATAGAGGAGCCGGAAATCGAGGAAGTTCCCGAAAAGCCACAACCGGAGGGGGAGGTAGTTGCTGAAGTAGAATAAGTTGGAATAAAGCATTTTCCTGCTTGACTCCATAATAAACAATGTATAGAATAGCCAGCTTTTAATCCTAAGAAATCCTTGGACTTACCCCCCCTTTAAAGGCTTTACTCCGCTTTTAAAAACAATGGTTTGTCATGGTTTGCCAGTTTATGGGAGGTAGAATTTTTGCCCACAATTAATCAGTTAATTCGGTTTGGAAGAAAAAAGCAGACGAAAAAAAGCGATAGCCCTGCGCTTAAAGCTTGCCCGCAAAGACGGGGAGTGTGTGTTCGGGTTTATACTTCCACGCCAAAAAAACCAAATTCGGCCTTGAGAAAAGTCGCCCGCGTCCGTTTGACGAACGGGATGGAAGTGACCACTTACATTCCCGGCGTTGGCCATAATCTTCAAGAGCATTCCATCGTTATGATACGCGGCGGGCGGATTAAGGATTTACCTGGCGTGCGCTACCATGTCGTGCGAGGAAGTCTGGACACGCTGGGCGTGGCCAACCGAATGCAGTCGCGTTCCAAGTACGGAACCAAACGACCTAAAAAGACGGACGGATAAATAAAAAATGGGAAGAAGACGAGAAGCGGAAAAACGGACGATCAACCCCGATCCGAAGTACAACGACCTGGTGGTTGCCAAGTTCATAAATAACCTTTTTCTTCAAGGCAAGAAGAGTCTGGCGGAGAGGGCTTTGTATCAGGCGCTGGACATTATTGCTGAAAAGACCAAGGAAGAGCCTTTGAAGGTGTTTAAAAAAGCCATCGACAATGTCGCTCCCATGCTGGAGGTGCGATCGCGCAGGGTCGGCGGCGCCACCTATCAGGTTCCCGTCGAAGTGAAGCCTCGTCGGCGTCAGGCTCTGGCCATGCGGTGGCTCATCTCCCACGCTCGCGGTCGTGCGGGCCGGTCGATCGTGGAAAAGTTGTGCGGCGAGATTATGGACGCTTATAACAGCTCCGGCGGCGCGGTCAAGAAAAAAGAAGACGTTCATCGAATGGCCGAAGCCAACAAGGCGTTCGCTCATTACCGTTGGTAGGGATAAAGATTAACTCATGAATACGTCGCTCGAAAAAATAAGAAATATCGGCATCATCGCCCATATTGACGCCGGCAAAACCACAACCACCGAACGGGTTTTGTATTACACCGGCAAAAGCCACAAGCTGGGCGAAGTGCACGATGGCACCGCCACCATGGACTGGATGGAGCAGGAGCAAGAGCGGGGCATCACTATCACCTCCGCTGCGACGACCTGTTTCTGGCTGGATCATCAGATCAACATCATCGACACCCCGGGGCATGTGGATTTTACCGCCGAGGTTGAGCGATCCCTGAGAGTGTTGGACGGCGCTGTCGGCGTGTTCTGCGCCGTGGGCGGGGTGGAGCCGCAGTCGGAAACCGTTTGGCGGCAGGCTACTAAATACAGTGTTCCTCGGATCGGGTTCGTCAATAAGATGGACCGCGCGGGGGCCAACTTTGCTAATTGCGTGGGGCAGATGAGAGAGCGGCTCAACGCCAACCCCGTTCCTATTCAGTTGCCTCTGGGCGCCGAAGCCGATTTCACGGGCATCATCGACCTTATCTCCATGAAAGCCATGGTGTACGGCGACGACAAGGGCGAGACCTATGAGGAAGTCGACATACCCGCTGAGTTTAAGGACGAGGCGGATCAGTACCGTGAAGCCATGCTGGAGGCTCTTTCCGACGTGGATGAAGGTTTGATGGAGAAATTCCTGGACGGCAAGGAGATTTCCCAGGAGGAGATCGCTCAGGCCGTGCGCGCGGGCGCTTTGAGTTTGAAGATTACGCCGATTATATGCGGGTCGGCTTTCAAGAACAAAGGCGTTCAGCAATTGCTCGACGCCGTCGTGAGATTTTTGCCTTCGCCTCTGGACGTCCCGGCGATAGAGGGGATCAACCCCAATTCGCAGAAGGAAGTGTTCCGTAAAACCGACGAAAAAGAATCGCTCTCCGCTCTCGCGTTCAAGATCATGACCGACCCCTTTGTCGGTCAGTTGGCGTTCGTGCGCGTTTACTCGGGTCAATTGAAGGCTGGAGCTTATGTCTATAATTCAAGTAAAAATCAGCGCGAGCGCGTGGGTCGACTGCTTCGCATGCATTCGAACAAACGCGAGGAGGTAAAATCCGTTTCGGCGGGAGACATCGCCGCGGCGATAGGGCTCAAAAAATCCTTCACCGGGGACACGCTTTGCGAGGAAAAGGATCCGGTACTTCTGGAGTCCATTCAATTCCCAGAACCCGTTATCTCCGTCGCCATCGAACCCAAAACCAAGGCCGAGCAGGACAAGTTGTCCGAGGCTCTGGGTAAGTTGCTGCAGGAAGATCCCACTTTCGTCGTCAAAGTCGATCCTGAAACCAATCAAACCATAATCTCCGGAATGGGCGAGTTGCATCTGGAGGTCTTGGTGGACCGCATGAAGCGGGAGTTTTCCCTGGACGTCAACGTGTCCAAGCCGCAGGTGGCGTATCGCGAAACCATCACTAAGGCTGTCGAGGAAGATAATAAATACGTTAAGCAAACCGGCGGACGCGGCCAGTATGGTCATGTGACGCTTCTGGTCGAGCCGCGCGAAGCGGGCGCCGGATATGAGTTTGTAAATAAAATTGTCGGCGGCTCTATCCCTAAAGAGTTCATTCCCGCCGTTCAAAAAGGTATTGACGAGGGGATGAACCGCGGCGTGTTGTGCGGCTATTCCGTGGTGGACGTCGGCGTGACCCTGCTCGATGGATCATATCACGACGTCGATTCGTCGGAAATGGCGTTCAAAATATGCGCCTCCATGGCGTTTCAGGCGGCCTGTAGAAGAGCCAAGCCGGTTCTTCTCGAGCCTGTGATGGATATTGAGGTGGTGACGCCTGAAGAGTTTATGGGCGACGTGATCGGTAATCTCAACGGGAAGCGCGGCAAGATAAAAGAATTGGCCGATCGCGCGGGAGCGAAGGTCATCAAGGCCGAGGCGCCTTTGGCTAATATGTTTGGGTATTCCACTAGTTTGCGGTCCATGACGCAAGGTCGGGCCAATTACTCGATGGAGTTTGCAAAATACGACGTTGTACCAACCATGATTTCGGAAGAGATCATCGCTAAAGTTAAAGGAACCCCGAAAGAGGCCGTGGCGACCGGCAACTAAGTTTGATAGCGGGGAAAAATTATTAACAATAATCGTTTTTGGAGTCAGCCAAATGGCAAAAGAAAAATTCGTTCGCGATAAACCGCATTTGAATGTTGGAACTATCGGGCACGTGGATCATGGGAAAACCACCCTCACTGCGGCAATCACGGAAGTTTTGTCCAAAAAGGGTCTCGCCGATTACGTTCCCTTCGACAATATTGACAAGGCGCCTGAGGAGCGGGAGCGCGGTATCACCATCGCTATCGCCCATGTTGAATACCAGACGGAAACGCGTCATTATGCGCACGTCGACTGCCCTGGTCACGCCGATTACGTTAAAAACATGATCACCGGCGCCGCTCAAATGGACGGAGCCGTGCTGGTTCTGAACGCTGCCGACGGTCCCATGCCGCAAACCCGCGAGCACATTCTTTTGGCGCGCCAGGTCGGCGTTCCCAGGATCGTCGTTTTCCTTAACAAGGTGGACATGGTGGACGACGAGGAGCTTCTCGATCTGGTTGAGTTGGAAGTGCGCGAGTTGTTGACCGAGTATAAATTCCCCGGCGACGACATTCCAGTTATTCGCGGAAGCGCTCTGCAGGCTCTGGAAAACCCGGAAGACGAGGCGAAAACCAAATGCATCTGGGATTTGATGAACGCTTTGGACGACTACGTTCCTATCCCCGAGCGCGCCGTGGACAAGCCTTTCCTGATGCCTATCGAGGATATCTTCAGTATCTCCGGGCGAGGAACGGTAGCCACCGGCAGAATTGACAGCGGCGTTATTCACGTTGGCGACGAGGTGGAGATTGTCGGGTTTCGGCCCACCACCAAAACAACGATCACCGGCGTTGAGATGTTCCGTAAATTGCTGGACGACGGGCAGGCGGGCGACAATATCGGAGCCTTGCTCCGCGGCACCAAGCGCGACGAGATCGAGCGCGGTCAGGTGTTGGCCAAGCCGGGAACCATCACCCCGCATACCAAGTTCAAGGCTCAGGTCTACGTATTGAAAAAAGAAGAAGGCGGTCGGCACACCCCGTTTTTTAACGGCTATCGTCCTCAGTTCTATTTCCGGACCACGGACGTAACCGGCATTTGTACGCTGAAAGAAGGCGTCGAGATGGTAATGCCCGGAGACAATGTGGACATGACGATCGAACTGATCACCCCTGTGGCCATGGACAAGGAATTGCGATTTGCGATTCGCGAAGGCGGCCGCACCGTGGGCGCCGGAGTCGTGGGAGAGGTCATCGAATAATGGCCGAACAAAGCCAAAAAATCAAGATCAAGCTTAAAGCCTACGATCACAAGCTCCTGGACTGGTCTGTCGGCGAGATCGTGGAGACGACCAAGCGGACCGGCGCGCGGGTAGTGGGACCCATTCCCTTGCCGACGGTTAAGAACCGCTGGACGGTATTACGGTCGCCGCATGTCGACAAGAAGTCGAGGGAACAGTTTGAGATTCGGACTCATAAGAGGATCATGGAGATTCTTGAGCCGACTCCGCAAACGGTCGACGCACTCATGAAGCTGGATCTTTCCGGCGGCGTGGATATAGAAATCAAACTATAAAACGCTTCCGGCGTTTGGATATTTAGATAGAAAGAACTATGAACACTCTGTTGGGTAAAAAAGTTGGAATGACGCAGATTTTCTCCGAAAAAGGGGATTGCGTTCCCGTGACCGTGGTCGCTATGGAGTCCTGTATTCCCGTGTTGCAAAAAACTAAGGAAAAGGACGGTTACAATGCTGTGTTGATTGCCTGCGGCGAAAGAAAGCCCAAGCACACCAACAAGCCTCTGCAAGGGTTTTACGACAAGCACAAGCTCAAACCCGCTCGTCAGTTGACCGAGTTTCGCGACGAAACTGCGGAAGAGGATCGACTCGGCAAGCCGTTAGATACGGGTATGTTCAGCGCCGGCGACCTTGTGTCTGTAGTTGGGACGTCTAAGGGTAAGGGCTTTGCGGGCGTCATGAAGCGTCACAATTTTGCCGGAAAAGACGCCGGCCACGGAACGCACGAATCCTTTCGCGGCGGCGGTTCTATCGGTATGCACACCTATCCGGGGCGCGTATTCAAAGGTAAAAAGATGGCGGGCCGAATGGGCGGCGATCGCATTCAAGTTAAAAATTTACAAGTGGTCCAGGTCGATACGGACAAAAACGTTTTGCTCATCAGAGGCGCTGTGCCTGGCGCTGCGGGCGGAATGGTTCGTGTGACTCAGACCCGCAAGGCCAAGGAATAAAATGCCCGAATTGAATCTGGTAGACGTTAATAACAATAAGGTTGGGACCGTTCAGGCCAGCCCAAAAGTGTTCGAGTCGAAAATCCACGAACACCTGGTCCATCATTATGCGGTCATGCAACTGGCCCGGCGCCGATCCGGCACCGCCTCCACTAAAAGCTCCTATGGTGAGTTGAGCGGAAGCGGAAAAAAGCCCTGGAAGCAAAAGGGTACGGGTCGCGCTCGAGCGGGTTCGACGCGGTCTGCTCTCTGGCGCGGCGGTTTGACTACTTTTGGTCCGACCCCGCGAGATTTCGGGATCAAGCTGTCCAAGAAAAACAAGCGGCTCGCCTTGCGGTCCGTATTGACCGAGCGGGTTCAGCAAAACGCTTTTCACGTGGTCGATAAAATAGCCTTGGATCAACCCAAAACGAAAGAAGCCGTGCAGTTGTTGAAAACGCTGGGGCTGACCGAGAAAACCCTGTTTGTGATCGCTGAAAAGAATCCGAACCTAGAGTTGGCGGTACGCAATATACCCAACGTCGACGTGTTGCTGGTGGACGGGCTGAACGTGTACGATATTCTTAATCACGGTTCGCTGATTTGCACGCCGGAAGCCGTAAAAATGATTGAGGAGCGACTGGGCAAATGAACGAACTCCATCGAATACTGGTCAAACCCCTGCTCACCGAAAAAAGCAACGATTTGTTGCAGGGAAACAACCGCGTCACCTTTCAGGTGGATAAAAGAGCCAACAAGATCCAGATTAAGGAAGCGGTGGAAAAAATATTTGAAGTCTCCGTGGTGGACGTTAACACCCTCAACGTCAAAGGCCGGAGCAAGCGGTTTGGTAAAGCTGTCGGCATTACCAAAGGCTGGAAGAAAGCGGTAGTGCAATTGAAAGAGGGCGACAAAATTGACATTTTTGAAGGCGCGTAATAATCATGGCCGTTAGAAGACTAAATCCAAGATCCGCGGGCGTTCGGTTTCAGACCATTTCAGGGTTTGAGGAACTGACCAAGAAAACCCCGGAGAAAAGTTTGCTGGTTTCCATTTCCCGCAAGGGCGGGCGCAACAACAACGGGCGGATCACCGCCAAGCGCCGCGGCGGGGGACATCGTAAGCTGTACAGGATTATTGATTTTAAGAGAAACAAGGATGGGATTGAGGCCCGGGTAGCCGGGATAGAGTACGATCCTAACCGCTCCGCCAATATCGCTTTGTTGATATACAGCGATGGGGAGAAGCGTTACATCCTGGCTCCCAATGGATTGACGGACGGCGACAAGGTTATGTCCGGAGAAGGCGCGGAAGTTCGCAAAGGCAACTGCCTTCCCTTGAAGTCGATCCCCGAAGGAACGTTGATTCATAATATCGAGATGCGTCCCGGAAAGGGCGGCCAACTGGCCCGTTGCGCGGGGACGTTCGCCCGGCTGATGGCAAAGGAAGGCAAGATGGCCAACCTGAAGCTGACCTCGGGAGAAGTTCGCCTGATCGACGTAAACTGTCGGGCGACGGTGGGGACCGTGGGCAACTCCGAGCATGAAAACATTACCATAGGTAAAGCCGGCAGAAAACGCTGGATGGGAGTGAGGCCCCGCGTACGCGCGGTGGCGATGAACCCCGTGGACCATCCCATGGGCGGCGGAGAAGGCCGTTCCTCGGGCGGAAGACATCCGTGTAGTCCCTGGGGAGTACCGGCGAAGGGGTTTAAAACGCGGAACAAGCGGAAGCTTTCCAGTAAGTATATTTTACGCAAACGCAAGAAGTAACCAGAGGAAACTATGGCACGGTCGCTTAAAAAAGGACCCTTTGTGGACGAACCCTTGGCCGACAAGGTCGAGGACATGAACCGGCGGAACGATAAGAAGATCATCAAAACCTGGTCCCGTCGGTCGACGGTGACTCCGGATTTTGTCGGTCATACCTTCGCCGTGCACAATGGGAAAAAATTTATTCCCGTGTTCGTCACGGAAAACATGGTGGGTCATAAACTGGGGGAATTTTCTCCTACTCGGACCTTCAGGGGCCATACCGGCAAGACAAAAAAGGCGCCGCCGCCCAAAGGTTGATAACGGAATAATGAGAAAGGCAGAACAGTGAAAGCCCTATTGAGACACACGCGTTCCACTCCGCAAAAAGCCCGGCTCGTCGCCGATCTGATTCGCGGGCGCAACGTGAACGACGCCATGAACGTTCTGACGTTCACCCGGAAAAAGGCGGCCCGGACTTTTCAAAAGCTCTTGAAATCCGCTGTGGCCAACGCCGAGGAGAATCATAACGTCATGGACGTGGACGATCTGTACGTCAAGAGCGTCCGGGTCGACAAAGGGGTCACGTGGAAACGGCAGATGCCGCGCGCGCGCGGAATGGCCACCACGATTTTGAAACGCTCCAGTCATATTTTCATCGAATTGGCGGAAAAATAACAGGGAGGCTCCGTGGGTCAGAAAGTACATCCTTACGGGTTCCGGTTGGGAATCAATAAAACCTGGAACGCTAACTGGATCACCAAAAAAGGATACGCCGACAATTTGTTGGAAGATATCCAGATCCGCAAGTACCTCTTTAAGAACCTTGCGCACGCTGGAATTTCCAAGGTGGAAATCGAACGCTCCGCCAACCGGGTTCGCATTAATATTCACACCTCCCGGCCGGGAATCATCATCGGCAAAAAGGGACTGGAAGTGGATCGGTTGAAAGAGGAATTGCAGAAGATTATCGCCGGCAAGCAAGTCAACCTGAACATCAAAGAGGTCCGCCGGGCGGAACTTGATTCTGCTCTGATCGCGCAAAACATCGCCCTGCAATTGGAGAAGCGCGTGTCGTTTCGCCGGGCCATGAAGAAGTCCGTGGTCTCCGCCCTGCGCTTTGGCGCTAAGGGAATCAAGGTGCGCTGTTCCGGAAGGTTGGGCGGAGCTGAAATCGCCCGGAGCGAATGGTACCGCGAAGGCCGCGTCCCGCTTCACACCCTGCGCGCTGATATCGATTACGGCACCGCCGAAGGCAATACGACTTACGGTATCATCGGAATCAAGGTCTGGGTTTACAAGGGAGAAATCCTTTCCGGCATGGAGGCGGCAATTCCCGGACGCAACAGGAATTCCGGACCCAAGAAAAAGGGTAGAACGAGCTGATCGCTAAGCGTCGGGGAACATTGAACTGAATATGAAAGTCCAGGAGGCGGTTGAGCCCCTCTTGAATGGAGAGATAAGATTATGTTGATGCCCAAAAGAACCAAATACCGGAAGCGCCAAAAAGGCAAGAGACGAGGAACCGCCTATCGGGGCGGCGAGTTGAGCTTCGGCACCGTCGGTTTGCAGGCTACGGGCAGAGGGTGGATCACCAACCGCCAGATCGAGGCCGCCCGAATCGCCATGACCAGGCACGTCAAGCGCGGCGGTAAAATCTGGCTGAGAATTTTCCCCGATAAGCCGATCACCAAGAAACCCGCCGAAACCCGCATGGGCAAGGGTAAAGGTAGTCCGGAATACTGGGTGGCGGTGATCAAGCCCGGTCGGATATTGTATGAAATGGAAGGGGTGGCCTTGCCCGTCGCCAAGGAAGCGTTCAGGCTCGCCGCGCACAAACTGCCCCTCGGCACGCGGCTGGTGGTCAAAGAAGGCGCCAACATTTAACTCGGAACGAAAACGTCGAAATGAAACCGCAAGAAATCAGAGAGCTTTCCGACACGGAACGCGATGAAAAGATTAAGGACTTTCAGGAGGAAATGTTTAACCTGAAGTTTCAGATAGCCACGGGAAAAAGCGAAAACCCCGGGCGGATAAGGATTCTGCGCCGCGACATCGCGCGATTAAGGACTATACAGAGCGAGCTGGCGGCCAAGGGCGAAACGGCGGCCCCGGACGCGGACAATAAAACAACCTAAAAACCAAAGGCCATTGACTTGGAGTCTCAAAGCGGAATTAAAAAAGTGATGACTGGCGACGTGGTCAGCGACAAAATGAACAAGACTGTCGTCGTCCGCGTCGAGCGCAAATACAAGCACCCCAAATTCAAAAAAGTCGTGCGTCGGAGCCGTAGATACAAAGTGCACGACGAGAAAAACGAATGCCGGACGGGGGATTTTATCTCCATTTGCGAGACGCGGCCCCTCAGCAAGGACAAGCGCTGGCGTCTGCGGGAAATCATAACCAAAGCCGCCGGTACGGCGTCAGAAAGCGCATAGGGAAAACAAATGATCCAGTTAAGAACGACGATGGAAGTTGCGGATAACTCCGGCGCCAAGCGGGTTCAATGCATAAAAGTTCTGGGGGGCAGTCGCAGGCGTTACGCCAGGGTGGGCGATCTCATTGTCGTCTCCGTGCGCGAGGCCGAGCCGAACACCGCCATTAAAAAAGGCGAAGTGAAAAAAGCCGTCGTCGTACGCACCCGAAAAGAAGTGAAGCGGGCCGACGGAACCTATATCAAATTTGATTCCAACGCCGCCGTATTGATCAACGACGCCAAAGAGCCTGTGGGCACCCGTATATTCGGACCCGTGGCCCGCGAGTTGCGCGCTAAAAAGTTCATGAAAATCTTGTCCCTGGCTCCGGAGGTGCTTTGACGTATGGGAAAGAAACTGCATATTAAGAAAGACGACATCGTCCAGGTCCTCTCCGGAAAAGAAAAAGGCAAGAAGGGCAAAGTGCTGGCTATTTTCAAGGAGACCAACCGGGTGACGGTGGAGAAGTTGAACATGTTCAAGCGGCACACCAAGCCCAGCCAGAGCAACCAGCAGGGCGGTATTGTTGAGCGGGAAGGCTCTATTCATATCTCCAATGTGCTTCCCGTGGACGACAAGCTGGGCAAGGGCGTACGCGTCAAATGGAAAAAACTCGAAGACGGCCAACGTGTGCGGATCAGCGTTAAGACCGGCGAGATCATCGACAAAACCTGAACGCATTAACGGAATATCATGACAGCATTGCTTAAAACTGAATACAACGAAAAGCTTAAACCCCTTATCATGAAGGATTTGGGGCTGAAAAACCCTATGCAAGCGCCCAAGTTGACCAAAGTGGTCCTCAACATCGGCATTGGCGACGCGCAAAACAACCCTAAGCTTTTGGAGGCCAGCGTCGAGGAGATGAGAGCTATCTCTGGACAAAAACCGGTCGTCACCAAGGCGAAGAAAGCCATCTCGAATTTTAAGTTGCGCGAGGGGGTGCCCGTGGGAGTGATGACGACCTTGCACGGCGACCGGATGTATGATTTTTTTCTGCGCCTGGTCAACTTTTCCCTGCCGCGGGTTCGCGATTTTAAAGGGCTTCCTCCGCGGGCTTTCGACGGTCGAGGCAATTACACGATCGGACTCAAGGAGCAATTGATTTTTCCGGAAATCAATTACGATAAGATAGAAAAAATCATGGGCATGAACATCACCCTGTGCACCAGCGCCGAGACCGACGAGGCCGGGCGTTGCTTGTTAAAACATATGGGCCTGCCCCTCAGGAAATAGAAAAGCCGACGGGCTGGAAAAAGGAAACTTATGGCAAAAAAATCTTTGATCGCCAAGCAGAAACGGAAACCGAAATTTAAAGTCCGTGGTTATAACCGATGCAACGTATGCGGTCGGCCCCGGGCCTTCCTGCGTAAATTTGGAATTTGCCGGATTTGTTTCCGGCTCCGCGCCTTACAAGGGGAAATCCCCGGCGTTATTAAAGCCAGTTGGTAAACGTAGAATGATCAGGAGATCGAACCGCAAATGATGACCGATCCAATAGCAGATATGTTCACCCGGATCCGCAACGCCTTGCAGGTGGGGCACTCCAAAACAGAAATCCCCGGCTCCGGGATGAAAACCCGGCTGGCCGAAATATTAAAAGAAGAAGGCTACATCCGGAACTTTCGCGTGTTTGACGACGGGCGGCAGGGAATCCTTCGCGTGTATTTGAAATACGACAAGGATCAATCAGTGATCGCGGGGATCAAGCGCATCAGCAAGCCGGGAAGGCGCGTTTACGTCGACCGGCAAAACATTCCCAAAGTGTTGAACGGATTGGGAGTCGCTATTTTATCCACCTCCTCGGGAGTCAAGACCGACCAGGGCTGCCGCGAGGCGGGAGTCGGCGGCGAAGTTCTCGGATACGTCTGGTAATCGTTATGTCAAGAATTGGAAGACAACCTGTCGCCGTCCCATCCGGGGTGGATTGTAAATTGGATGGAACCCTGTTCCGCGCCAAGGGTCCCAAGGGAGCCATGGAGCGCAACCTCCATCCCAATATGAAAATCGAGATTGATAGCGGCGAGATTCGGGTCGTTCGTCCCAACGACGAGCGCCAGAACCGGGCCTTGCACGGGCTGACCCGCACCTTGGTTAGTAACATGGTTCACGGAGTGACCGAAGGGTTCTCCAAGCAACTGAATATCGTGGGCGTTGGGTATCGGGTGGAACTGAAGGGAAAAGACATGGTGTTGCAACTGGGTTTTTCTCATCCCGTCCCCGTCAAAGCCCCTCAAGGTATTGAGTTTGAAGTGGATCAAAAAAAGAACACCATCATCGTTAAGGGGATGGACAAGGAAAAAGTCGGCCAGGTGGCCGCGGATATCCGCAGTCTGAGACCCCCGGAACCCTACAAGGGTAAAGGCGTGATGTACGCCGATGAGCGCATTATCCGCAAGGCCGGCAAGGCCGCTATAGGAGCGAAGAGTTAAAATGTCCGTCAACGTCCGCCGCGAATTGCGGTTGAAAAGAAAAAAACGCGTAAAGCTCCAGGTTCAGAAGAACACGGACAGGCGTCGGCTCACGATATTCAAAACCACTAAGCACATTTACGCCCAGATCGTAGACGACGCCGAGCGCAAGACCTTGGTTTCCGAATCCACCATGTCTCCAAAGTTCAAGGAGGGCAAGCTGAATGGTGGCAACGTGAAAGCCGCCGCTTGGGTGGGCGAGTCTTTGGGGGCCAAAGCCGCAGAGCAAGGAATCAAGGAAGTGTATTGCGACCGGAACGGATTCCGCTATACTGGGCGCATTAAAGCCCTGGCCGACGCCGTTCGGGAAAAGGGAGTGAAGTTTTAAAGGGATCACTAATAAGCGAGGTAGATTTTGCAAGAATCCGCAGATTCAAAAAAAGACGAATTCGTCGATAAGGTCGTTAATATCCGCCGGGTGGCCAAAGTGGTCAAAGGTGGGCGGCGATTCAGCTTCAGTATTTTAGTTGTGGTAGGCAACAAAGAAGGCCGCGTGGGTTGGGGTCTCGGCAAGGCCAACCAGGTCCCCGAAGCCATCCGCAAGGGCGTAGAGAAAGCCAAAAAGAGCATGGTCTCGATTAAGTTGGACTCTGGCACCATTCCTCACGAAATTCTGGGCTGTTACGGAGCCGGCAGAGTGTTGCTCAAACCCGCGTCGCGGGGAACCGGCCTGATCGCTGGCGGAGCCGTGCGCGCCGTATTGGAAGCCGTGGGCGTGCGCGATATTCTGACGAAATGCTTGCGCTCCAACAACCCGCACAACGCCGTCAAAGCCACCATCGCCGGATTGCAGGCCTTGAGGGACGCCGGTCAAATTGAAAAGTTACGGGGTAAACCCGTCGTCGCAAAAACCGCGTAAGGGATTATTCTGGCGCTATCGAATCTAAAACCTTGTTCGGGAACGAACAAGAACTCTAATAAAAGAGTTGGAAAGACGCTGTGCTTACATTATCGAATTTAAAACCCTATCCGGGGACGAAAAAGAATCGCAAACGAGTGGGCCGCGGGCCCGGTTCTGGAACCGGCAAGACCTGTGGCAGAGGCCAGAAAGGCCAAAAGTCGCGCTCCGGAGGCAAGCCGCATCCTTGGTTCGAAGGCGGGCAAATGCCCCTGCAGCGCCGCCTTCCCAAACGAGGCTTCACCAATATATTCAAAAAAGAATTTGAAGTGGTCAACCTTTCTCGTCTTCAGGGAATCGATGGAGAAGCTACCCTCGAAGTTTTGAAGAGCAAAGGGTTGGTCAAAAAAACGAACGCAGTAAAAATACTAGGCGACGGTGAAATTTCCGGAGCGGTAACGGTTCACGCCCATCATTTCAGCCGGTCCGCCAAGGAGAAAATCGAAAAGGCCGGAGGGAAAGCGATCATCGTTAAATGAGCGGCGCAGAAAATATAGGCAACATATTCAAGGTTCCCGAACTCAAGAGGCGCGTCCTCTTCACCCTCGGTATTTTGGCCGTATACAGGCTTGGGGCGCATATTCCCACTCCTGGAATCGACAGCGCGGCGTTGGTGGAAATCTTCGCCAGGGTTCAGAGCACCATCCTCGGATTCTTCGACATGTTTTCCGGGGGAGCGCTGAGTCGGCTTACGATATTTGCATTGGGCATTATGCCCTACATCAGCGCTTCGATTATATTGCAGTTGCTGACTATCGTTTCCCCGTATCTGGCGCGGCTAAAAAAAGAAGGCGAGCAAGGGCAAAAGAAAATCACCCAGTACACCCGGTACGGGACCATTCTGGTGAGCATCATCCAGAGTTCCGGAATCGCCATGGGACTGGAAGCCATGAAAAGCCCCAGCGGGCAACCCGTGGTGATGGAGCCGGGATGGGATTTCCGGTTGATGACCGTTCTCACGCTGACCGCCGGGACCGCGTTCATTATGTGGTTGGGCGAGCAGATAACTGAGCGGGGAATTGGCAACGGCATCTCCCTCATTATTTTCGCGGGCATCGTGGCCGGCACGCCCGCCGCGATATTTCAGTCGCTGGACCTGATGGGCACGGGAGAGTTGCAACCCCTGGTCATGCTGGTGATCACGGTGATGATGGCCTTCGTGGTCGGCGCCATTGTGTTTTCCGAAGGGGGACAACGCAGGATACCCATACAATACGCCAAGCGTGTGGTGGGACGAAAGATGATGGGCGGCCAAAGTTCGCATTTGCCGCTGAAGGTCAATACCGCGGGCGTCATCCCGCCTATATTTGCCTCGTCGATCATCATGTTTCCGGCCACTATCGCCCAGTTTATAACGCATCCCTGGATGCAAAATATCTCCGCGGCGCTGACTCCGGGGAATTTAATTTATAGCTTTATCTTCATCGGCGCGATCTTTTTCTTTTGTTATTTTTATACGGCGGTAATATTCAACCCCGTCGACGTGGCCGACAATATGAAGAAACACGGCGGCTACGTTCCGGGAATTCGACCCGGCGCTAAAACTGCGGATTATATCGATCAGGTATTGTCGCGGATCACGTTTTTTGGAGCAGGCTACCTTTCGTTGATCTGTATTTTGCCGGATTATTTGATAAAGTACTTCAACATACCCTTTTATTTTGGCGGCACCAGCCTACTCATTGTTGTGGGGGTTTCCCTGGACACCATGCAACAAATAGAATCGCATCTGGTAATGAGAAACTACGATGGGTTTGTCAAGAAGGGGAGGTTGAGAGGCAGGAGAGGCTGATGAGGCTGATCCTTTTGGGACCGCCTGGAGCGGGAAAAGGCACCCAGGCCAAACTGTTGATGAGCAAATTCCATATCCCCCAGATATCGACCGGGGATATTTTAAGGAAAGCCGTTAAGGACGAAGCCGAACTAGGTCGCGAGGCTAAAGCGTTTATGGACGGCGGTCAATTGGTTCCTGACGAAATAGTCATCGGCCTGATCCGGGAAAGAATCCGGGAAGCCGATTGCGCGGACGGATTCATTCTGGACGGGTTTCCGCGCACCGAGGTGCAGGCTGAAAAGCTTGATGAAATGTTGCAGGAGATGAGCCTGACCATTAACGCGGTGCTGGATTTCAGCGTGGAGACCGAAGAGTTGGTGTTGCGCCTTACGGGGCGGCGTACTTGCAAGGAATGTGGGGCCATGTTCCACGTTGACGGTCGGCCCCCGAAGCAGTCGGGAGTATGCGACCATTGCGGCGGCGCCCTGTATCAAAGACACGACGACAACCCGCTCACCATCACGAAGCGGATGGAAGTTTACGAAAAGGAAACCGCCCCGTTGAAAAAATATTACAATCAACAGGGAAACCTTAAAACGCTGGAAGGAACAGGGGACACGGAGCAGATATTTTCACAAGTGTGTCGGCTCGTATCCCATTAAAATTATGTCCAAAGAAGAATCTATCGAAGTAGAAGGAACGGTCACCGAACCCCTGCCCAACGCAATGTTCCGGGTGGAGTTGGAAAACGGCCATAAAATCCTGGCGCACATTTCCGGGAAAATGCGTCTCCATTTCATCAGGATTTTGTCTGGAGACAAGGTGAAGGTGCAACTCTCCCCCTACGATTTAAGCCGTGGGCGGATCACCTATCGTTACAAATAAGAGAAAGGAAGCGTCATGAAAGTCCGGGCCTCCGTAAAGCCTATTTGCAATAAATGTAAACTGATCCGTAGAAAAAGGGTCGTCCGGGTGCTCTGCGTCAACCCCAAGCACAAACAGCGGCAGGGTTGAACAGTCTAAAGAACCGAAGTTAATTTCAAAAGGAGCCAAGGGTGGCAAGGATATCAGGCGTCGACATACCCAGCGAAAAACGATCGATTATAGGGTTGACCTATGTATTTGGGATCGGAAAACAGACCTCCGGTGAAATATTGAAAAAAGCGGGGATCGCCGAAACCGTTCGGGTCAAGGATCTGACCGAGGAAGAAGTCACCAAAATCCGGGGGATCATCGAAAAAGATTACGAAGTTGAAGGCGACCTGAGGCGGTCTGTGAATATGAACATCAAACGCCTGATGGACGTCGGCAGTTATCGCGGACTCCGCCATCGCCGGGGCATGCCGGTGCGTGGACAACGTAGCCATACCAACGCCCGAACCCGAAAAGGTCCTAAAAAAACGGCCGGCGCTAAATAAGAATAACATTTTTGTAGCCCTAAAGAGCGGGGCGGGTTCCAAGTAAGAGCAACCCTTTAGAGTCCCAAAAAACCGGGCGACTCCAGGCAAGAACAACCTTTTAGGAAACGTTATATGTCACAGGAAAAAGACAAACCCGTAAAATCAGGCAAGAAGAAAAAGGTTGTCCCGGAAAACGGGATTGCTCATATCCGCGCGACCTTCAATAACACCATCGTGACGATTTCCGACGTATCGGGGAACGTGGTGGCTTGGTCCAGCGCGGGCGCCCAGGGATTCAAGGGATCGCGCAAAAGCACCCCCTTCGCCGCCCAGGTGGCCGCGGAGAAAGCCGCGCAAAAAGCCCGCGACATGGGCATGAGAAAACTGGAAGTCCACGTCAAGGGACCCGGCTCCGGCAGGGAATCCGCCGTGCGGTCGTTGCAAGCGATTGGCATGGAAATCACGGTGATCCGGGACAAGACGCCCATACCTCATAACGGATGTCGGCCCCGGAAACGCCGACGCGTGTGATCATTCAACTAATAAGGAGATTCAATTTTGGCGAGATATAGAGATTCTCTCTGCAGGTTGTGCCGACGCGAAGGCATCAAGCTTTTTCTGAAAGCCGAACGATGCCTGACCGTTAAATGCGCCATCGAAAAGCGCGCCTATCCCCCCGGCCAACATGGTCAGGGCCGTGCCAAGTTCTCGGAATATGGCGTGCAATTGCGGGAAAAGCAAAAAGTCCGCAGGATTTACGGCGTTCTTGAAAAGCAATTTAGAAAGTATTTCAAGATGGCAGACCGCAAAAAAGGCGTGACCGGGGAAAACCTGTTGCAACTGCTGGAGACGCGTTTTGACAACGTCGTGTACCGTCTCGGCCTCGCCGGTTCGCGGAACGCCGCGCGGCAACTCGTTCGGCACAATCATTTCTATATTAACGGCAGGCGGGTGAATATTCCCTCCTACCTCGTCAAAAAGGGAGACGTGATCGCGCCCGCTCCAAACAAGGCAGAAAAAACGCCCATTAAAAAAGCTCTGGAAGGCATGAAGGGAAAAAACCTGCCTCAGTGGTTGGCGTTTGACGAAGACAACAAACAAGGGTTGATCCAGTCGCTCCCCTGCCGGGAAGACGTGACCTTGCCCATTCAGGAACAGCTCATTGTTGAGTTGTATTCAAGATAAGGGCTGTGAGTTGCCAAAAGCGAAAGTATCCAGTTATTAGAGGTTCCCATAAGAAATTCTCCGCAGGGAACGCCCTGCGGTCACTTTATAAATAATATTGGAAAAACAGGCGGAGGCCTTATGTTCTCGGCGCACGGAATAGTAAAACCCCAACGGTTGGAGTTCGATAAAAAAACCAAAACGGACGCTTACGGCAAATTTGTTTCCGGACCCTTTGAACGCGGTTACGGAGTGACGGTGGGCAATTCGTTGCGGCGCATCCTGTTGTCTTCCATCGAAGGCGCGGCCATTATCGGAGTTCGGTTCGAAGGCGTTTTCCATGAGTTTTCCTCCCTGCCGGGAGTGATGGAAGACGTTACCGAAATCATCCTCAACCTCAAGCAACTTAGCATCAGGAGCCGATCGAACGGAGACTACTCCCTTCGGCGCGTTACCCTGAAGGTTTCAAAACCGGGGGAAGTCACCGCCCGGGATATCGAAAGCGACGGGGACGTCGAATTGCTAGACCCCGCCCAGCACATAGCCACCCTCGATGAAAATGGCGAACTGGAAATGGAGATGTTGGTCCAGGTCGGCAGAGGTTACCTCCCCGCGGAGCGGCACGACCTTTCCAACGAATCCGTTCACATGATTCCTGTGGACGCCATTTATTCACCGGTGGAAAAAGTCAGCTATCATGTGGAAAAAACCCGCGTGGGTCAGTCCACCGATTACGATTCGCTGATCATGGAAATCTGGACCAATGGAGGCATCACCCCGGACGACGCGGTGGCGCATGCGGCCAAGATCATCAAAGACCACATGCAGATGTTCATAAACTTTGACGAAGAACCCGAACCGCAGCAGCCCCAGGTCGACGAAAAGAAACAAAAAGTATTGACCTATCTTTCCAAAAGCGTGGAAGAACTGGAGCTGTCTGTTCGTTCCTACAATTGTTTGAAAAACGCCAACATTCAAACCATCGCCGAGTTGGTGCAGAAGAACGATCAGGAAATGCTGAAAACCCGAAACTTCGGCAGGAAATCGCTGAACGAGATCAAGGATATCCTGGAAGAAATGGGTTTGGGCTTGGGCACGAAACTGGACGGCGACGACTTGAAACAACTCAACGCGCTTAGGAAAAAGAAGGAAGTTGAGGCCCAGTAAGGTCGGGGCGGGCGCTAACAATTCATACAATTAACTTAGAGAAGGTAATAATTCCATGCGGCATTTAAAAGCGGGCAACAGAAAATTCGGCCGTAGTGTGGCCCATCGAAGAGCCATGTTCCGCAATATGGTCACCGCGCTGGTGCGCCGGGAAAGAGTGCGCACCACCCTCGCCAAAGCCAAGGAGTTGCGCGGAAAAGTGGAGAAAGTCATCACCCTGGGCAAAAAAGGAACGCTCCACGCCCGCCGAATCGCTCTCAAGCACGTGGCGGAAAGAGAAACCCTGCTCAAGGTATTTGGACCGCTTTCCGAGCGCTATGCCGACCGTCCTGGCGGATACAGCCGCATCATCAAAATAGGCAATCGCCCTGGCGACGACGCGCCCATGGCTTACATCGAGCTGGTGGACCGCGAAGAGGAACTGGAGCAGGCTGAAGAGAAGAAAAGCAAAAAAGCCGCTGGAAAGAAAACGGAGAAGAAAGCGGAGAAAAAAACCGAAGGCAAATCCAAAAAGCCGGAGGAAAAGAAAGCCTCCGAAAAAAAAGCCAAAGATAAAAAAGAAAAACCCGCCGCAAAAACCGAAAACAAAAAAGACGACGCAGAAAAAAAATAGCCCGCCACCAGGCAAGCGCTTAGAGGCAACCGGGGTAGCCCCCGCAGGCATTGGGTGTAAGGTTTAAGAGAAGTGCTTCAAGTATCGGTGAGCTTGCGTCTCTAAACCCTCCACCGGGCGTGACCAGCCAGGCAACCGCCTGGAGGCCAGCGTTGACGCTAGACTCAATTAGCAGGGCGCTGAAAAGCTAGTTTGCATGTGTAATTCTCTGAAGGTCATCGCAAGCCGCTCTGTGGCGGCACAGCGATCCATTAGGTTCCCGCCCGTAAAACCCCTACCTGCTGCTTAAGGGCGATCGTTTATTGAACCCCGCTATAGGCCGTATCGATACGGAGGAATGTGCTTCGAGGCCGATACCCTTTTTCCCAAAAAGTTCACACGTCAGGTTGGCGAGATTATCCTTCCCCGACACACTCCGACAGACGCTTAAGGTCGACGCTT
>JAJDBB010000083.1 GCA_029261555.1 Nitrospinaceae bacterium | reverse complement strand
CTGTGCGTGGACGAGGCCTGCGCCAACATTATCAAATACAGTTATGGGGGCGAGTGCGATTGCCCGATCGAAATTTCCTTTCAATTCGAAAACGACGATTTCATTATCAAAATCCGTGATTACGGTAAACAATGCGACGCCTCGCAGTTCAAGTCCCGAGACCTGGACGACGTCAAACCGGGCGGATTGGGCCTGTTTTTTATCACTGAAATTATGGATTCGGTAAATTATTGCACCAAGCGGGAAAAGGGAACGCTCTTGACCATGGTGAAAAAACTGGGTTCCCATGTTTCCGGGGCCGCCCACTAGAGAATCAGGGAATAGGAAATCGAGGGAGAGGATATCTTTTATGAGTATCGAGTTTGATTTTCAGGAGGGCGCCGACGGCGTGGCCACGCTGACCATCCGGGGAGACATGGATATGAACTCCTCCCCCGAGGTACGCGAAAAGCTGACCGGCATGTTTGAGAAAAATCAAAAAGCCATCATCATCGATCTGAGCGCCGTGCCGTACATCGACAGCTCCGGCATCGCCACCTTGGTCGAGGGCTTGCAATGGAGCCACAGCAGTAAGAATAAATTTTTCCTGGCCGGGATGACAGCCGGCGTAAAGGACGTGTTTGAAATCGCGCGGCTTTTGCCGGTGTTTGATACATTCGACACCCCTGCCGACGCTCTCGCCGGCGTGTGAGGCGCCAGGCAAGCGCCTGGAGGCAATGGGCGCATCTTATGTGGTGAATGAATGCTACGAGCTTGGGAATAATTGGATTCCGATATTGCCGCCGGGCGGCCTGCCCGGTCGCCGGTTTTAGATTCTGTTTGACAGTGGGTAAAAAACGGTAGGTTGGTTGCCGATTTGTAAGTAATCGTCCAGTCGTCAACCACTGGGTCCAGCGTCACGCTGGCTGGCGCCTCGCCAGGGGGGAGATAGATTTTGTTCGGGTATATTGGCCGTAAAGGCTTTGATTCCAAGTACGCGTTGGAGGATTTTTTCCGCGAGATCAGCGGACTCTATTATCTGACGCGCTCGACGCTTTACTGCACGTTCATAGAACCTTTGCGCGGCAAGCCCAACAAGTGGGGACCGGTCTGGGTGCAAATGGACGAGGTCGGCGTCAAATCCTCCACCATCGTTTTTCTCGTCGCCTTTTTAATCGGCGTCATTCTCGCCTTTCAATCCGCTTACCAGATGGCGCAGATGGGCGCGCTGGAATTCGTCGGCGCCCTGGTCGGCGTTTCCGTCACCCGCGAGTTGGGACCGTTGATGACCGCCATCGTCATGGCGGGCCGGGTCGGCGCCTCGTTCACGGCGGAGATGGGCACCATGAAAGTCTCCGACGAAATTCTCGCCCTGCAAACCATGGCCCTCGATCCGGTCAAGTTTCTCATCACACCGCGTTTTATAGCGATCATCGTCATGCTCCCCTGCCTCACCGTCATGGCGGACGCCATGGGCGTCTTCGGCGGATACCTGGTGGGCGTAAACATTCTGGGCATCGCCTCCACCTCTTATATCGACAACTCGCTGGACGCCATGCAGTTGAAGGACTTCATCACCGGCCTGATTAAAAGCGGCGTGTTCGCGGTCATCATCGTCATGGTGGGAAGCTACCAGGCCTTCATCATCGAAGGCGGCGCGGAACGAGTCGGGCAAAACACGCGCACCTCGGTGGTGATTTCCATGATCCTCATCATCTTCGCCGACCTGCTGTTCACGGCTGTATTCTACTACTTCACCTGATTATGAAAACCGCAAGCGGCGACGCCATCATCAAACTGGAAAACGTGACCAAGTCCTTCGGCGAGGGGGAAAAGAAAATGGTCGTCCTCGACGACTTCAACGCCGAAATGGAGCGCGGCAAAATCACCTGCATCATCGGCGGTTCCGGCAGCGGCAAGAGCACCGTGCTCCGCCACCTCATCGGGGCGTACCAACCGGATTCAGGAAAGATCTGGATCGACGGGGAAAACGTCGTCGGCATGAACGTTAAGGAAATGAACGCCGTGCGCAAGAAGTTCGGTATTCTGTTCCAGACCGGCGCCCTGTTCAATTCCATGACCGTCGAGGAAAACGTCGCCCTGCCGCTCAAGGAACATACAAAAATTCCGAAGGAGACCATCCAGATCATGGTCGCCATCAAACTGGAAATGGTCGGGCTTCGCGGAAGCGGTCATTTAAAACCCGCGCAGTTGAGCGGCGGCATGCTCAAGCGCATCGCCCTGGCGCGGGCCATCGCCCTGGACCCCAAGATCGTGTTTTACGACGAACCGTCCGCCGGACTGGACCCCATCTCCATCGGCGTGATCGACAAGTTGATGAAAGACCTCAGCTCCAAGATGGGCATCACGTCCGTAGTGGTGACGCACGAATTGCCCAGCGCCTTGCGCATCGCGGACAAAATTATCATGCTGTTCAAGGGAAAAATTATTTTTTCCGGCACGCCGGAGGAAATTAAAACCAGCGCCGACGAGAGGGTGAGCCAGTTCGTCAACGGCCGTCCCGACGGACCCATCCCCTTCAGCAAAACACAAAAAGATTACGGAGAAGAACTCAAAGAAATGAGTTACTATTAGCGGCTATGGAATACAAATCTTCTGAAATACGGGCGGGGTTGTTCATCTTCGTCAGCATGATCGTGTTTGTCGTGATGGTGTTTTTTCTCGGCAATTTCCAGGACTCCTTTAAGTCCAGGCGCGCATTGAGGATCATGTTCAATTACACCGGCGGACTGAACATCGGCGCGCCGGTGCGCTACGCCGGACTGGAAGTCGGCAAGGTCACCGACATCGTTCTCGTCGAAGGCCACGGCAAAACCGAACGCGACCGGGTGGAAATCATCGCTTCGATCAACCCGGATATCCCGCTCAAAAAAAATTCCCAGGCGAGCATCAAAACCTCCGGCCTGATGGGCGGGCTGTATATAGGCATCCGCCCCGGCGCTTTAAGGTCTCCGAAACTGAAACCCGGCGAGGTGTTAGTCGGTCAAGACACTTTTGAGTTGGCGCAGATGGGCGAAATCATGAACGACTTTCTCGCCCAGGTACAACGCTTCACTGATCTATCCGACCAGTTGATATCCGACTCGCGGGATACCCTGGCGCAAGTCAAGGGTTCGTTGCAAAACGTCGACGGCTTCCTCGTCGAAAATCAAAAGCATTTTCACCGCGTTCTGGTCAACGCCGAGAAAGTCACCGGCGAGTTGCGGTTTTTCATGGATCGCGAAAAAGGCGATTTCGCCAAGACCCTGCACAACGTCGCCTCGGTCACGGAAAAGGCGGACCGGATCATCACCGAAAAGGAGCCTGAAATTTCCGCTATTATCGAACAGGCGAGCGCCGCGACGCGCGAGTTGGAACTGCTGATGGCGGACAACCGTCCCGGCCTCACCAACCTCGTCAGCACGACCGACGCCAACGCTCAGAAAATCGCGGTCAAGATCAATTCAATGACCGCCAACCTGGACTCCACGTTCCAGCAGACCAATGCCATCCTCGTTGAAAACCGCAGGCAGATTATGGAAACGCTCAAGAACATGCGGGACGCCACGGATGCGCTCAAGGGGTTCGCGGGCGATATTGAACGCAACCCCTGGAAGCTGGTACGCAAGGGGGAGGAGCGTCCGGCCAAAGACGACGTCTGGGAACTCAAACCCGACGAAAACGCCCTGCGTATGAGACGCATGGATAAGATATCCGCCAAATAACGGTTTTGGAATAGAAACGGGAACGGCATGAAGACGAACAAAAATTTCCGGACGCTGTTAACCCCGTTAACCTTTGCCGCCCTGCTGTGGCTCGCCGCCTGCGCCAACGGTCCCGCGCCGGAGACGGGACACTATAATCGCGGCGTCGCCCTGTACGACGACGGCAAGCTGGCGGGCGCCATCGACGAATACAAACTTGCCCTGCGGCAAAACCCCAAAGATACTTTCGCCAAATACAATCTCGCCGTGGCGTATCAGGACCGGGAGAAATACGGCGAAGCCATGCGCCTGTACCGCGAAATTTTGTCGACCACCGAGGACGCGCGCAGCAGGATCAACATCGCGGCCATCCACTACGCCGAAGGCGCCGAGGACAAGGCGATCGAAGAACTTCGCACTGCGGTTAAAAAAAATTCCGACGATCCCAATCCGGCCAGCGTACTGGGCGAATACCTGGAAAGAAAAAGCGAACTGAAAGAAGCGCGGAGCTATTACGACCAGGCGCTAGCGCGGGACGCCAAACACGCGCCGACGTATTTTCGGTCGGGCCGTTTGCACCTCAAACAAAACCATCGTAGAAAAGGCATGGAGCATCTGTACAAGGCCGTGGATCTGGGCGACCCGAAACCCGAATACCTCGAAGCGCTGGGCGCGGAACTCGCCGCGCAGGACAAGACCGCGCGCGCGATTCACATGTACGAAAGAGCGTCGACGCTGGAGCCGGACCGCGCCGACATTTTCACCCGCCTCGGCGACCTTTACAAAAAGGACCACTACTACAAAAAAGCCGTCGCCCGCTACTGGACGGCGATTTCCATCCAGGACGACAACCCCGCCGTCCATCGCCACCTCAAGGAAATTTTTGAGAACCTCCTCGACGCCGAGGAAGACTGGCTGAAACACTCCAAGGAAAAAGGCGCCATCGCCAAAGCGCAATAACCGGGCAAGCGCCTGCTGGAAAAGCTTGGGATCCAAACTCACCGCAGTCTGTAGCTTCCCAGTATAAGCTCCACCTATTGGCCCCGGCGCCTATTCGCCGCCACTCGCCGGCCAGCGTGACGCTGGACCCAAAGGTTTAAGATGCAAGCTCACCGAGCCTGAACCGCTTCCCCTAAACGTTACACTAGTTGCCCCTGCGGCGAGCAGCCCAGGCGCGTGCCTGGCAGTTAGGTGGTGTATTCGGCGTTGATGCGGACGTAGTCGTAGGAAAAATCGCAGGTATAAATTTCCGCTTCCGCCCGGCCTTGTCCCAGGCCAATGTCGATGAGGATATCCTTCTTTTTCATCCGGCTTTCCAGGCGCGGCTGGGAAACGCCGGGCGCAATTTCTCCCTGCCGGACGAGCGGCAAACCGTTGAGCGAAATATCGATCCGGTTTTGGTTCACGGCGGCGCCGGAATACCCAATCGCGCAGATGATGCGTCCCCAGTTGGGATCCTCGCCGAAGACGGCGGTTTTCACTAAGCTGGACGTGGCGACGGAGTTGGCCACCTGCCGCGCCTGCTTGACCGAACGCGCGCCTCCCACTCGAACCGTGATGAATTTCGTCGCGCCCTCCCCGTCCTGGACTACCTGAAACGCCAGCGACCGGCATACCTGTGTCAGGGCGTCCACGAAAGCGGGCAACTCTTTTTTCCGAATCGGCGGATTCCCGGCGGCGCCGTTGGCCAGGCAAATCACGCAGTCGTTGGTGCTCACCTCGCCGTCCACGCTGATACTGTTAAACGTCGGATCGACGGCTTGCCGCAACGCGGCCTTTAATGTCTTCGCGTCGACGGCGGCGTTGGTGAAAAGGAACCCCAGCATGGTCGCCATGTTCGGATGAATCATCCCCGAACCTTTGGCGAACCCGCCGACGACGATATTGCGCCCGTTCAACTTAAACGAATGCCGCGCGGTTTTGAGCGTTAAGTCCGTCGTCATGATCCCGCGCGCCGCGTCCATCCAACCCTTGGACGAGAGTTTTTTGTTGAGCGCCGGGACGCCGGAGACGACTTTCTCCCAAGGCAGAGGCACGCCGATGACGCCCGTGGAGGCGATTAAAAGCTGGCGCGGTTGAATTTGTAATTCGCCCGCCAGGCTATTGGCGATTTGTTTGCAAGCCCGCATTCCCTGCGCGCCAGTGCAGGCGTTGGCGTTGCCGCTGTTGACGACGACGGCGCGGATCTCCGGGTTCTTCCGCAGGGTTTGTTCGCACCAAATAACGGACGGCGAACGCACTTTGTTTTTTGTGAAGACGCCAGCGGCGACGGCGGGCCTGTCGGAAACGACGAGCGTTAAATCCAGAGCGCCCTTGGCTTTCAGTCCGCAGTTAAGGCCTGCGGCTTTGAATCCGGGAACGGCGGGGTTTTGATGTTTTAAGTTTTTTTTCATGGTTTTCGTCTTAATAAAAATGACCGGCAAGTAGTTGCAAAAATAAAAACCGCTCCATTAAATTTCTAAAGGAAGAATCACCCCAACCCTCTTTGCAAGAGGGGGTTAAAACACTGCCTCCAGGCGCTTGCCTGGCGCTGGCTAGGGATATCTGCCGGGCGTGTTCAGGCTCTGGGTTTCGTCCAGCCCCAGCATGAGGTTCATGTTCTGCACGGCTTGTCCGGAGGCGCCCTTCACCAGGTTGTCCAGCGCGCTGGCGATCACCGCGCGTCCCGTGCGCCGGTCCACCTGCAGGCCGATATCACAAAAGTTGGAATGAACCACTTGATGCGTTCCGGGGTAGCTCCCGGCGTCCATCACGCGCACGAAGGGTTCGTCTTTATAATAATTTTTGTAAAGCGCGACCAAATCTTCCAGGTCCAGTTCCTTGGTTAAGGAAACATAAATTGTGCTCAGCATACCGCGCGTCATCGGCATGAGATGCGGCGAAAACGTGACTTTGATCTCGCGTCCCGCCAGCTTTGAGAGTTCCTGTTCCATCTCGGGCGTGTGGCGATGCGTCGCCAATCCGTAGGGAGTAACGCTCTCGTTGCATTCGGAAAACTGCGTGGCCGCATTGGGCTTGCGTCCCGCGCCGGAAACGCCGGATTTGCTGTCGGCGACGACGCTGTCCAGATTTGCCCAATCCTTGTCCATCAACGGAGCCAGTCCCAGGATCACGCTGGTGGGGTAGCATCCGGGATTGGCAACCAGCCGCGCGGATTTGATTTGCTCCCGATGCAGTTCCGGCAGTCCGTAAACCCATTGACTCAACAGGTCCGGTTCTTGATGCGGAGTTCGATACCATTCTTCGTACGTCTCCGGGTTGTGAATTCGGAAGTCGGCGCTGAGGTCAACGATTTTACAGGAGCCTTTGAGGAACCCGGCCATTTTTCCCATGACGACGGTGTGTGGCAGGGCGAGAAATAAAATGTCGCAGGTCTCGGCGATGGACTCGTCCAGCGGCGCCAGGGGCCGATCGCAAAATCCCTTGAGCGAAGGGAACGCTTCGTCTATGGTTTTGCCCGCGTGGGTCTCCGAGGTGAGCGCGTTCAACTCGACGCTGGGATGGGCGCTCAACAGGCGGACAAGTTCGTATCCGGTATAACCCGTGGCGCCCGCGATGTTTACCTTGAACATAAAAAACTCCAATAAAAAAAGGGAGGCTGAAAGCCTCCCTTTAATTCGTCGAAAAAAATTTTAAGCTTGGGTAATAGGCAGATCAGCGTTTGGAAAACTGGAAGTGTTTTCTGGCGCCCGGTTGTCCATATTTTTTGCGTTCCACGACGCGGGCGTCCCGCGTGAAGAAGCCGCCTTTTTTCAGGACGGGCCGCAGTTCGGGATCGCACTCGGCCAACGCACGGGTGATTCCCAAGCGCAGAGCGCCGGACTGGCCGGATAGGCCGCCGCCGCGAACGGTGGCTTTAATATCGTAGGAACCTAAAACGTCCGCCGCAACCAAAGGCTGTTTAATGATGGCCTCAAGGGTTTCCCGCTTGAAGTGGTCCATCAGGTTTGTGTTGTTCACGATAATATTTCCCTCGCCGGGCCGCAACCAGACGCGGGCGATGGAGGCTTTTCTTTTTCCTGTTCCGTAATAACCGTCTTCCATTAAATATTCTCGCTCGTCAAATGATAATTGATTAAACCGTTTTCGCTTCTGGGCCCTAAGGGCCAAAAAAATTAATTAAACGGTTATTACTTCCGGGTTTTGACCGTCGTGGGGATGTTTGTCTTCGTTATAGACCCGGCAATTTTTCCGCAGGCTCCGGCCCAATCGATTCTTGGGCAACATGCCATTTACCGCACGCGTCAGCATTTCCGCCGGATTCTTGTCGGCCACCTGCGTTGCGGTTCGCGACCTGATTCCGCCGGGATACCCGGTGTGATGATAATATATTTTGTCGTCCCATTTTTTGCCGGTCAATTTAACCTTGGCGGCGTTGATGATAACGACGTTATCCCCCATGTCGACATGCGGGGTGAACGTAGGTTTGGTTTTCCCGCGCATGATGGCCGCAGCCTTGCTGGCGACCCGACCCAACGGTTTTTCGGTGGCGTCGATAATCACCCATTTTTTCTGCACGGTTTGTTTATTTGCTAATGTAGTTCTCATCAGTACAATGGCCTATGCTTAGAATTTTAAATGAAGCGGACATAATATGATAACTCCCCCCGCAGAGTCAATTAAATAATCGCTTTAAAAAAGAGAACTTTCGCCGTCCCGAGCCGCTACCTCCCGGCTGAAGGCGTTGGGAGCGAGTGGGAAAGAGCTTTGATTTTTATAGTGAATTGGTTTAACTTAGTAAACCCTTTTATCTAAACGGATTTTGATTTGATGAATGATTCGACCGGAAACAACCTGGCCGCGCCAGAAGCGCCGCCCACCCCCGCCTCGCCGGCAGACGTTGACGAGAGCGCATTGAACCGGGCACAGGAGCGCTCGCAAAACCACCTGTTCTCAATGCAAGATCCGGAAGGGTTTTGGGTGGACGAGTTGGAATCCAACGTTTCCATGACGACGGAGGTAGTCTATTTCTATCACATGATGGAGATCGAACCGCCTGCGGGCCGAATTGAAAAAATCGTCAATTACCTGCTGAAATTCCAACAGGAAGACGGCGGCTGGACGATGTTTCCCGACAACCCGAGCGATATCAGCTACACGGTGGAGGCCTACGTCGCTTTGAAGATGGGCGGCGTTTCCGCCGACCGTCCGGAAATGAAGCGCGCCAAAGATTTCATTCTGAACAACGGCGGCGTGCGGTCCTGCCGAGTGTTCACCTGGACCTTTCTGGCCATGCTGGGCGAGATGCCCTGGGAATGCGTTCCGCCCATGCCTGTGGAGATCATGCTGTTGCCCAACGACGCATACTTCAGCATTTACGAAATGTCGAGCTGGTCGCGCAGCACCGTGGTCCCCCTGGTGGTGGTTTACGCTTACCAGATGACCCGGCCCTTGCCGTCCGACCAGACCTGCCCCGAAATTTTTACCGAAGCGGATTTGACCCATCGTTTCCCCTATTCCGGCAAAGGTTTGAGTTGGGGAAATTTATTCGTATGGCTTAGCCGAGTCATCGAGTTCGCCGGGAAATGGCCGTGGAAACCGTTCCGCCGTCGCGCGCTCAAAAAAGCCAAAAAATGGTTGCTGGAACACCAGGAACCGGAGGGCGATTTCGGCGGCATCCAGCCTCCCATGATCTATTCGCCCCTGGCCTACAAATGCCTCGGATATAAAAACGACGACCCGGAAATTATTCTGAGCCTGGAGTCGCTCGATCGATTCATCATCGACTCCGGCGACCAATGCGTGATGCAGGCCTGCGTTTCGCCGCTGTGGGACACCTCCATTTCCGGCAACGCGCTGATCGATTCCGGCGTTCCGGCGGATCATCCAAAACTGGTTCAAGCGGCGGAATGGATTTATAAAAAACAGGTGACGAGTACTAAAGGGGACTGGCGCGTAAAAAATCCCAAGACGCCGCCCGGCGGCTGGGCGTTCGAGTTTTACAACCAGTTGTATCCCGATTGCGACGACACAGCGGAAATCCTGATGTTCCTGCAACGCGTCCCGTCACCCGACCAGGAAATGAAGGAACGGGAAATCCAGCGCGCCCTGACCTGGTTGTTGAGTATGCAATGTTCCAACGGCGGCTGGGCTGCCTTCGACCAGGACAACGACAACCGCCTGTTCAACGAAATTCCCTTTGCCGACCTCGGCGCCATGCTCGACCCGCCGACGGTGGACGTGACGGGCCGCATACTATGGGCGCTGGGTTTCCTCGGCTTCAAGGAGGATCATCCCCGCGTCAAACGCGCCCTCGATTTTATCAAGTCGGAGCAGGAACACGACGGGTGCTGGTGGGGCCGCTGGGGCGTGAATTATATTTACGGAACCTGGCTTGTGTTGGAGGGTTTGCGTTCGATGGGGCAGGACACGGAGCAACCTTACATTCGCCGCGCCGTGAAGTGGTTGACGGATTGCCAGAACGCCGACGGCGGTTGGGGCGAAACCTGCCTGAGCTACCGCAAACCCGAGCTTCGCGGACAGGGCGTAACCACTGCCTCGCAAACCGCCTGGGCGACGATGGCGCTGATGGCCGCCGGCGAAACCGACAGCGA
>JAJDBB010000082.1 GCA_029261555.1 Nitrospinaceae bacterium | reverse complement strand
CGTTAACGTCCGTATTGTCGCCGCCACCAACCGGGATCTCAAAAAATCCATGGAGCAAGGAAAGTTTCGGGAGGATTTGTATTACCGCTTGAACGTGTTTCCTATCGAGGTTCCCCCTTTGCGCCAGCGAAGAGAAGACATACCGCTTTTGGCGAAACAGTTTCTGGACGGGGCGTTCAAAAAGATGAACCGGCCAGCGCCCCGGCTCGCCAAAGTTCATTTGATGCAATTGCAAAGTTACGACTGGCCGGGAAACGTGCGGGAACTGCAAAACGTATTGGAACGTTCGGCCATTTTGTCCGGGTCGGGAAAGTTGCGCTTTGATTTGCCCACCGCCGGTTTATTGGAAGGTCCTGCCAAAATCAAGCCGGTCGACGGGAGAAATGAAGAGGCGCCCGAAGCGTTGACACATGCCGAGATGAAAGCGATTGAGCGCCAGAACATCATTCGAGCGTTGGAGACCTGCGGCTGGAAAGTTTCCGGACCGGGAGGAGCCGCCGAGTTTATGGAAATGAAACCCACGACCCTTGCCTCCAAAATCAAAAAGCTGAAAATAAATATCGCCGCCGCCAGGCAAGCGCCTGGAGGCAGATAGTGTGACGTTTTAGGGAAGCGGTTCAGAGTTCGGTGAGTTTGGCGTCTCAAACTTTTCCACCGCCGGATAATGCCTCCGGGGGCTACCCCGGCAGGCGCTTGTCTGGCTAGGCTTTTGCTTCGTTTGGGTTTTTGTGAATTGTTTGTTATAGTTTTTAAACTCCATTATTAATTCAAACCGCTTCAAATCCATGAAACTACAAACAAATGATAGGGTCTATTCTTCAAAAACTGGATTCAACGAAGGAGAGGCTCAGTTTCACCGGCTGTTGCAACTGGAAAATCTCGACCGAAAAATCGAAGCCGATCCTTCGCTGGCGAACGAATTTGAAAACGAACTGAGTTTCGCTTTAAACGACGCCTATAATAATTTGGGCGATTCGCGGGAGTCTCACCTTTTTCTCCAGCGCGTCCTTTACCGCATCAACCGGTTGAAACTTTTCTGGTACGACGACCTGGAGAACTACGCCAACGAGGATTCCGTCTACGTCTTTTCGATCCGCAAACAAATTGAATCCGCCTGGCAGTCGTGGGAGGAAAGCGAATTGGACGCCGAATCGCTGACTCCGACGACGGTAAGAAAGGCTCTGAAAGATCGAACGGAAGGCGACTTGAACCCCGCGCCGTCGGAGTCCGATTTGTACCTGCGCGACCGGATGAACGAAGCGGGATATCGCAGGGTGATGGCCATCGCGTCTCTGAACGGCCTGGTGGAGGCGAGTCAGCTTTCTCGGGTTCAAGGCGGCGTCGGAAACGAAGCTCAATCCATGCTCACGCGAATTTTCCTCGAAGAGTACGGCGGCGGGCGTTTGAGCCGGAAGCATTCCACCTTTTTCGCCGTCATGCTGGAAGCGTTAGACATGGACGCCGCGCCGGAAGTTTATTTCGATCTGGTTCCCTGGGAGGTTTTGGCGAATATCAATCTTAGTTTTGCGCTTTCGGAGCATAAAAGGAATTTTCTGCGCTATGTCGGCGGACTGCTGTATTTCGAAACCTCGGCGCCTGCGTCGTTTGGAATTTTGAAACAGGCGGGAGAGCGTTTAGGACTGGGAGCCGACGCGGTGGGTTACTGGGATTTGCACATCAAGGAAGACGAGCGGCACGGACGGTGGATGCTGGACGACGTGGCGGCGCCCTTGATAGAGATGTACCCGGAAGACGCCTGGAAAATCGTATTCGGTTACGACGAGCAAAAATATTTCAACGCGCGCGCGAGCCGGGCCGTTGTCCGCTCTGTTCAGGAAGCGGAAAATCCGAATTGACGATACGCCCGTAAGCTCCAAACGGGTTAAAATGTATCTTAGCGAAAAAATTCCTCTGCATTCACTGCCCCCTGAAACATGCCGACCAGTAGCCCCTGTTGTGAGCGATGATTTGGTAAAGATTCTTGATGGAAGGAATTTTTTTGGGGGGGCGTTGGACAAATAAAAACCCGGCTGGAATGGCCGGGTTTATAAGACGCCGAAGTGAACCTGTAAGCCGGGTTCTGTTCTTCATGGGGACCATGAAGCGACGGTCATCAATCTGGGCCTGACGTTGCCGGCAGGCTCTAGCGATCAACCCGAAAGCTTCGGACGAGCCGTCCTCGAACGCTTTCCTATTTGACCTTGCTCCGGATAGGGTTTGCCAAGCCGCCATTGTCGCCAACGGCGCTGGCGAGCTCTTACCTCGCCTTTTCACCTTTGCCGCCGCAACTCGCGCTACGGGTGGGCCGTGTGCTTTCTGTTGCACTTTCCTTAGGGTCGCCCCCACTCCGCGTTACGGAGTATCCTGCTCTATGGAGCCCGGACTTTCCTCTCTCCCGGCGGGGTTTAAAACCAAACCGGAAAAGCGACCGCCCGGTTCACTTCGGCGCCGCTGTCTCCGCGGAATCCTGAGGTTCCGGTTCGGGTTGGGCGTACAAAATGCGGTTGCAGTGGTTGCACTCAAAAATAGTTTCTCCCTTGCGAACCTCGACGGCGGTTTGGGGAAGTACCCATTGATGGCAACCTAGACAGACGTCGCCGTCCAGGGCAACGACGGCATAATTGTCGTGGTATTCAATCAGCTTTTCGTAGCGCTTCGCCAACTTGGGTTCGATGGCCTGGAGCAACTCTTGTTTCCTGGCTTTCAGCGCGCTCAGTTCTCCCTCGATCCGCGCTTGTTCCGCTTCCTTTTTGGTTTTGTAGGCGTTGAACTCCGCCTCGTCGTCCTGGAAAATTTTCTTCAGTCCGGGAATTTCCTTTTCTTTGTCGTCGGTTGCCTGCATGAGTTCCAGTTCTTCGTCTTCCCATGCGGAAATTTTTTTCTTAACGCCTTCGACTTCGGTGAGGATTGCGGTGTATTCCTTATTGGTTTTGACGTCGGGCAATTTGGTTTTAACCTTGGCCATATGGTCGTTTTCGGTAACGACGTTTTGCTCCAACTCCTTGCGCTTTTTTATCAAAACGTCCAGAGCGGCATTGGCTTCGTTTAAATCTTTTTTTTCGCCGTCGAGTTTGTCGCGACCGTCCTTGATTTGTTTGGGAATGCGGCTCAACTGTTCCTTCAGTTCAATCGTCTGGGCGTCCAGAGTATTGAGATCGATTAATTTGGCGAGATTCGGATTCATTCAGAGACTTTGCGCTAGGGTTGATTTTCTATGAACAAAAAAAATTTAGCACGGGCCTTTAAGGAATGCAAATTTTTACCGGGCGGGCGTTGGCGTGGGGTCAGGATTTTTTGGCGCGAATCCGGGATTCCCAAAGGATCAAAAATACGCTGGCTATGAAAATGGAGGAGTAGGTTCCGATAAAAATTCCCACCATCAGGGCGAAGGCAAAATCGTGAATGATCTCGCCACCGAGGAAAAACAGGGCGGTCACCACCAGCAGAGTGGTGCCCGAGGTGATTAGGGTCCGGCTCAGGGTTTGATTAATGCTGGTGTTGATGATGACGTTGAGCCCCAGCTTGCCGCGTCGGCGGAGGTTCTCCCGGATGCGGTCGTAGATGACAATGGTGTCGTTCAGCGAATAACCGATGATGGTCAAAAAAGCGGCGATGACGACTAGGTCGAATTCCTTGCCCAGTATGGAGAAAAATCCCATGGTGACGACCACGTCGTGCAAGAGGGCCAAAATGGCGCCGAAGGCGTAGGCCAATTCGAAGCGCCAGGATATGTAAATGAGGATTCCGGCGAGGGAGTATACGATGGCTAACAGGGCTTTCTCCCGCAAATCCTTGCCCACCTTGGGTCCCACCATCTCGACCCGTTCAACAATGATTTTTCCGGTCGCCTGGTTTTTCTCCAGGCTGTTTTTGATCAGCGTCCCGACTTCTTCCAACTTGCCTTCGGACCTTTCCACGCGCACCAGAATATCGTTTTTCGAACCGAATTCCTGAATGGTGGCGTCGCCAAGACCGATGTCCTTCAAGCCCTCCCGGACGTCGTCGATTTGGGGAGCGGACTCGAATTTTAATTGGACCAGGGTTCCCCCGGCGAAGTCGATCCCGTATTTCAATCCACCCTGAACGAGAATGGAAACCAGTCCCGCCAAAATGAGTATCCCGGAAAAAATAAAGGCAAGGCGGGCTTTGCCTATAAAGTCGATTTCGGATTTCAGTTTTAACAATTCCATAGAGCGCGGTAACAAATCTAATGGGTCTCGCCCGTTTTGGGGAGCCGGGTTAATTTCTCAGGTTAAATGCTCAATTCAACGATTTTTTTTCGGCTCATGGCGGAATCAAAAATCGCCCGGCTCACAAACACGGCGGTGAACATGCTGGCGGCGATACCGATGCACAGAGTGATGGCGAAGCCCTTGATAGGGCCGGTGCCAAACTGGAACAGGACGATGGCGCCGATGAACGTGGTCGCGTTGGCGTCTACAATAGTCCGGAACGCTTTGGCGAAACCGGCGTCGATAGCTGCCCGCACTGTTTTCCCTAAACGAATTTCTTCCCGGATTCTTTCAAATACCAGAACGTTTGCGTCGATGGCCATGCCAACGGTTAAAATAATTCCCGCAATTCCGGGAAGGGTGAGGGACGCTCCGAAATAGGCCAGGGCGCCCAACAGGATGATCAGGTTCAGGATCAGGGCCGAGACGGCCACCGCTCCGGATAGCCGGTAGTATATAAGAATGAATACCAGTACGAGCGCCGATCCGGCAATGATGGAGTTGACGCCCTGTTCTATCGAGTCCTTGCCCAGCGACGGACCCACGGTGCGATTTTCCAGAATTTCAACCGGCGCAGGCAAAGCCCCGGCGCGTAATATGATGGCTAAATCCTTGGCTTCTTCCGTGGTGAACTGACCGGTGATCTGGCCTCGGCCTCCGGCGATTTCCGATTGGATAGTCGGCGCCGAGTAGACGTTGCCGTCGAGAATAATGCCCAGACGTTTGCCGATGTTTGCCTTGGTAATTTCATGGAATATCATCGCGCCTACGCCGTTGAAGCTGATGGCGACGTAGGGTTCGTTGAAGTCCTGATCGTATCGCACTTCCGCCGAGGTCAGAGTTTCGCCGGTTAGGACGGTTCGCTTTTTCATCAGATAAGGGTTGCGCCTGACCTCTCCGGTTTCTTTGTCGACTTCGCGTTGATACAGAATTTCGTCGCCATCCGGCAGGCCGGTATCGAGAGCTGTTTGTGGGCTGACGCTTTCGTCGACGAGTTTGAATTCCAGGCGCGCGGTTTTACCAATAAGCTTTATGGCCCGTTCCGGATTGTCGATCCCCGGCAATTGCACCAGGATGCGGCGGTTGCCTTGCACCTGAATGGTCGGTTCTGAAACGCCGAACTGGTCGACGCGGTTGCGAATGGTTTCCAGTCCCTGCTGAATGGCGTTGTCCTTAATACGGGCGACCTCGTCGTCCAGCAAATGAAATACCAGTTCGAGTCCTTCCAGGGTGACTTCCTTTTTCTCGAGATACGGGTAGTTTTCCAAGATTTTTTCCACCGCTTCCGCGTCCACAGCGTCGATCAGGCGAACGCGAACCTGCTGGCTCTCGAAGTCGGTGGAAATTTTATCGATTTCCAAATCTGCATTTCTGGTTTCCCGCTCAATATCCTCGGCGATGCGCTCCAGGCTGGCTTCCACGGCCTTTTCTACCTGCACTTCCAGGACGAGGTGCATTCCGCCTTGCAAATCCAGACCCAGGGAGATTTTTTTATCAAGGGGCAAAGCCAACCACAAGCCGCCAAGGACGACGGCAAGGATCAACGGGATTTTCCATTTAAGGTCGCGATACATCGTTTAATTGCCTTTTTTCTTTTTGCCGTTTTTCTTGTCTTTTTTAGACTTGCCGTCGGAGTCTCCCTTTTGGGAGTCTCCAGTTTTGGCGTCGTCGTCTTTTTCTGTCGCGGCGCCCTCGGATTGAGTCTTGGAAGTCCCAATGGAACCGCGGTTGATTTTGATGCGGACGTTGTCGGCGATTTGAAGGGTGACAACGTCATCCTTCAATTTATGGATGGTTCCATGGATGCCGCTCAAGGTGACGACGTTTTCGCCTTCCTTAAGGTCGTCGAGCATCTTGCGTTGCTCTTGTTGTTTTTTCTGTTGCGGGCGGATCAATATGAAATAGAAGATCATAAACATGATGATCATGGGAGGAAGCATCGCCAGCAAACTTCCTCCTCCACCGGCGGCGTCTGCGCCTTCCGGCGGCGGGGCCATGGCCCATGCCCAATCAATCATAGTCTTTGTCCTTTATCGACGAGTGTGAAGAATTCAATGTTATATGTAGTTGGTATTTCAAACTGTTTGGCGTTGGCAACCGCCGGCAGGGTGAAACAGAAGCTTCTATCAAATCCGCGGAACTTTGTCAATCAAAGGAGTTCTTTTGGCGGAATACGGTTTCAATAAAACTCCCGCGCGATATTTTTTTCGCCGGTGAGGGAGACGTACAGCGCGTGAAACTCCTCCTTGCTCAGAGCCGGGTCGCGCAGGCGTTGCAAATCTTCCGGGCTGACGGGGATTTGGGAATTTTCGTCCCAGGCCGAAGTGGCGATGGCGGCGTAATTAGGCGGATTCAAGGCTTGGATAACCAGGGTTTCGACCCTGTCGTTGTACTTGAAGGCCAGGTCGATGACCAACCGCGCGTCTTTGGGGTCGATTCCGCTTCCAATGGCGATATTGGTCGGGGGATGGCCGCCCTTGGGCCTCCAGTACTGGACGGTATGACCCAACACCTTGATGCACTTGGATTTGAGAAAGTTCTTGAGTTCTTTTTTCTTTTTTTTCTGTTTGAAAGCGAGCCACATTTCAATGGTGGAGATGCTGGTTTTTTCGCCCTGGCATTTTGCCTTGGAGGAGCTGATTTTTTGAATGGAGACCGTTGGGTTTTCGGACCTGGATGGGACCGTTGGGTCGGGACCCAACAGGGTTAGAATCAAAAAAGCGGTGGACAGGCAAAGAAAAAAACTTCGGGGCATGGGCGAATCCTTTTTAATTACGAGTGTTTGTTTTTCCGTATTTTAACCAATAGCCAGTGCATCTGTCAATTTGTATAGAGAGCGTTTAGGGTGGGATTTTATTCTCAAGAACTGGAGTTTTTTGCCGATGGGTAAAAAGAACGCATAACTTTTTTCGAGTGATACCATGGACGACGTCGTTGCCATCGCGCAAAGCTTGAACAATCAAAAAGTCGGCCAGCAATACGAGACGGCCGTTGCGAAGACCGCTTTGGAATCCCAGGAACAAACCGCCGCCAGCCTGCTGAAACTGCTGGACGTCGCTCCGCCCTCCGCCGATGAACCTGGCAGGAATATCGACGTCAGCGCCTGACGCGGTGAAAATCTCTTTCGCAATATATTTTTGAAATCCGCTTATTTTTCGGCGAAAAAGAGTTCAATCGCTCTTTTAAACTGTTCTTTTAATTTGTCGAGCCGTTCGCGATCGATTTCCAGGGTTGATTTGTTAAACCAGGGGTCGGCAAGATAAAGCTTTCGGTTCATTTCAATTTGTAACCATGGAATCGGATTGGCGCCGTATTTCCGGGTAATAAAGCCGCCCGCAAAGGGCCGGTTTATAGTCGCCTCATCTTCCCTCAAATCAAAACTTTCTCTCAGGCAATTCGCCATTTTTTCCGCCCATTCATCCGGACAGCTTTTGCCATGGTTATTTCCCAGACAAAAGAGAGGCCTCTCCTTTCCCTGGTCGGGAGAAATCGACGGTCCCGTGGGTTCCATTGTGTGGCAATCCAGAGCCAATTGAATGCCTGCTTGCGGATTGTCGACCAGGGTTTGAATTTGTTTGTGGTATGGGCGGTAGTATTTTTGAATCAGGGTTTCGATTGTTGAATCGTCCGGGAAATTTTCTGGTTTGTAAACGGGCTTGCCATGGCAGGTGAAGGTTTTAACGATTCCGTCTGGATTTTCTGGAGGGAGATCGTTTGTTTCCCGGTTTAAATCGACGACGGCTCTGGCGATATCGGTTTCAACCAAAGCGAGAACGTTTTCGTTGATTCCGTAAATTTCCCTGGTGAATGCGTCCCCATCGTCAAAAAGGTCTTTCGGGGAAAGGCAGATTTTACCGTTAATTTCTTCCGGAATTCGGGCTCCACCGTGAGGAATAGAAATCAGGACCGGAAACTTATTCATCGATCATGGTCCCGCCGCCGTCCCGTCTCTTCTGATCTCGGCCACGCCTTGAAATTGCCCGGTGGTTTGCGCTTTCAGGACCGCATGAACCGCCCCCAAGTAAAATGAATATGGTTCTCGCGGGTCCAGTTTGTAGCCTACGTTTTTTAAATATTCCACCACGTCGGGATCGAACCGCTCAATCTCAAGGCTTAATTTCCCGCCGACCGTGCAATGAAGGCGAGGCTTCATCATGGCTTCGCTGATCGGTTGGTCGGCGTCGATAATGTGGGAAAGGAACTGGCTCATAGTCGAAAAAATGCGTTCGCTTCCCGGACTGCCCGCCACCAGCCAGGGTTTGTCCTTGTAAAAAGCTATTATGGGGGCGACGGAGCTCCATGGAACTGCGTTGGGCCGGAGGTAATAGGGATGCGAAGGGTCTTTAACGTCCAACGAACTCATATAGTTGTTATAAAGAAACCCCATCCCCTTAGCGGCGACTTTGGCTCCATAGACTAATTCAATAGATTGGGTGATACCCACGGCGTTGTTTTCCGAATCCATGACCGACAAGTGGGAGGTGTCGTTGCTCAGGGTGAAAAGTTCGTTGAGAGGGAGCGCGGGATCGATGCCGTCTCGAATGGAGGCGGATAGACTTCGGGCAAAATCCAGACTGAGTATTTTTTTGTCGTGAGGCAGTTGCGGATAAATGTTGGGGTCAAAGGGCCTCTCTTTGTGGTTCAAAAGTCCCTTCCGAATGGTTTCCGCAAAGAAATGAAATCTTTTTGGGCCGGGGTTTTTCAAAAATTTCGAGGGCAGGTTTTTTAGCATCTGCAAAACAAGAAGCAGGGTTCTGCCCGCTCCCGGAGGAGGACAAGTGTATATTTTTACCTTGCGGTAACTTCTGCGAATGGGTTTTCTCTCAACCGGCCAGGGAATCAAAGCCAGATCTTCCGCCCTCAAAAACCCTTCGTTAAATCGCATGTCCTCGTCGATTTGTTTGGCGATTGAACCGGTATAAAAAGCCTTCACTCCATTTTGCGCCAAATATTGAAGAAAGTTGGAAAGGTCTTCCTGCACAAACCGCTCTCCCGCCGCGTAAGGTTCCCGGCCTTCTTTTAAAAAATATTTCGCTCCGGAAAGCGAGTCGGCGGCAAGAAATTTTTCCCGTTCTCTTTTTTGCAGATTGTGCTGGAGTTCTGTAATCAGATAACCCTCTCTGGCGATTCGAATGGAGGGTTCCAGTATTTCGGACCAATTCAATTTGCCGTATCTAAAGTGGAGATACCCCAAAACGGCTGGGGTGCTGGGAACGGTCGTGGCTTTATAGCCCTGGAATCTATGAGTCTTTTTGTCGATCCGGTCGATATGGGCGAGGGAGGGAACTCTGCTCGAGCCGTCTATAGCAATGGTTTTTCCCCTGTAGTGGAGTATGGCCATGGACTGCCCGCCAATTCCGCTGGCCTGGGGTTCGCAAACTCCCAGGGCAAACGCGGCGGCGCAGGCGGCGTCGATTGCGTTGCCGCCTCTTCGCAACATTTCCACTCCGGCCTCGGTGGCCTCGGGAAAAGCGGTGGAGACCATGCCCTTGTCCGAGACGGCGCACTTTCCATCCACAGTAGGGGCGAAACGCCCCTCGATTTTTTCCAGTTTCATGAGGAAAAATTCTTTGAAGTTTTGTAAATAAGGTAGGAAAGCAAAACGCTTCGGTCGATCAAACTGTCTCGCACGATGTACTCGTTTTTTGTTCCGTATCCGCCCGTGACGGGTCCGAGGCCGTCCAGGGCCGGGATTTCCCGCGAGACATTGGCGAGAACCGAGGAGACGCCGTTTTCCGTTTTGCTTACCCGGACCTCCACGGATTGGGCAATATTTTCCATCTCCTCGAAAAATTTCAACGATTTTGGATTTTCCAAAAACGGTTTTCTCTGAGGACCTCTGGAAATATGGATTCTTATATTTCCTTGTGGTTTTCCCTCGAAAGTTTTATTGATTTGATCTTCCAGACGCTGTTTTTGATCGGGGGAACGGTAGCGGAGAGTAAAGGACAACCCAGCATGATAAACAGGTTGGTTCTGGATTCCTTTGGTTTCCAATCCGGTAAAAGTAATATAGGTTCCGTCCTGGTCCGAAGTTAGTTTTTTCAAAGCGGAAATTTTTTGGCTGACAAACAGGATTGGATCTTCATTTTCGCTGGAAGATTTAACCGGCGTTTTGGATTGCCGACGGTTCATTTCAATTTCGTATTCCATGGAGCCGAAGCACGAAGTCATGATTTCTCCCGAAAGCCCCGCGCCGCTAAGCCCGACGACATAGTTGGATTTTTTTGAATATTCCTCGATCGCGGATTTGGATGAACGGCCTCCTCTGGAGTCGTCCGTGATGAGCAATATGCCCACGCGAATCTTTTTCAAAGTGCGCGTAAAACGAAGAGCTTTCAACGCTCCCAGTAAAACCGCCAGACCGCCTTTTCCCGTTGAAACTCCGGTCCCATGTATTCTTCCCCGTTCCTCCAAAAAGGGAGAGTACCCTTCATAGTCGACAGGGTTGTCCAGATTTCCGACCAAAAGTATGTCGTCGGAATCTTCCATGTGGTTGGCGAAATGGAGAATGTTGCCGAGTTCCGCGCGCGGCACAACCTGCCGGTTGAATCCCAAAGGAGCCAGTTGGTTGGAAACCCAGCGGCCTAGCGAGTTGACGCCTTCGATGTTTTGGACGTAAGAATTGACGTCCACCATTTTTTCCAGATAATCTTCCATGGTCACCAGGTTGCCGCGAAGGTAGCTCCTCAAGCGGACCCGCAGGGGATCCTTCTTGGCTGTGGTTCCCGCCTCCTCTACCGCGATCTGATCTAATTGTTGATTGCCAAAATAACGTTCCACGGCGACGTCCAGCATTCGATTGACCATCGATTCGTATGTATAGCCCGCCGTTTTGGCCGCGTGAAAATACGAACCCGTCAAACCCAGGCTGGCCATGGAATTCAACTCCAAAATGTACAGATTTCCTTTTTCGTCCATTCGGTAATCGACCCGGGAAAAATCGTATATTCCCAAAACGTTAAACGTCTCTCTGGTGAGGCGGCGCATTTCATCGGCCAGTTTTTCGTCAATCTGAGCCGGGCATATTTTCTCCTTGGGTTTTTTAAGCTTGTCGTCCAGGCTTTGAATTGCGTTCGGATTGCCTTGCAGATCGATTTCTAAAATGGGAAACACCTCGGGGTTCGCGTTTCCCAGCAGGCCAACGGCAAACTCCCTTCCCGGAATGAATTGTTCCACCAGAATGGGTTGCTTGAACTGATCAACCAGCGCGGCGATAGCCGTTTTAAGGGATTGGACGTCGTGAATCACCTGAATCCCCAGGGATACGGCTTCCATCTTGGGTTTGGTGATGACTGGAAAAGGCATATCTTCGGGAATCTGTCCTACGTCGTAAAATACCCAGTATGGGGCGGTGGGGAGTCCTGCGGAATGGACCATAACTTTGGTGGTCACTTTGTCGAGCGCGACGCCGTGGCCTGCCGGGCTGGAACCTACGTAAGGGACTCCCAGCATTTCCAGCAAGGAGGGGATGTGGGTGTAACGGCTGACGCCCTGTAGGCCGTAAGCCATGTTGAACACCATCCCCGGTTGTTCTCCCTGGACCACGCGAGGCATGAAGTTTTGCAGTTGATCGATGACGTTGATGTTGCCATCGATGACGCGAACATTGTGTCCTCCCTTTTCCAGGGCGGCGGCGACCCTCTCCACAGTTTGGGGATTATATGTTTCCTGGTTCTGCATCCCGAAAACATTAATTACCCCTTCGACGTCCTGGGTTTTGTTGTAAATGACCGCGACCTTCATAAAGAAAAACTCCCTGGAGAATTATTATTTGTCTTTAAGCTCTTCATTGGTTTATAGAGGTTTTCCGGACGTTAAAATTTTCCCGGAATTTTCATGATAAACTATTTTCAAACCACAAAACTTTTAAAAAAAGGGTGGGAGAGAAACGAGGGTTCGCTTCAAACCGGTCGGTAGGGGCTGGCTTCTAAAGCTAATCTTATAGACTTATTTTTACCAGGGGGCGATTTGCCCGAATAGCGTTTAGACTGGGGAGCTAATCCGATTGTTTCTCTGTCAAGAATACCGTGACGTGGGGGTGGACCAGGTTTTCCGGGCACATCTTTTTGTGTTGCAGAAAAAACGGCATTTCCGCGACTGGGTCGTCGTGCAATGCTTTTAATTTGAAATGGCCAAACAAGCCGGCGATGGGGGCCGGTCCCACCAAAAATAACAGGCCGCCGGGATTCAACGCCCTCACCGCGGCGTCCAGTATCTGGGCGCAGGTTTCCTGCTCAGCGTAGTAGTAAAACGGTACCCATTTAAAAATCACGTCGAACTTCTCCTTGTACACCGCCTCCACGTGTTCCGCTTCGGGCAGGAACGTGGTATTCCTCAAGTTTTCCAAATCGCCCTGTCCGGCGGCGTAGTTCCACAGTAACTGAGCATTTTTTTGCGCAAACTCCGCGTCACTGTACAACACCACATAGTCCCTGGCATGGGTCGAATCGATGCACCCGGAAATCACGGTATCGAATGTGTGTACCAAAACGCGCTTAGCGTTTTCGAGCTTCTCTGGCATGCCCGGCGACATTTCCATATAGTAAAATACCTGGTCCAGGGCCATGGGCTGCAGGGACGCCTCGTCGATCTCCGCCGCGCCTTCCGGATAAAAAGCTTGGGTGTACAACATTTTGACGTTGTCCACTTGCGACGGTGCGCTCCGAAAAAAATGTTTCCAGCCGAAGGGATAATCGGGGGCGGATGGAGCGCCCTTCGTGTCTGGTTGAACGCCCCATTGCGAATTTAATGGAATCTCCCGCGTCGCTTCGCCATCCTCCAATTGAACGGCGCCGTTTTGTACGTGCAATTGTCGCTGGCAGGAGGCACGGGCGCCGCGGGAACTGTTGACATAAGGGACTGCGACGGGGTCGTCCAAAACCGTGATTTTGTAAAGAAACCCGTCCTGCACCGTGAGGCATATTTTATGTTCGTCGCTGAAATATCTCCAGGGCGGGTCCTGCCTCGGCGTCCAGGTGATCTCATGGCAACGCATTGGGTCCATGAATACTTTGAACAGGTCGTCGCTCGCCGGACCCTGCGGCGTGAAAAACGCCGAAAAAATATTGAACGCTTCGCGCGAGGGATAGGGCGGCAATCCGCGATAGCGCAGAGGGGCAAGAGGCGCGTCCTGGGATTGATCGTCGTACAGTCCCCAGAGCAGTTCAAACGCCGCCGCTCCAGTCCCCGGCAGGGTCGATTGAAACAGCTCCACCACTGGAATCAGGTCCAGCCGTTCCCAGTTCACTGCGTACATGAAACTGATGAAAAGTTTTTCGTCGAATTTGCCTTTGCGCAGGGCGTACAGGCAGTCCTTGGAAGCGCTGATCCGGTATTTGCCCTCGCCCAGGCGGGTGAAGTTTTCGTCTTTATAGAAATACTCGACCTCGGAGATCGCAACCTCCCAGGCTTCCGCCGCCTGCTTGCGCATATCGTCCAGCGTCATGCTTTTCCAGTCCGGTTGGGAAGTGAGATCCAGTTCGGTAGAAAACGTTTTGGCTCTGGGAACGATTCCCACCCATTCTCCGGCGTCCAACTGCATCCGGGCGCGCGCCAACTTTGGCGAGGTGGAAACAGCGCTCGTCGCCCATTCGCATTCGTGCAAGGGAGCGCCTTCCGGATCGGTAAAAAGCATTCGGCGACCCATGGAATTGTAAAACGTCATGTGGCCCGTTGGTAAAACCTTAATGCGGGTGTTTGCCGTGGAAGGCGCATCTTTGAGAAACCAATGCTCGGCGCCTTCAACGATCTGGGACTTTAATTGCGGCAAACATTCCTTCAGGGAGTTTGCATCCCGGGTATTTTCTCCGAGGAGCAGGTTTTCAGGAGCAGTCAGGATTTGGGCGAACAATTCGGTTTTGGACATTTAGTTTCCATGATTGTGAGGAAAGAAGGATAGGATTATAGGAAGCTACCGGTTCCCTGTCAATCCACTCGCCCGGTTTGATATGGGCGGTTGACAGGGAAGGGTGGGAGCAATATAATCGACAGTTTTCCAGATAACATTATAAATTCGAATATTTTCCCGTCGGCGTTGCCTGCGGGTTTTTATTAAACATTTTTTGCGCCTCAGTGAGACCATGAATCCAAACCAGACCCAAACCTCCCAGGACGACGAAGGCAAGAAACTCGAACAACAAGCTTACAAGTGCCTGGAGAGAAAAGATTACAAACAGGCGGAATCGCTATTTACAAAAGCCCTGGAGTCCATGGAGAAATCCGGGGACGAGGCCGGCCAGGCTTATATTCTCGGCAACCTCGGTAATCTCTGTTACCAGACACAGCGTCTGCAAGAAGCGGAAGAGTTTTATCAGAAGTCGTTTCCCGTTATGGAAAAGCTCAACGACATGCGGGGAATTGAAAGCACTCTGGGAAACCTGGGGCACATTCGATTCACCTTGGGAGAGCTGGACGACGCTCGCGAAAAATACGAGCAGGCGCTGAAGATCATGGAAAAGGTCAACAACCAGCCCGGCCAGGCGCTTTACCACGACCACCTCGCCAACCTGTTTATGAAAAAGCAGGAGCCGAAAAAAGCCGAATCGCATTACCTCAAAATTCAGGCCCTGCTGGCCGGCACCCAGGAAGACGCCAAAAAGAAAGAGGTGGAGGAAAAGCTCGCCGCCATCCATCGCCTTCCCAGCTATCTGGCGGAAAAAGAGGAAGAGCTGATGGCGGAGATTGACAAGCTGGAACGGCAGGACGACAAGAATCAGTTGCTCCAGAAATATCAGGAACTCGAGGAAGTGTATTACCAGGGCGGACGGATGAACAAGGTGGCCGGAGTCATCGAAAAGTTCATTCGAATATTCGAAGAGTCGGGGGACGAGCATTCCGCCGCCGTTTGCTATGCCAATCTGGGCGGAACCCTCATGCGCGGAGGCATCGGCGACGATAAATCCAAGTTGAAACGCGCGGAGGACAGTTTTAAAAAAGCCCTGACCTTTATGGAGAAGCAAAAAGATTTGCGTCGGCAATCCTACCTGCTGGGAAGTTTGGGCAACCTGGCCATTAAAAAATCCGATCTCGACCAGGCCGAGGATTATTTCAAACGGTCTCTCAAGCTCATCACCGAAATGAACGACCAGGCAGGACAGGCCCGAAGCCGTTTGAACCTGGGAAACGTATACAGCCTCAAAAAAGACTGGGACGCCGCCGAAGCGGAATTCCACGAAACCTTGAAAATGATGGAAATCCTCAAGGACATGCCCGGCGTCGCGGAAGCCAGCGAAGCCCTCGGCGGAGTTTGTCTTAAAAAGGAAAAGCTGGATCAGGCCGAGATATTCTACAAGCGCTCCCAGGAGGTGTACGAGGAGTTGAAGGACACGCAAAACGCCGCGGGCGTTCAGGAAAAGCTCATGTATATCCTCAGCCATCCAAAATATTTGAAACAACGGCAGGATGAGTTGCGCGAGGAAATCACCCGGCCAGAAACCGAAAAAGACGAAATCGCGAAAACCGCCAAGCTGGGCGATCTGGCGAACCTGCACTTTCTGGCGCAGGAATACGACCAGTCTATCGACGTGTTGAACCAGATCATTCCCTTGCAGGAAAAGGTCAACGATCGCTCGGGGTTGAGCGGGACCTACGGCAACATGGGAAGTATTTACCTGGAAAAGAAAGACTACGGCCAAGCGGAGCAAAACTACGCCAGGGCGATCGAGATCAAGGAGCAGATTCAGGACAAGAAGGGGTTAAGCGATTTGATCAACAGCCGCGTCAACGCGCTGTTACTGCTTGGCAAGTTGGTCGACGCCGAAACTCTGGTAAAGAAATCCTTGAAGATGAATGAGGAAGCCGGCAACAAACGTGGGTTGACGTCGGACTACCGCAACCTCGGCGACTTGTGTTTGCAAAAAACCGATTGGGCCGCAGCGGAAAAAAATTATTTAAAAGCGCTGGAATTGAACAAGGAAGCGGGGAACAAGGCCGAAATGGCCGAGGACTACCGAAACCAATTCAACCTGTATTTGCAAAAAGAAGATTGGGGTCAGGCGGAGAAATTTGCGCTCAAAGCCCTCGAAATCGCCGATGAAATTAAATCGCATCGCACGGCGATTCATGACTGCAGGAACCTGGCGCAGATTTATGCGGAGAAAAATCAAAGGCAAAAAGTGGAAGAGTACTATCAAGTCGCCCTCGAAAAATCAAACGCCCTCAACGACTCTGGCGAAATGCGCATCGATTACCGGCTTTTGGGCAACCTGTCCATGGACAGGGGATACCGCGAGCGAGCGCAGGAATACTTTGACAGCGCCTTCAAAATTTCAAAAGAAAGCGGAGACAAGATTGAACTTGCCCTAGACTACAGGAACATGGGGAACCTGAGTTTTCGCAATGGCGACAAGGTCAATGCGGAAAAGCATTATCAGGAGTCGTTGAAATTATGCCAGGAGGTTGACAATAAGCCGGAAATGGCAAAAGACTACGCGTTTCTGGGCAACCTGAATTATAAAAATGAAAATTACGACGCTTCCGACGGATACTTTGACAAGGCAAAACAAATTTTTTCTGAAACCAACAGCCTGATCAATCTGGTGCAATTGCATATGACCGTGGCTAGGTTGAACCTGATCGATTCCAGAAAAGAAACCTGCAAAATAGAATTGGAAAATGCCCGCACGGTTGCCGAAAAACTGGGGAATCCTGAAAGCCTGATGGAATCCCTCCAGAAACTTGAAAAAATGCTGGAAAGTATAGATAGGATTTAAGGGGGCCGGATGGGCGTTTTTCCTATTCAAAACCCAGAAATTACCGGAGTTGATCATGTTAGCTTTTTTGTGTTGAGGTGTCTTTTTAAGCGCTCAAAATGAGTTTTTGATCGTTTATCGAGATGGGGCGTTGATTATTGAAGCTTGATAAATAAAGACGCTATTTTACGGTCACTTTAAAAAGGCCTTGAAAACCAATAAAAAACATGAAAAATGGCGGTTTAGGCCGTATTTTATTTAAAATAATTTGCAAGGGAAACCGGCAAAAATAAATCACAGGTTTTCCCCAAAAAAGTAGTAGGAATATTTCCTTGACATTTCTTATGGCTCAAATATAATCCGGTCATAAGGTAAAGGTCAGTAAAGGCATTCAACATAGGCTTTTTGTGTAATATCAGGTCACAAAAAGCCGCAGGATACCTATGAAAATATCTTATAGCCCCCAGTTAATGGAAGAAGCAGTTTTTCGTCACCTGAACCATCTGGAGCGATCCGGAATGCGTTCTGATTACGACGAATTTCACTCCCTTGCCGACCCCATTTACGAAATCCCCGAAGACGACCGCGAAGAAGCGTTTGAAAAAGTCAATAAACTGTTTTTTGTAGAAAAGCTTGGGTTGGGAGACCTCATCGTCCTTTCCCTGGAAGCCTGCGGGCTTATCCCCAAAAGAAGAAAAACCGCGCAGAAACTGGCTTTGCCAGAGGCCTCCGAAACTTTGGAGTCTTCAGAGACTCCGCAAAGTGAAGTTGGCGGTCAGGCCGAAAACGAAACCGCTGCCGTCGCAGTCGTCCCGGAAGAAGGTGGAGGAGGCGATGGCGGCGAAGAAAAAGACTTGGATAAAATCGAGTACGAACGCGCCCGCGAATTCAATGAAAGAATCGGAGAGGTAGTCGTCAAAAGAGCTATTAATAAGGTCGACGAAGGCTCCAACGTTCTAAACCGGATGTCCAATCGGCTTCCCACCATTGAGATGAGGCTGTTGGCAAGCCGCTTTGCCAACTCCGACGAAACCAACGAGTTGCAATCCTTCCTGATTCACGAATTCATGCACGCTAAAGACATGGTCGACCCGGAGTTCGATTACGAAGACGCCTTTATACCCGGCAACCCATCCGTAAAAAATCTGATCACAGCAAGGTTCCGTATGTTGTGGAACGTATACGTCGACTCCCGTTTGGAAAAGAAGGCAATCAAGTCCACCATGACCAAAGAAGCGCGGTTTCGGGAGTTCGACAATTACTATAAAAAAGTTCCGAGCAAGCAGCGACGCGGCATATTCGAGGGATTGTGGATTACCGAACATTTCACTCATGAAGAGTTGTTGTCCATGGCCACCGACCTGGACACCTTGATGAGTAAATACGTTGAGTACGACGAAAGCTTTACCGAGCAGGACCAGGAATATATCCATCTCCCCGGTTCGCCTTGTCCCCTGTGTAAATTCCCCACTTATAACTGGGTTGACGATCCGGAAAGCATATGCGACGAGATGGTGATTGAGGCGATTCAAATCGACTTTCCCGATTGGGAAAGTAGCGATGGCGCCTGCGACAGATGTGTGGAAGTTTATGAATTGAGGGCCGGCGGTTGATCGGCGGCTCTCAACTGTTTTTTTGTATCGAGGAGGAGATGAAAAAAATTTAAAACCAGAAGACTTAAATGAAAGAAAGGAGGAGTTCCTGCTTTTTGGGTTACAAGGAAGTCAACCCTGTTTTTTTTGTGGTAGTTTTTTTGATGTTTTAATTTTAATTTCCTTTTATGTAAAAAAGGGAGGGCAAGATTTATGAGGTTAAATCGCAGAAAGTTTTTGCAGGTGAGCGCTGGCGTGGCTACGGCCATGGCGCTTTCAAGCAAGAAAGTCGGCGCGCAGTTGAAGCCGGTGGTCAAGGTAGGCAATCCGCTGGAAGCGTATCCTGACCG
>JAJDBB010000081.1 GCA_029261555.1 Nitrospinaceae bacterium | reverse complement strand
GAACCACAGGCGAAGGTGAAACCGGAAGTGATGATGGGGAAGTTACGACTGGCGAGGAAGAAGCCGGAACTGAAGAAGAAGCCGGAACTGAAGAAGAAGCCGGAACTGAAGAAGAAGCTACCGGGGAAGAAGCTACTGGAGAAGAAGCTACTGGAGAAGAAACTGCTGGTGACGAGGCCGCCGCCGAAGAAACCGCAGGTGAAGGAGAAACGGCAGGCGATGAAGAAGGTGGTACCAGTGAAACGGAAGGAGGCGCCGGCGATAAAGAAACTCCTCCGGCAGGAGGTAAAACTTCGTCCACCGGTCAACCAAAAGGAGATAAACCTCCTCCGCCAAAGTCTGACCCCTCTGCGCCGGGAACAGAGCCGGAAGCCGGGCAGCCGCCCAAGCCAGAGAGCGAAGGCGCAGGAGCGCCGCCAGCCGCAGACGCGCCTGTTCCTCCTGTGGCAGGGGTTCCAACTGGCGCCGCCGCTTCGGGCGTTTTGACGGATCAGATACCTCCTGTGGGAGCGGATACGCCGCTTTCAGAAGCCGCTTCTGGCGCCATTAGTGGAGAGACTGGTAAGGCTTCCAGTTTTCTCGACGATTTAACAAAGGATGTAAAAAAGGAAACCCAACCCGTCGACGACGCTGCCGATGCGGCAAAATCCGGCGATGAAATTTTGAAGGATCCGACTCAGGCGGGAAGCGACGCGGTGGATGAGGAATCCAAATCCTTTTTAGACGACCTTCTTGATAAGAAAGACGATATCGTTGACGGTCCCGGAGAAAATCCTCCGCCTGCCAATGAATAATCCCCACGCAAAATGGGGGTAATCTCTCCGCAAATTATTGAAAAATATTGCGCTATAAGATTTTCGCTGTGGTTGATTTTGTTGTAAATGTATAAATTTTTATTCGCTTTCTCAGATTTGTCACTCCCCGCTCCTCGATTAATTAAAAAAACTCTTTGAAAAACAGTGGCTTATGAATTTTGCGTCTGAATGTCGTCTTTGGCACGGCCTTTGAATGGTATTAGTTATCATTTGGAGAAAAAAATCATGAACGCACACACACATTATCCATTGAAAAATCAGGGCAATCAGTTTGAGGAACCCCTAAGCATTACCGCCCTCAATAAAGGATTCCAGCTCGCCGCCAATCATTTTTTTATGAAGGCCGCGATTCAGGAAGCCAAATGGGCGGAAGCCCAGGGCGACGTTCCTATCGGCGCCGTGTTGGTCCAAAACGGTCGCGTTATCGGCAAGGGACGTTGCAAAAGAGAGGCCTCGGACGGCGGATTCAAATCTGCGGAAACCCTTTGCCTGGACGCCGCCGGCGAGTTAAAAACCGCGCGAGGTACGGTCCTTTTCACCACCCTGGCTCCCGGTCCGGAGGCCATCCGGTCAATACTGTCCTTGGGAATCAAGAAGGTGGTGGTTGGCGAATCAGAAACTTATAAAGGAAAAACGCATTGGCTGACCAATCAGGGCGTCGAGTTTGTCAACCTGAACATGAAGGAATGCAAAAACCTGATGAAAGTTTTTATTGAAAATTATCCCAACCTTTGGAATCAGGTGAACCAATGCCTTTAACCTCCTCGTCGTTTGAAACCCTGCCCCTCCTGCGGCTCCTGTTTGCCGGACGCCGAAAAATCGTTCTTCAGAAGACAACGTTTTATCTTATCGGTCGCGAACCCTGCCCGGCAACGGCTTGATTATTCCTCCCCGAAAATTGACTCCTCACTGAAAACCTTTCATACTGTCGGCGACAATTGACTGCGTACTTTATTTTAGGCGCCAGGCGTTTCATTTAACCCCGCAAAGACAAATCGGCTAAAACCGAAATGTCCGACGACCAAACCTGATGACATCCAAAAACGAGTCGGCTACCTCCGGCCCATCCAAGGGGCGTGGAGCGATTCTGGTGGGCGTGCAAATGCCCGGCGGCAAGGGATACTCCCTTGATCTGTCGCTCGAAGAACTGGACGGACTCGCCACCACGGCGAACTATTTCCCCGTTGCGACCGTCACTCAAAAACCCGACGTCATCAACCCGAAAACATTTTTGGGAAAAGGCAAAACCGAGGAGTTGAAGGAAGCCGTCGACCTGCATAACCCGGAAGCGGTGATCTTCGACGAGAATCTCTCGCCCGGCCAGACCCGCAATCTGGAGAAAATTTTCAACTGCCGGGTGATTGACCGTTCCTGGCTGATCCTGGAAATTTTCAGCCACCACGCCCGCACCCGCGAGGCCAAAACCCAGGTGGATCTGGCGCGTTTGAAATACGCCCTGCCCAGGCTCACGCACATGTGGGGCCATCTATCCCGGCAACGCGGCGGCATCGGCATGCGGGAAGTGGGCGAAACCCAGATTCAGTTGGACCGCCGCCTCATCCGCAACGATATTTACAAACTTGAAAGAAAACTAAAACTGATCGACAAGGAAAAAATCACGCAACGCAAAACCCGGGCTCGCCTGTACCGCGTCGCCCTCGTCGGCTACACCAACGTTGGCAAATCGTCTTTGATGAATCTTTTGACCGAGGCGGAAGCGCTGGTGGAAAACAAACTGTTCGCCACCCTGGACCCCACCACGCGCCGCGTTAAAAAGAATTTTCCGTTTCCGATCCTTTTGTCGGACACGGTGGGACTCATTAACAAACTGCCGCACGATCTTGTGGCGTCTTTCAAAAGCACCCTGGACGAGGCGCGCGAGGCCGACCTCCTGCTTGAGGTCAACGACCTGAGCCACCCCAACTTGAAAAACCAGATGGTCGCCACCGATAAATTGTTGAAGGAATTGGGCGTGGAAGAGGCGGACTCTTTAACCGTGTTCAACAAAACCGACGCGGTAAAAGAACCCGGCGTCCTGGAGGCGATGAAACGCCGCTTTCCGGAAGCCGTTTTTTTATCGTGTAAGGCTGGAGAAGGGATCGACGCCTTACGCGCCGCAATTATCCGGCGCTACGAAAAGCGCCTGACCGCTTTGCGGGTTGAGTTAAGCCACGCGCAGTCCGGTCTCCTGCACGCCATCCAAAAACATGCCATGGTGGTGAATTCGGATTATCACGCCGACGGGGTCACCCTGGATCTCAAGGTAGATCCCAGAGAGCGGAAAAAACTGGACCAGTTGCTGGACAAGAGCTCAAAGCCTACTCCGGCTTGAGGACAGTAGGCCAATGAATGCTTTCCAGGTCGTCCGGGCGCTGAAAAGGCCCAAAGATTAGTCAGCATTTTGAACGACGCCTCACCGAATGCGGCGTTATAATTGGACCCAGGTTAAGTTTTGGAGTCCTTCCGAATGCGAAACATCATTTTAATTTTTACCCTTCTATTTGCCCTCGCCAGTTCCGCCTGCGCGGACGACATTCAACCTGGCGGCCTGGGCAGCCTGCAATTAAAATTCCCTCCGGACGTACGCGTCCAACTTTTCGCCACGGGGATCAAAAAAGCCCGGCACATGGCCTTCGACGACCAGGGAATCCTGTTCGTCTCGCAGCATCGAGTCGGACGCGTCGTCGCCTTGCCCGACCGAGACGACGACGGGCAGGCGGATAAAACAACCGTCATTCTAGAAGGACGCGAAACGCCGCACGGCCTGGCCTTCGTTCAACTGGACTCCGGATACTACCTCTACATCGCCGAAGAAACCCAAGTCGTGCGACTCAAACGCCGCGCCAAACCCTTCGAGTACGGCCCGCCGGAAACGATCATCGACGATATTCCCGACGGCGGACACACCACGCGCACGATAAAAATCAAGGACGGACATTTGTACCTTTCGGTCGGCTCCTCATGCAACGTGTGCCGGGAAGGCAACCCGATCCGCGCCGCCGTGTCGCGTTACGACCTGGACGGCAAGAACGGCGAGGTTTTCGCCTCCGGCCTGCGCAACTCGGTGGGGATCGAGTTTTCCCCTTACAGCGGAAAGTTATGGGGCGTGAACAATGGTCGCGACATGCTGGGAGACGATCATCCCCGCGAGGAATTGAATATCATAGATAAAGGGAAACATTACGGCTGGCCGTATTGTTATGAGGACCGGATCCCAGACCCGGAATTCGGGCGCTTGATGGATTGCAATAAAACCCAAATTCCGGCGCATACGTTTACCGCGCACATGGCGCCGCTGGGTTTAGCGTTTTATCAAAAGGGGAGCCTGCCCGCGAAATACAATAACAGTCTGTTCATCGCTTTTCACGGATCGTGGAACCGGTCGGTTCCGGCGGGATACAAGGTCGTGCGCCTGAAACTGGACGCGAACGGGACGCCGTTAGAGCATGAGGATTTCATCACCGGCTGGTTGCGCAAAGACGACTCAGTAGACGGCCGCCCCGTCGACCTCGAGCAGGCCCCGAACGGGGATTTATACCTGACGGACGACTACCTCGGCGCCGTGTATTTAATCCGATCAAAGTAATCGAATAGGCTAGCGTTAGCAGAGGGAAGCTTTATCCAATGAGAGGTGCCTTCCAATGGTTGACCCTGATGTCCTCTAAAAATAAGAACTAAGCTCTACTCCTTTCAAAAATGTCCGAACTCTTAAATTCTCTTTTATTTATAACTGCCTTTTTTTGGCTTCCTTATGATGTTGAAAGCGGCCGTATTGCCTTAGGGCTTGTCATTTGTGCCCATGTCATTAATTTTCTGTACGAGCGGCACCTTCAAAAAATAAGAGATTCCGTAGCAATCGCTATGCTTGGAGATTTTGATTTTACGAAAGAAGAAAAAAAAGTTAAAAGCATTTTAGATAAATATGATTTCGGGCGAGGTAGAAGAATTTTATCCAACGAATTGGAAAAAGAAATGAAATCGAATCCTCAATATTGCCCAAAATGTAAAGCGATAACTCTAAGGGAAATAAATGGCAAATGGGGACCATTTCTAGGGTGCCGCAATTATCCGTCATGTAAATTTACGAGGACTTTCCAATGAGTCGGAACGGATATTTTGAACAAAAAGTAGAGGAGCTGAACAATCTTATCAATAAAGTTGAAGATGAAAAGCTGGTTTTGGAAATGGCCGCAGAAGAAGAAAGAAGGGAATTAAACAAACTAAAGCGGGATATTGAAAAAGTCGTAAAAGCAGAAAAAAGAGAAATCAACGATCAAAAAGAATTACTGCAAAGAATTACTGAAGGCGTAGAGCAAATGGCTAAAGAGCGCCAAATTGGTTTTCCTTGGCTAGCCAACGCCTATGAGGATCTTATCAAACTTTCAGATTTAGATTTTGCCAGACAACTTAAGACAAAGAAAAACCCAGCTTTAAAAGCTGCTGAAGCTATAAAAAAAGAATCCAAAAGGAGGAGAGAGGCTGAAAAACAGCTAAAGATTGCAAATTATCAAATAGAATACTACGAGAATATCGCTCCATTCTTAATAGATTTAAAAGAAGAAGTTGATGTTCCCACACCTGAAGATCAAAAAAACCTTAGAAAATATCATGATGAAGAACGGGAAGATGAGGTTACAGATTATCTTACCGTAGAAGAATACAGAAAACTTAGCCTAACAGAAAAAAATCAACTTGCATTAGATAGGTACTGGAAACGTCATAAATCAAAGGCGCATATAGGGCGCATGTATGAGCGCTTTGTTGGCTATCTATACGAAGAGCAAGGCTATGATGTTGAGTATGTCGGTATTATAAAAGGTTTTGAAGATTTAGGAAGGGATCTGATTTGTAAAAAGGGAAAAGACGTAGTTGTGATTCAATGCAAATGCTGGTCTAAGTTCAAAACAATATATGAGAAGCATATATTTCAGTTTTTCGGAACTGTATTTGAATATAAATATAAAAACCCAGATGTAAATGTTCAAGCCAAATTTTATGTCACTACGAAACTTTCAGATTTGGCCCGACTGTTTTCAAAGGAACTGGAAATAAAACTTGCAGAAAATCATGCGATGGATAAGGGGTACCCCTGCATCAAATGCAACATTTCATCAAAGGATAAAACAAAAATTTATCACCTGCCATTCGATCAGATGTATGACAAAGTAAAAATCGAGCCTCACAAGGGAGAGTTTTACTGCAAAACAGTAAAAGAAGCTGAAGAAGCTGGTTTTAGGAGAGCTTTTAGATATAAAGGAAAAGCACGAGGTAGCGACTTGGTTGAAGCCTAAATTTGCAACTCGGCTCGCCTCGGCGGTTTTTGTTTTTTGGGGCGGTAGGGTTTGATTTTCTTGATCTCGTCGCCCTCTTTCTGTCGGGTAACTTCAAGATCGTATTCTTTTTGCAGGTTCATCCAGATTTTACCGCCTTACTCCAAAATTTCCGAGATATCTTTTACCTTAACCTTGTCGTGCAGGTTTTTGGCTTTGAGGGCGTCTTCGATCAT
>JAJDBB010000080.1 GCA_029261555.1 Nitrospinaceae bacterium | reverse complement strand
AAAAGCTACGCTGAGCTTGCTTGACGCCGTGGATTTGTTTTTCATGGCCAACCTACAAGGCGCCGCAAATTTTCACGCCTGTTTGCTCAAACCGCTTGAACATAGCCAAGGCTATGCCCGGCGCAGTTTTTACAAACATTCATTAAAAATTTGGCAGGCGCAGAATGAACATAATTAATAAGCCCTAACCCTAATATTGTGTTTATCGTGGCGTCTAATCAGGTTTCAGTCAAGATTTTAGTTTAAACCAAAGAGGATCCCGGCCCATGTTGAAATTCCGCATTTCCTTTATTCCGGTCGCTCTGGCGGCTATTGTGCTGGCGCTTGCCGCCTGCCAGACGACGAAAAGCTCTTATTTTGAGACGCCTCAAGGTCAGCTTGCGAAGCAGGACGCCGAGTTGTTCGACAACGCCTTAAAAGAACAGAAAGAAGGACGTCTGGATAAAGCCACCGAGCTTTGGGAAAAGTTCCTGGAAACCAATCCCCGTTCCTACGAAGCGCACAGCAACTTGGGGATGACGCTGTATTCCAACGATAAACTTTCCGAATCGATCAAGGAATTCTCCAGAGCGTTGGAACTGGAACCGGGGGATGAAAAGATCAAGGCCAATTACGCGCGGGCGCTGAAGTTCCAGACGACCCTGTACGAGGAGAACAAGGATTACGAAAAAGCGCTGGACAACTTGAAGCGCGTCCAGGAGCTCTCGCCGGACGACAAGGAGAAAATCCGGTTCGAGAGAGAGGGGTTGTACGGCAAAATTTACGACCAGGCGAAAATGGCGGACACAGCGGCGGCGTATCAAAATTTTCTGGACATGCATCCGGAAGCGCCTCAGGCGAAAGAGGCAGAGAGCCGCCTGAAAGAACTGGGCCAGAGTACTACCGCCTCCATTCCCATTCTTCCCCCGCTTGCAGTTCCCGGCCCCGGCATATTACCGCCCTCGCAACCCATGGGTCAGAGCGCCATGAAAATGAAGGAAGGGTTGGACAGCAAGCACATGCCTTCTGGAACAGGAGCGGCGATGGGCATGGGCGGTCCGCCCGCGACCACTATTCTTGAAGAAGAGACGCCCGACGCCGCAAGCGCGGCAGCTAAAAGAGTCATGAAAATGCAGGAGGAATCGGACAGCAAACAAAAACCGATGGCCGCCGCTCCGATGGACCGGAAACCCGCGGCGCCGCCCCCTGCCGCCCAAAAAGTTCCGCAAAAAAAAGCCGTCCCCGCGCCTAAAAAAGCCGTCGCCAAAACCGCCCGCGGTCGTCCTCTGATGGTTCAGATCATGACCAAGAGTTCTCCGCTCCGGGTGCGCAAGACCCCGGATATTAAAGGAAAAGTCATCGGCCATTTGAACAAGAACGCCGTGGCGCCTTTTCTGGGGAAATCCGACGGCTGGTACAGGGTGGAGTTTGAAAAAGGTAAAATCGGCTGGGTCAGCAAAAAATTCACAAAATTATTGAAATAAAATCCCTCCGCGTTATAACTATATAGATACGAATCACAAAAATAGTTGCAGCTGGCAACGCCCGGTAGAAAGGTTGGGGAGGCAAGCTCACCGCCACTTGAACCGTTTCCCTCAAGCGTTACATTATCTGCCTCCGGAGGCTACTCCGGAAAACTTCATTAAGAGACGAAAACCATGACGAGCATTTTGCAGGAAAACCTGGACCAATTGATCGAGGACGAATGGAAGTATCTGGAATCGCGGCGCGGCGAATGGAGTTTGCAGGAAGGCGAGCAAGATATGGAAGTATTGGAGCACGTTTTGCGTTGCATCCTGCACCTCAGCGAAACCAAAAAATACGCGCGCGAGTTTCAGGATTGCGCGCCGGTGCAAAACCCCGACGGCGGCTGGTCCAAGGAATCGCACACCGACAAAACCTCGATCTGGATTTCAACGTTCGTTGGATTGAAACTGTGCCGCGGCAACATGATCATCCAGGACCCCGTGATTGAAGCGGCCATCGACAAATGCCTGGCATTTATCCTCGGCGAGCAGGAGGAGGACGGACACTGGACCGATCCCGAATGGTCGCACCTCGACACCACCTGCTCGGTCACTTGCTTTCTGACCATCTACCAGGTGACGCACGACAAGCAGGACGACGAGCGCATCAACCTGGCGCGTCGGCGCGGCTTCGATTTCATCATGAACTGGCACCGGGATTCCGGACTTTGGAAGGACGGCAGCTTTCATCCCGCGGGCATCGAGACAACCGCGCACCTGATGCAGTACACGCTCGTGCCGGCGCTTATCATGGACCAGATCGACTTCGCGGAAAAAGCTCTTTTGGACGCGGCAGACGGCCTGGTCGACGCGCAGGCGAAGAACGGTTCCTGGGACGACGAGAACACGGATCACACCATGGACGCCTGCCGCAACTTGATGCTGGTTTCGGACGTCACCAAGACCAAGGACAAGTTCGGTCCGGTGATCGCAAAAGGAGTTGAGTGGCTGATCGATATCAAGAACGCGCACGGCTGGGGCGACTTCCCCGACGAACCGAGCAACGTCGAGCGCAGCGCCGACGGACTGGACACCCTGCAAAAGTTCAAGCGGTATCAGTCCAACCTGCCCATGTCGGACTTCTGGGCCTTCACCAAGTAACCGGCGCCAGCGTGCCGCTGGACCCAATTGGGCCTACTTATTTGGTTAACGTGCTACGGCCTTGGGGGAATTTGCATCTCGAACACTGCCCTCGGGCGCTTGCTTGGCGAATAATTTTTTGAATCGTTAACCCTCCACCTCTCTCCCCATATTCCATTCATGCAAGCAATCATCTTACTTGCCGGGTACGGCTCGCGTTTAGCGCGCGACGACCTGGCGCATAAATCCTTTCTGCCCTTCGGCGACGAAACCTTATTGTCGCGCCACCTCGCGGCTCTCGCAGAACTGGGCGCGGAAAAAGCCGTCCTCATCCTCGGCCACAATAAGGAGGCGGTGAAGGAATACGTCAACGTCCTGCCCGCGCCCCTGCCCGTGGAGTTTGTCGACAATGCCGTTTACCGGACTACCGGCAACACGCTTTCCATGGTGATGGGACTGCGCCGAACGGAAGGCGACGTGATCGTCCTCGACGGCGACGTGTTGTATCCGCGCCGCGTGTTTCTGGAATACGCCCGTCGGTCGGAAGCGTCCTCATTTGCCACCGTGCCGGCGGATATCGGCGACGATGAATGCGCCAAAACGCTTTTAAACGACGACGGGAGTATCAACGCCTTTGTCACGAAGCGGGCTCTGACAAACGAGGAGAGGGATAACTATAAATTTGGCGGCGAGGCGATCGGGTTTTTTAAACTATCTGGCGAATACGGAAAACGTTTTGCAGATATGTACGACGCACGCGAAGCAGAGTGGAAGGAATGGCTGTGGGAAATCCCCTTTACCGAGTTTTCTCAAAAAGCCGGAGCGCGCTTGCATCCTTGGTCCATCGACGAGCCCGGCTGTTTTGAAATCGACGACGCCGTTGACTACCAGACCGCCCTGACATTTTTTGAGGCGAACCGGGAGCAATATTGAATCAGTTCTCGTTCTGGAAAAATGGGCGGAGCGAGCCGGTTTAATATTTTCCCGGAGGGCGGAAGATGGGCAGGTCGAGGATCCATTCGACGTCGTACAGCTCGCCGATGGTGCCCACCGCCAACAGGAACACGTAAAATACCAGGATGGCGAAGCCGATTTCGCTTTTGTATTTTCCGAACCAGCGGCGGAATCCAGCCAGAGGCCCAGCGGGAGCTGAGTCGGTTTTTTGTGCGGCGTCTTGGGTCATGGTCTTTTCCAAAAATTTTTCAAGTTAAGGATCAGTTTACAGTTAAACCGTTGCTCCATGCAAGTTTCGCCTACTGGCTCTGCGCCCGCGCCTCGCCGTGGTTATATTAGTTTTTCTTCCTCGCGCAGAATATGCGCTAGTTGCGCGGCGACCTCGCGCGGCTCGCCCTCCAACATACGCGCGCCCTTGCGTTGCGGCGGCAGGGTCAGGTCGATTTGCCGAACGCGCGCGTCGCCCGCCAAACTCTGTGGATCGATCCCCAACGCTGCGGCGTCCATAATTTTAATCTCTTTCTTCTTCGCGGCCATTATACCTTTTAGCTTCGGCAGGCGCGGCTCGTTCAATCCTTTTTGACAGGTCAGCAGTAACGGGAGCGGCGCTTCGAGAATTTCCGTGCCGCCTTCGATCTGCCGGTGCACAACGGCTTGTTTTTGATCCTCGCCGATTTCCAGTTTCGTGACCACGGCGACGAATGGGATCCCCAAGCGCACGGCCAAGGCCGGACCCACCTGCGCCATGTCGTCGTCCACCGCCTGGCGCCCGCACAGGATCAGGTCGTATTGCATTCCGCCGACGGCTTTGGCCAGGACTTTTGCGACGCCGAGGGCGTCCAGGGCGTCGAAGGCCGGATCAAGCAGATGCGTCGCCCGGTCGGCGCCCATGGCGAGTCCGGAGCGGAGCGCTTCCTTGAAACTTTCCGGTCCGAGCGTAACGAGGTCAATCTCCGTGTCCGGGAATTTTTCGCGGAGCAAGACGGCTTCCTCGACGGCAAATTCGTCGTAGGGGTTCAAGACGCGGGCGCCGCCCTGCGGGTCGACGCGCCCGTCGGCAACGGCGATGCGCGCGGCGGTGTCCAGAACTTGTTTGACGCAAACGACAATTTTCAAAAAACGCTATCCTTTAGCAAATAACAAAAAATTAAACCCACGGCCGGTCATAATCACGAAAAATTATTATCGCATCGAACGCAGGACGACGCATCCCTAATCTGCAAGCTGGCGGCGGATCTCTTCCTTGACGACGAAATAAAACGCCCGCCCGAGCTTGCGCTGGTCCGCCATGCTTTTTTCCGCCAGTTTCAGCAAGTCCATCCGCGCCGTCTGGTAGGTAACGCCGTGATAGTTCTTGTGCTTTTGAATGCTGTACATATAGCCGGGATTCATCAGCGAATGTTTTAACAAAGTAATTTGCCTGTTGTTCAAATCCGGATGGTCTTTCAGTTTTTGCGATAAAGAGCTTAGTTCGCTTTGTTTCCTGGAAATATATTGCGTAAAATCTTCGATGGAATTTCTAATGGCCTTTAAATTATAAACGATGAAGTAGGTCAGGTCGGAATCGTCGATTTCAGCGTATAAATAGGCGCGGGCATACTGGGCCTGCGCTTTTAAGAAATACCTTGAGATGGGCATGTATTGCACCTGCCAATAGCCCATCTTTAACATGAACCAGTAAAAAAGCGCCCGCGCTACGCGGCCGTTGCCGTCTACATAGGGATGAATGTATCCAATCATGAAATGCAAAATGATCGCCTTGACCGTCGGGTGAATAAAGCTTCCATCGAGCTTTTTGCTGTTGGCGAAATCGACCAGGTCCTGCATTCGCTTTTCGATTTCTTCGGGAGGAGGAGGAACGTGCAAGGTTTCTTCTTGTGCGCTTATAACGGTAATGTTCCCGTCCTCAATCGTTCTGAACCGGCCCGAAGCAGCCTCATTATTTAAAGTGTCTCTGGTTATTTTTCTGTGGACGTCATGAAGTAGCTCAACCGAAAGAGCTTGGTCTTTTAATAAATTTAAACTTTCAATGGTGACATAATTGTTGTGAATCATTTTTTCAGCGTGGGATTCCGGTTTTTTTCCTGAAACCAGCATTGCTTTCGCTTGTTGCCGTGTTGTTGCCGCGCCTTCGAGGATACCCGATGAAATTGCTTCTTCCATCAAGGAACGCGCCAGGTAGGCTTCCTGGGTTTCTTGATTTATCACGTTTTCATTAGTGGAAATAAAGCCCCTGAGATAACTGTCTATATGATGCAAGTCTTCCTGAACCTTGTTGGGCTGCCAAAAACAAAAATCATTTTCATGCTTGTTTTTGAGTGGAAGATCCCTGGAGTTAGCCTGACGGTCAAATTTCAGGCAAACCCAAGCCAGTCTTGGATCGACGTTTTTTGGAAATTGAAAATATTTGAATTTGTCCCAATATAGATATTCCTTGTTGGCATCTTGGAGCAAGGATTTCAATTCGCCCGAAAATAATAATTTATTGGCCTGGTTTTTTTCTTCCTGGCTGAAGTCTTCCCACTTAGGGGCGGGTTCCGGTGTTTTCATTTTATTTGTTCTTCATATAAACTAATTTTTATTATTTTAGTACTTAATATTCAAGATATAAATACTAATTAAACTAATATTAGTATTTAATTGCTTCGATGTCAACCATAAATACTAATATTAGTTTAATTAGTATTTTAATAGTACTTTCAATATGTAGGGGTTCAATTATTTTAACCCACAATATGATGCGGTAGGTTTTTATAAAAATTTAAATTACTAATTTATTATTTTTTAGTATTTAATTAGTACTTCTTTATTTTTCCTATTTAGCTACTTCTGCTAAACTTTCAGGATGAATCTTTCCTTCACACGCTACTACCCTTGGTTCTTCCGGCTGGCGGTTTACGCTTTCGCCGCAGGAGCTTTTTCCTACGTCACCGCCGACCCGGACCTCTGGGGCCACGTCAAATTCGGCGAGGAAATCTGGAGCCTCGGCCATATTCCGGAAACCGATTCCTATTCCTACACCGCCGCCGGCCATCGCTGGATCAACCACGAATGGCTCATGGAAATCCTGTTCTTTCTGCTGTACGACTCCTTCGGCTCCGGCGCTCTTCTACTTTTCAAACTGGCGCTCGGACTGCTAATAATCCACCTGCTTTCAAATCATGTTTTGAAACGCGCCACCCTGCCGTCGGTGATTTATACGCTCTACTTTTTACTGGCGATCCCCGTTCTGGCTCCGGCGTTCATGACGCGCCCGCACCTCGCAACCCTGCTGGGAACGACGCTCATGATCCTCCTCCTGCACAAGACCTTAACGAAAGAGTCGGAGGATGAAAATAATACCGGATCGTGGATCCCCTGGACCGCGCCGCTTTTGTTTTTGATTTGGACGAACGCCCACGGCGGCGTCGTTGCCGGACTGGGGATGTATTCCGTCGCGCTCGGGTGGGAGGGCCTGACCGCCCTGCGGCGCGGCGACCCACGCTGGCGGCGATTGATCCTGCTTCTCTTCGCAAGTTGGGCCGCAGTAATGATCAATCCCTACGGCTACAAACTGTGGCTGTTCTTTCTGGAATCGCTGGGACAGGCGCGGGCCATTGTCGAATGGGCGCCCGTTCATCGGTGGAGCGCCGATCATTGGCAATATAAACTGCTCGCCCTGCTGTTCGCCGTTTCTGTGGCCTTCGACAAAAACCGCCGCGTCTGGGAAATCGCCATCATCCTGTTGGCGCTGATTTACGGATTCAAGCACCAGCGCCACACGGTACTCGCGGTAATCGTTCTGGCGCCCTACCTGCCGTCGCGCCTCGCCGCCATGTGGCGCGCCTTCGGAGCGAATAAATTTCGCCAAATAAATTTCGGCCCGGCGTTTCATTATATTGCGGCTGCGGGACTGGTAATTTTCAGCCTGTTTCAAATTTTTAACGCACATACCCAGTACCGGAAAAACGATTACCGCATCGTGGTTCATCCGACGGTCTACCCTACCTATCTGGCGCAGTTCATGCGCGACAACGGTATCGACGGCAACCTCGTCGTACCGTTCGACTGGGGCGAATACTTCATCTGGAAACGACCCGAAAGCAAGGTATCGATCGATGGACGCTTCCGCACCGCCTATCCGGAAAGCGTCATTCAAATGAACGAGGATTTTGAAAAAGGACGCGGCGACTGGAAACGTTTGTTGGACGAGACGCCCGCCGATTGGGTGGTGGCCGCGACGCGGGAAGCCGTGGCGCCGCGAATGGACAGGGAATCCGGATGGGAGAAAATTTATCAGGATCCGCTGGCGATACTGTATGCGCGCAAGACCGACCCGCCGTATCTGGCGCTGAAAAATTTCCGCGCAGGCAAATTGATTCACAACCCCAACCCCGCCCCCTACCGCTTTCCGGGGTGAGGGGAATTGCCTGATCATGAAGATAATCAATAATTATTCTAAAGAGTTTCCCTTAAACCTAGAAAAAATAGCGCGGAAACTACTTGAAGCGGTTCCAGATGAACATATGAAAGGTTTGGACTCGATAATTTTATTGGATGAATTTCCCCAAAAAAAATATGATGATGTTCTGGGATTGTATTGGGAAAAATATGGTCTGGAATCTGCGAGAATTGAAATTTCCATTAATAATATTTATGGCGATCCTTATTGTTTTTTAAAATCTTCACCCCTCCTTAGCAGATATTTGTTTGCGAGAGCGTTATTTCATCAGATAGGATTTCATTATAGACATTTAATCCATGGTGTTTCGAAAAGAAAAAAAGAGAAGTTTGCGGAAGAATATCGAAGGAAATTATTGCAAAAGAAGTTTTTTTGGTGGTTTTCTTGAATTCATCTTGTAAGCACAATCTTGAGGCAAATAGATTATCTGATAAGTTTAATGTGACAATACCAGAATACCTAATCCCCTCCTCCCCCACCTACACATGTATCGTTTGGATCATTTTTATAGGCTGAAAATTTCATTGTGTAATTTAAAACTTCTTTTAGTTTGAATTTTATATTGCCTTCGAAATACTTCGCCGCTATTTCTTTTCTTAATTCTTTATAATCAGGAGTTTTCCCATCCCCAAAATTAATCTCATTGAAGTTAATCTGATTTAAAATCATCGCATAGCCGTAGGGGAAAAATTGAGGTTTGATGCCAATAGAATTCATGCAATTTTCTATTTGAGTCCGGTTATAAGAATTTGATTTCCCATGTTGTTTTTTTAATTCTGATCCTAGGTTTAAGACAAGCTTTTTTAAACCGAAATAATTTTTAATTTTTTCTAAGATATGCATAACTGCATTATCCCAAAATCGCCGTGAAAAAAATACCCGTAGGAATCAGCAGTTGTTTGATCGGCGAGGAGGTGCGCTGGGACGGGGGGCATAAGCACGCCGGGGAAGTCGTCGACGCGCTGGGGAAAATTTTTCGATGGGTCCCGGTCTGCCCGGAAGTCGCGGTTGGCATGGGCGTTCCCCGCGAACCGGTCGGCCTCTATGGCTCGGCGGACCAACCCCTCATGCTGGGCAACGAATCCCAAACCGATTGGACAGTGCGGATGAGAAACTACGCGCTCCGTCGCGTAAAAGAATTGGAAACGGAAAATCTTTGCGGTTTCATATTTAAAAGCAAATCGCCGTCCTGCGGCGTTCAGAACGTCCCGGTTTATAAAGCTCATGGAAGCCGGCACTCCCAACCCGGACGCGGCTTGTTCGCCGACGCTTTTTTAAAACGCCATCCGCTGATTCCCGTCGCGGATGAGGACGAGTTGCGCGATTTAAAAGTGCGCGAAGAATTCATCGCCCGCGTCCGCCAGGCAAGCGCCGGGGATGGTGTTTAAATGTCACCCTGCGCTTGTCGAAGGGCAATGGCAAAAAGCGATATGGGCTTCGACAGGCTCAGCCTGACAATTTGGCTCCATGTCAAAGCACTAAGTCCAGCGTCACGCTGGCCAGTTATTCAAATCCCTGC
>JAJDBB010000079.1 GCA_029261555.1 Nitrospinaceae bacterium | reverse complement strand
GCGATTTCCTGTCGTTTGAGAGCGACGGCGTTTTCGTCCTTGCCGATTTGTGCGGACAAATTATGCAGGCTTTCCTTTTTCTGGTTCAGGGCGACGGAGAGTTCGTCGATTTCAATTTTCAATTGTTCCACCTGATTTTCCAGCGTGGAAACCTGGGAGTCGGCCAGGGTTTTTGCCTCGTCCGTCTTTTTAAACTCCGCCTCGATTGCTTCGAGACCCTTTTGAAACTTGCGGATCTTCTGGCTGAACAGGTTCAGGGACAGGTGTTTGATCTCCGCCTGATAGCGCTTGTAGCGGTCGGCTTTGGCCGCTTGCCGCTTGAGCGATTCCACCTGTCGCGCGAGTTCCTGGACGATATCGCGGATGCGTTCCAGGTTTTGGCTGGAAGTCGCGAGCTTGCGCAGGGCTTCGTTCTTGCGGTGTTTGAATTTCAAAATGCCCGCCGCCTCCTCGAGCAATATCCGGCGCTCGTCGGGCTTGGAGGTGATGATGTGGTTGATATGGTTTTGCTCGATCACCGAAAGCGCTTTGGGGCTGATCCCCAGATCGAGGAACAGGTCGGTGATATCTTTCAGTCGGCAGGGCGCGTCGTTAATATAAAACTCGCTTTCGCCGGAGCGGTGGAAGCAACGGGTGACCTTGATTTCCTCGCCGATATTGGGAACGTTGGCGATGCGCAATCCTTCGGGAACGCCGGAAAGCGTGAGGGCGATTTCTGTGCGGTTGACGGGTTTGCGGACCTCGCTACCGTTGAAGATCAGATCCGTGTTGCACTTACCGCGCAGGTTTTTGGAGCTTTGTTCGCCGATCAGCCAGCGGATGGCGTCGGAGATATTGCTTTTGCCACAGCCGTTGGGTCCAACGATGGCGGTGAAACCCTGGTTGAAATCGACTTTAGTGGCGTCGACGAAGGATTTAAACCCTTGAAGTTCCAAACTTTTTAAGATCATGAAACGCCCCGAAAAAAGAAGGTGATAGTTGGCTATAAAATCAAAAAACCCGTTGTTTTACATTGGCCCAGCGGAAGGGCAAAGTCAAGAGTATTATACCATTTCTGGGGCTATTTTTGCACACTACCCCAATATATTGTGGGTTATCAAAATATGCCAAGTTTTTGAAAAAGAGTATAATAGGCTTTAATAGAGTGGGGGAACGCCAAAATAGTCAAGTTGCACTAAAGTATCTTTTACGTTACCATTATGATAGAAGTAAGAGAATACCTTCGAGAAGACGAGAGCAGTCCCTTCGCCGATTGGTTTGACGGGTTGAATACGCAAGCCGCCCTCAAGGTGAACACGTATCTCACGCGGATAGGAAATGGAAATTTATCCGCCGTTAAAAGCGTGGGAAGTAGCGTCCATGAATGCGTGATTGAATGGGGGCCGGGCTACCGCGTTTATCTTGGCAAGGACGGCGACAGACTGATCATCCTGCTGGGCGGCGGCACGAAGAAACGTCAGCAAAACGATATCGACCAGGCCAAGGAACTTTGGCGGGAATATAAGAAGCGTAAAAAGGAATAGCAATCATGGCGATCACGCGTAATTTTAAAGAGACGATTCAGGCCCGCGCCCTGCGCGACCCGAAGTTTCGCACGGGTCTGCTAAAGGAAAGCATCGAAAGCATGCTGGCTGGTGATACCGAGACGGGCAAGATGTTACTGCGGGATTATATTAACGCAACAATAGGTTTTGAAAAGTTGGGAAGCGTGGTCAATAAATCTCCAAAAAGCCTGATGCGCATGTTCAGCCCCAGCGGCAACCCCACCGCCAATAATTTATTCGGCGTCATCCACACCCTGCAAAAAAAAGAAGGGGTGCATTTTGAAGTGAAAACTTCTCGATAATTTTTTGCTCGTTTTTTTCAAATTTGATATGGAAAACAAATGACAAATAAGCGAATCCCAGCCCCCATTATTGGTCTATTATCAAATTTTTTTCCTGATTATTACACGCATAATGAAATTAATAGTTTATTTCTAACAGCAGGAGCACCGGAAGATATTCCTCTAGGCAGTAAACCAACTAAAGTTACTTCGTGGTTACGCCTTATCAACCAAGAATGTGAAACACCTTTGGAAGTTTTAGGACGCATTCTGGAAGATTATATGGATGCCGAATCACCTGATGAACAGACCTATCACCAAAGACTTTATAATACTATCGAAGAAGCCCAAGAGGCCTACAACAAGCCAAGAGATCGATTAAGAAATGCTTTGGCAAAGGATGGATTGCAATATGGTCGGGGTGGTCATATCACCACAGGACAAGGATTCTCAACAAAAACTTTGATGGAGCGAGTTCAGAAAGAGGGATTGTCTGCTATTGATATAGAGGTAAAACGCGCGTTGGATAATGTAGAAAAAGACCCTCCATCTGCAGTTCTAGCGGCGGGGGCCGTATTAGAAGCTGTCTTTAAAACATACCTTGAACAAAAAAATGTAAAATTTTATGAGAAAGATACTTTTTCATCCCTCTGGAAAAAATGTTCAAGTCATATTGGTATGAATCCAAAAGAAATAGAGGATGAGGATCTGAAAAAGATATTATCAGGTCTACATGATATTGCAGACGGACTCATGCATTTACGAAATAGAAAGAGCGCTTCTCATGGCAAATCAGACAAACAGATGAAGTTTTATAGAATCGAGACTCGCCATGCACGCTTGGCTGTTCACGCTGCTCATACTTTAGCTTCGTACATTCTTGATGTAATGGAAAGAAGGGACCACCATGTCGAAGTTGCCCGCAGCAATACTTGATATTCATTCGTTCCCAAGCTTGTAGCAGTTTCCAATCGACCTGCCCATTGATCTGTGCGATAACCTTTAAATTTAATTAAACCTCTCAAGAAAAGATCATCTTGGCTAACATATTAGGAATCATCGGATTTGGAGAAAACCCCGCCGCTTGTCTATTGGTCGACGGCCAACTGCATTCGTTCTGCCAGGAGGAGCGCCTCACGCGGCTCAAAAACTCCAACGGAATCTTTCCCGGAAAATCCGTCCAGTGGTGCCTGGAAAACGCCCAGCTCAATTTGCAGGACGTGGACAAAATTGCTTTTGCCTGGGACGCTTCGTTGTATCCCAAGTCCATGTTCCAAACCTACCTTGGGCAATACCTGAAATATCGTGGAGCGTCGGCGAAAGCCTACCGCCACCCTTCGCCCAACGCGGATATCGACAACAAACTCTACGCGCTCCAGACTCTGTTCACTTTTTCCCCGTCGGCGCTGAAAACGAAAATCCGCGACGGCTTGCGGTCCGCCGGTCTGGCGGGGGAAATTCCGGACGTCGAGTTTCTTTCGCACCATATGTGCCACGCCTACAGCGCGTATTTTTGTTCCGGATTCGACAAGGCGCTCGTTTTGACCGTCGACGGCAGCGGGGAAAACAAGTCGACGCAAATCTGCGTCGCGGAAGGCGACAGCGTCCGCGAAATAAAATCCTTCGATATACCGCACTCGCTCGGCTGGTTTTACGCGGCGATCACGGCGTACATGGGCTTTACCCCTTACCGCGACGAGGGCAAGCTGATGGGGCTTGCGGCGCTGGGCGAGGCGCGCTCGGCCAACAACCCCTGGGTGGAGCGCCTGCGGAAAATATTAAAAATAGGGCCGGGATGGTACGAGGTCGACCCTACCTACACTAAATTCGGCGGGCATTTTTTTCATCCGCGCTTCACCGACGGCTTGCAAAAATTTATCACCGAATTCGATCCCGAAATGCCGCCCATCGCCTACGGCGAAAAGACGTCAATCGACGGCAAGCCGGCGAGCAAATATTTATTGAACCGTTACATCGACCTGGCTTGGGCGGCGCAGGAGTTGCTCGAGCAAGCGGTGATCTCGCTAGTCGATTCCGCCGTGGCAGAAACCGGAATCCGCAACTTGTGCCTGGCGGGCGGCGTGGCGATGAATTGCAAAATGAACGGACGCCTCGCGCTCCGCGAAAACGTCGACGCGCTTTTCGTGCAACCCGCAAGCTCCGACGACGGGACCTGCATCGGCGCCGCGCAGATGGTCGCGCAGTCCCTGGGCGACCCGATCAAGCATCGGCTGACGCACACACAGTACGGTCCGTCTTATGGCATGGACGAGGTTCGCGCCGCTCTGCGGGGATGCAAAGTTAATTTCTACGAGGTCGAAAATTTGGAAGAAGTCGTCGCGGACTATCTGGACCGCGGCAAGCTGGTGGGCTGGCATCAGGGCGCGATGGAGTTTGGCGCCCGCGCCTTGGGTGGACGATCCATTCTGGCCAACCCCGTCGACCCCGCCATAAAGAACAAGGTCAACAACGAGGTCAAGTACCGCGAAAGCTGGCGGCCATTTTGTCCCAGTTTGCCGATCGAGTCGGCCCCCGATTACCTGGCGCCGGGATTCGACTCGCCGTTCATGATCGTGGCGCAGGACGCGAAAGAAAAAATGCAGACCGCGACCCCCTCCGTGGTGCACGTGGACAATACCGTGCGTCCGCAGACCGTTCACTCCGACGTCCAGACGCGCTATTACGAAACGCTCAAGCGTCTGGGGGAGTTGACCGGCCATCCCGTATCCCTCAACACCTCGTTGAACGTGCGGAGCGAACCCATCGTGTGTAGTCCGCTGGATACCGTCCGCTGTTTTTTCTCCACCGGACTGGACGTGCTGGCGATGGAAAATTTCATCATCGACAAAAGCGATTTGTAAACCGCCCCGGCCACTCGCCGTGGAGGCAACTGGTGTAACTTGTAAGGGGAAGCTACTCGCCGCCAGCGTGACGCTGGACCCAGTGGTTGGCGATTGGACGATCTCTTCTAAATTGGCCCCGGCGCCTTCGCCGCCACTCGCCGTGGGGGCAGGATTTAGGATGCCAAGCTCACTGTAATTTGTAGGTTCACCTTAAACGATTACTTAATCTGGCCCCGGCGCCTTCGCCGGCCTGGATTTCTTTCTATCGCCAATTTTAATAAAGACTCCATGATGATTCCAGAGAACGTTAAATCCATTTACCTGATCGCCGTTTGCGGCACGGGCATGGCCTCGCTCGCCGGGTTGCTGAAAGAGGCGGGCTTTGAGGTTTCCGGCTCCGACGCCAATATCTATCCGCCGATGAGCGTTCTGCTCGATAATTTAAACATCCCCGTCGCTCCCGGCTACAAAAAAGAAAACGTTCCGCCGGACGTCGATCTCGTCGTTGTCGGCAACGCCGTTTCCAAAACCAACGAAGAGGTCGCGGCGGTTCTGGAGTCGGGCCTTCCCTACGCTTCGTTCCCGGAAACGCTGGCGCATTTTTTTCTGCGCGGCAGGAAGTCGCTGGTGGTCGCGGGCGCTCACGGAAAAACCACGACCACTTCGCTGTTGAGCTGGGTCTTGCACCACGCCGGACGCAAGCCCGGTTTCATGGTGGGCGGCTGGATGAAAAATTTCGACGGCAACTACCGCGTCCCCGGCGGAGAGTTTTTCGTTACGGAAGGCGACGAGTACGACACGGCGTTCTTCGACAAGGAAGCAAAGTTTCTCCACTATCAACCCTACGCGGCGATATTGACGGGAATCGAATTCGATCATGCGGATATCTTCCACGACTTGGCGCACATGCGGGAGGCGTTCATGAAGTTTGTCGGTAAGGTAAACCCGGAAGGGTTTCTGCTGGTGGAATGCGAAACTCCCGGTCTCGCCGAGATCCGAAAACTCTGTCCGGCCCGCGTGGAGACCTACGGGTTTTCCGCCGAGGCCGATTGGCGCGTGGAAGCGCTTGCGCCAGCGGAGGGCGTCGGCCAATTTCGAATTGCGAAGAACGGGAACGCCGCCGCCGCGCAAACGTTTCAAATTCCCATGTTTGGAAAGCACAACACGTTGAACGCCGCCGCGACGGTTGCCATGACATTGAACCTTGGTTTGGAGCCGGAAGCGGTTATAATGGCGCTACACCAATTTCGCGGAGTCAAGCGCCGACAAGAAGTCGTCGGCGAAGCGCGGGGCATAACCGTGGTGGACGATTTTGCGCACCACCCCACCGCTATTGCCCTGACACTGGAAGGGTTGCGGCAAGCCCATCCCGGCAAACGGGTGTGGGCGGTTTTCGAGCCGCGTTCCGCCACTTCCCGGCGCAAAGTGTTTCAAGCGGATTTACCGCCGGCGCTTGGGCTGGCGGACTGCGCGATTATCGGCCCGCTGTTTGCGCCGGAAAAAATTCCGGAAGAAGATCGGCTGGACGTCGACCGGGTGGCGGAGGATATCCGAAACGCCGGAGGCCTCGCCTGGCATTTGCCCGCAACGGAAGCCATCGTCGAATTGATCGCCAGCGAAGGGCGCGCAGGCGACTTGGTCGTTGTCATGTCTTCCGGCGGATTCGACGGCATTCATCAAAAACTGCTGGCGCGGTTGAAAAAAGACGATTAACGATTAACGGTTAAACGAACAAATGAATAAGCGAATAATTTTTTCATGATCCCATTCGGTCAATTAAAACTTTCATTGCTTCAGTCGGGGATTTACGTCCCGCAAAGCGTTCTGGACGCCCGACAGGCGGACTGGGGGTTTGGCGGCGGCCAATCGACCGAAGCGGTCTTCGCCCTGAGCGACGACTTCATCGTGAAATCCCATCTAAAGACCAAGAAAAACGGCGGGCCGTCGCTTGATATCCAGGACGGAAAAACCCGGATCGCCTCCGGCGAAGAGAGCGTGGAGGTCGAGGTGATCCCGGCGCCGGGTTTCCTGCAGGAAAGCTCCAAGGAAGGGGAGCCGACGGCGCACAGCGTTTCGCTGGACGGTTACTGCTTGAATTTTTTTCTGCGCACGGTGGGGGAAGACAAGCGGCTCAACCTGACCGCCGGAGAAATTGCGGCGGTGATTCGAGCGGCTTTCGAGGAGGGCGTGGCGGATCTGGTGCAGTTCAATATGGATTATTGCCAGGACGAAAACCTCTGCCTGGACCGGTTGGGTCCCATTGTCGAGTCGATCAAAAAACAGTTCAGCGCCTTCGTCGCCTTGCGGGGATTTCCTCCGAAGAACAAAAGGATCATCGACAAGTTTTACGCTTCCGGCGTCGATCTCTTGAACTATCCGTTGGAGGGATTCGCCAACTCCGACGCTTTGGCTCAGGCGTTCCCGGAAAATCAAATTCTTCAAGGACTGGAATACGCGGTGGAAATTTTCCCGCATGGCGCCGTGTCCACCGAGCTTGATTTGCAGGCCGCGCCGTTGGAGGTGATCCAGGCGAAAATTGATCATTTGTCGCGCAGCGGCGTCGTCCCTATATTAAAACTGCCCGCGGTTGCGGATGGTTCCGAAGACGCCTACGCCAAAACCGAGGCTGCGGCGCGCCATCTTTCCCAGGCCGCCGGGCGCGACAAGTTGAATTTGAAATGGTTGTACCCTTCCTGTCATTCGGTGACGGCTCTGGACGCGCCCTTTTTCACGGAAGCTCCGGAAGCCGCGCGGTTGAGCGCCAAGCCCGTGTACCGGGCAAAGTTCAGCCGGAAAGCCGCGGAAAATTTTGCAATCCTGAGAAGAAAACTGCGCGTGAAAAATATCAGCGACTCCTACGAATCCGCCGGACTTTAGTACAAACCTGTATTTTTAGAGGGAATATATAATGGCCCTGCTTCACTCCACAATGGTTCCATTGGGAAAACCCGCCGCCGATTTTCAACTGCCCGGCACGGACGGGAAAATTCACGCGCTCGGCGATTTTGCGGATAAGAAAATTCTGGTCGTCGTGTTCATGTGCAACCATTGCCCCTACGTGAAGGCTGTTCTGCAACGCTTGATCGATCTGCAAAACGATTACCAGGAGAAGGGCGTTCAACTGGTTGGAATCAATTCCAACGACGTCGCGCGCTATCAGGACGATTCTATGGAAAACATGACTGCGCTGGCGCGGGAGAAAAAAATTTCGTTCCCTTACCTGCTGGACGAAACCCAGGAAGTCGCCAGGGCTTACGACGCCGTTTGCACGCCGGATATATTCGTGTATGGAGCGGATCGCGGCCTGCTGTATCGCGGCAGGATCGACGATAACTGGCAGGAGCCGGATAAAGTCGCGCAAAAAGACCTGCGCCGCGCGCTCGATTTAATCTTCGACGGCAAGCAGGTTTTTGCCGAACAAATTCCCTCAATGGGTTGCTCTATTAAATGGAAACAAAAATGATCGGACTCAAACTTATATGAATAAAAACAGTTGGCCCATTATTTTAATGACGACGGTTGTCGTCCTCGCTCTCTCCGCCGACAAACTGGTTGAGTTTTATTTCGACTTGTTGTGGTTTGAAAAATACGGGTTCGCCTCCGTTCTCTGGACCACCCTCGGTTCCCAACTCGGCCTGGGGGTTTTGGTCGGCGGACTGTTCTTTATTTTCAGCTACGGGTTTCTCCGCTCGGTGTATCAAAAAACCGAACATCTTCCCGTTGTCCTGCGCGACGAAATCCGGCGGGAAATCCCGTTACTGAATCTGATCGCCTCCAACCTGAAACCCCTGGTACTGCTGGCCCCTCTGGTCCTCGCGGTTATGACCGGCCTGGTGGCGGGGCAACAATGGGCTACGGTTTTAAAGTTCTTCAATCAGGTTCCTTTCAACCTCGCCGATCCAGTTTTTCAAAAGGACTACTCTTTTTACTTATTCACGCTTCCATTTTTACAAGTGGGCAAGGCTCTGATCTGGGAGTTGTTGATCGTCGTGGCCATCGGCTCCGGCGTCATTTATTTTTTCAAGCAATCCATATTTATATCTCCGGCGGGACTCGGCATGTTGCCCGAAGCCCGACGGACGTTCAACAACCTGGCCGCCGCCGCGTTTTTCATGATGGCCGCTGAATATTTTCTCAAGCGTTACGGACTGCTCACGGAAGGCAGCGGCGTGGTGGCGGGGATCGGTTACTCCGACGACCACGGGCGCCTGCCGCTTCTGGACGGGTCGATCGTCCTGGCGATAGTCTGCGGGATCGTGGCCTTGTTGAACAACTTTCAACAAGGATTTCGCAAAGTCGCCCTCGCCGCCGCAGTGTTGGGCGTGGTTCATGTGGGCGGAAATTTTTACCCCAGCATTCTGCAAAAGTTTATCGTGGCCCCTAACGAACTGGTCAAGGAAACCGATTACATCCGGCACACCATTGCGGGAACGCAGATCGGTTTTGGTCTGGATAAAATAGAGAATAACGAGTTGGAAGGAGACGACAACCTCACCGCGCAAAGCATTCTGGACAACAAGCTCACCGTCGAAAACATTCGACTTTGGGACCAGGCTCCTTTGCTGGACACCCTGGGGCAAATCCAGGAAATCCGCACTTATTACCAGTTCAATTCCGTGGACAACGACCGTTACATCATCGACGGCAAGTACCGGCAAACGCTGTTGTCCCCGCGCGAACTGCTCTCCTCCAGCCTGCCCAACCGCACCTGGATCAACGAGCATCTGACGTTCACGCACGGCTACGGAGTCTCGCTGAGTCCGGTCAACCAGATCACGCCGGAAGGCCTGCCGGTGTTGTTCATCAAGGATATTCCGCCGAAGTCGTCCGTGGATATAAAGGTCACGCGCCCGGAAATTTATTTTGGAGAATTGTCCAACGACCATGTGTTCGTCAACACGGGAACCAAGGAGTTCGATTATCCGGAGGGAGAAAAGAACGTTTATAAAAATTACGAGGGGTCCGGCGGCATATTGGTGGATTCGTTCATCAATAAAATTCTTCTGGCGGCGCGCTTCAAAACTTTAAAAATTCTGTTTTCCCAGGACATTGAAAACGACAGCCGGGTATTGATGTATCGCAACGTCACCGAGCGCGTCTCGCGCATCGCTCCGTTCTTGCAACTGGACCGCGACCCCTACCTGGTCGTATCCGACGCGGGCCGCCTGGTCTGGATTTACGACGCCTACACCGTGAGCGACGCCTTTCCCTATTCGCAAAGCCTGCCCGGCTTCGGCAACTACGTCCGCAACTCCGTCAAAGTCACCGTCGACGCCTATGAAGGAACCGTGCGGTTTTATGTTTCCGATCCCAAGGACATCATCATCCAGTCCTACCGCAATATTTTTCCGGAGCTGTTTACGGACCTTAAAGAAATGCCCGAGGATTTGCGCAAGCACATCCGCTACCCCTCGGACCTGTTCGCCATTCAAACGTT
>JAJDBB010000078.1 GCA_029261555.1 Nitrospinaceae bacterium | reverse complement strand
CCCTGGACAAAAACCATAACGACAAAAACCGCCCAGAAATGTTTAATCACCGCTTCGAATAAATTCATGGATTCCAAACCCAGTTTGCTAGGAAAATTTGCCTTTATTTTAATACAAAAGACCGTAAAAAAGCAGGCCGACCGGTTCGAGATGCAAGCGAACCGAGGTTCGTAGCGTTAGCCGAATAAGTTACGCTATCTACTTCCAGGCGTTTGCCTGGCCGAAGCATGATTGTAAGTTTTATGTAATAATGAGGGGCGCGGAAAATTAAGGCCCGGCGTATTTGATATCGACCGCGCTTTACCTGGAGGCCTCACTTGTCCAAAGCTCTTCAAATCGGCGTTTTTTGCAAACCCAAACCCGCCATCAGTAAAGATCTGCTGTCCGGCATGACCCAGTGGCTCCGGGAAAAGGGTTGCGAAGTTTTGATGGACCGGGAGACCGCCGCCGTGATCGGCGAAAACTCGCCGCTCAAGAAAACCGAAATTCCCCCGCGCAGTCAAATCATCATCGTCCTCGGTGGCGACGGCACCCTCTTGGGCGTCTGCCACCTGGCGCACACTTTCGACGTCCCCATCCTCGCCGTCAACCTGGGAAGTCTGGGGTTCCTCACCGAAGTTTCGCTCGAGGAACTTTATCCCATGCTGGAAAAAATCTTGAAGGACGATTATGCCATCGAGCAGAGGATGCTGCTACGCGCGGCGTTGAAGCGGGACGGCAAAGAGATCGAAGAGTTTTTTGTTTTGAACGACGTAGTCATCAACAAGGGCGTCCTCGCCCGCGTGGTCGACCTGGAGGTCCACGTCGACGCGCAATACATGACCTCCTACCGGGCCGACGGGTTGATCATATCCACCCCGACCGGGTCGACGGCCTATTCGCTTTCCGCCGGCGGACCCATCATCCACCCCAGTATGGAAGCCCTCGTGCTGAGTCCCATTTGTCCCTTCACCCTCACCAACCGGTCCATTCTGGTTCCCGACCAGTCGCTGATCCAGGTGCGCCTGACCACGGAAAATGAAAACGTGCGCATCACCATCGACGGTCAATTGGGATGCGACATGAGGATCGGCGACGTATTGGAGATTGCGAAAGCCGACACGACGTTCAAACTCATCCAGGCTCCCGGAAAAAATTATTACCAGACCCTGCGCAAGAAACTCCACTGGGGCCGCCCCGCGAGGACAAGGCAAACGCCTGGAGGCCAGATTTGACGCGCAAACCCACCGTGACTTGCAATATAGATTGCCCACAGAATTCTTGGATCAAGTGAAGAGAAAACGGTAGGACGGCGAGCGGTTTAATGGAAAACTCCCAATCGCCAACCGCTGGCCCCGGCGCCCAGCCGGTTAAGAAATATTTCCGTTGAAGGTATTGATGAGCGCGTTGATTTCTTTTCCCGAGAGGGAGTCGAGGAGCTCGTAGCTGTATTTGATTTCTTCCATGCGGGCGCGATGCACGTCCGACAGCGAGCGGTTTAAAATTTCGTCCAGCATGGTGTTGACGGTGTGGAATTTCGGTTGCGGCCTGCGCGGCGAGATGGGCGGGATGATTTCAGTGATGGACCCCGGCGTGCCGGAGAGTTTTTCGAACACCTCTTTCCATTCCAGTCCGGCTTTGGCGCGCATCTCGTTGGCCTTGCGCACGGCGTTGAGCGCTTCGCCGTCGTTTTGCGACGTGGACAACTCGAGAAGCTTTAGAATTTTCCCCAGATCTTTCATGGAACCCGCGAAATAATTTTCGATTTGGCCCGCAACAGGAAGGTCGTCCGCCCCTCCCCAAACCAGACCCACATTTTACCCCGATTCCCCCCCAATCCCCAAACCCGCTTGTTAGAAATGGAATCTAAGTTTTATTATTTTGTTTTGCTAAATAATTGAAGCAACGCGGAGGGATTCTATAAACTCCTCAATTTTTCTTTTATAGGGATCATTAGCCTTTTCATCTGTATTTTGAAATTTATAAAATTCGTGCCAGCCATGATCAAGTTTTTCAATATAATCTGGAAAGTGGAGGTCAGGAATTCTTGCTTCTTCAGCAACGAAGTTTTGGTGATCAATTAATACTTTTTCGGCCATTGAAGTAGCCGTATTTACTGCCACGCCATTGGGATTTGTGAAGACCAATTCTCCCCAGTTTTTGAAATTCCCTGCATCTCTATAGTGATATACAAACCGGATATTCATAAATTAACTCCATGATTCATAGACATTCTGCCGGTGGTATGCCAAAAAATTTTTATCAGGTTGAAATTTTTCTGGTAATAAAATTGGTTTGCCTTCATAGGCCAATAATGCCGAAGCAAAAAATGAATCTTTGCCTGCGTTATTCAATCTGGATATTTTGACGGTCATATTTTCAGTTATGGTCAACAGGCCAACATCGAAAGCTTTGTCGTGCAAAACCGACAAACACAATCCATTTCTTGGATTGAGGCGATTTTTCTTATCTTTATGCCAAGGAACAATGTGACTAGCAATTAATAGTTTGGGAATTGCCAACCCAGTAATGCAACACTGGTAGCGGTAAGCGCTGAGTATTGCCTGCCGGAAAAAATTTTGGCCTATTCGTGTTGTTGATCGAACATCCTTGTCTACCCCCGTGTAATCAGGGCTATCATCCATTGGTAAATCATCATCAACTTGGGTTTGGGTGCCGGGGTCCGTCTGAAAAGCCATTTCGGCTTTTTGAGTTTCAACAACAAATGATTCCCAGTTTGAATGCATTTCTTCCCACATAGCTCTATCGTTGGTCGACACACCCGAAAGCCCCGTTCGGCCTGTTGATGTTATTTCCGGATCAAGGCTTGCGATATTGGTTAATTTCATAGCAAGAGCTGATGGAGTTCTATCGATTGAATTGGCAATTTTAATAATTTCTGGGTTGCGCGAATGCATTTTCCCAAATGGCATTTGGCAGTAAAGCTTAAATGCCACAAGTAATTGCTGACGCGTCCAATTTTTTCTAATGGGCATGGTTTTAAGACTGGTAATACAAAATAACTTTTTTTGAGCAATTATTAACGTTCACTATTATAACGGCAATTTAGGTTTACCTCTTCTCTTTACCACCAAAAGTTCCTTTGAAATAACCGGTTGAGAAATTCCTTCCCTGTTCGTTCCGACATAGTCGGGGAGCCTTTTGTCCTTTGGCGTTGCATGATCCGCCGCGCTTGCTTTCTCCTCGTTCTAAAATTTAAAGGAGCGTTCCTTGTCCATCGAAATTTTTCGCGCTTTGACGCCCTACATCACCCTCGCTCTCGTCATTGGCGTGGGGGCGACGGGCTGGTTCGTCCGCCGCTTGATCACAGACACCGCCGCGCACTTCGCCGACCTCAAGGAAGACATGGGCCGCAGACTTGACAAGGTCGAGGAGGATATCCAAGCGCTCGAAACCGCGCGCCTCGCCGACCAAAAATACCTGCATGAAAAATTCGTCACCTCGCAGGTGTTCTACATGAGCGTCGGCGAAACCAAGGCGCTGGTCTCTAAAATTTTTGACGAGCTAAAAGAAGTCAACCGCCTCGTCAACCAAACCCTGGGTTCCATGCAATCCAAAATCCGCGCGCCGTGAAAACTTTAATGGCTCCCCCTTGCAAAGGGGGTTGGGGGGATTCCTCCGCTGAAAACTTTAATAATTTGATTTTGCTTTTCCGCTCGTTTCCTGGACCCGGAGTCTACAAGTTTCAAAAATAAAAACCGATCGATTAAACTTCTTAAAGGAATAATCACCCTAGCCCTCTTTACAAGAGGGGATGAAAGCCCTCTCTCATGGACGAACAAACCCGTATCGCCGCTCTGCGCGGCATGATCCTCCAGGCGCTCGACCTGGAATATCCCAACAGCGTGTCAGACCTCGCCGTGCAAGCTCTGCTTTGGGGCGGCGGCTACGACCTCGATCAATTGAGCGTCCGTCGTCACCTGGAATACCTCGCCGGACCGGGCAAAGAATATATCCGCATCGGCAAAAAACGTCGCGACCTGTGGCTCGCGCAATTGACGCCGCGTGGCAAGGACTTATTAGACGGCGCCATCGACGACGACCCGGGGGCCATCGTTGCCCGCTGAGCGCAAATCTCAGTGGCCGGAGGATTTCGTTCCACCCGCTCTGAACGCTCTTTGGGAGGAGGTTAGCGAAGCCAAGGATTGGGTCCGGGTTTTGATCGAGGCCAATCCGGAAGACAAGGACGCCCATAAAAATTTTGGCATGTACCTGGGCAAGATGATCGATCTGCGCAAGGAAATGGTGAAAGCTGCGACGCTCAACCCGGACCGGCTGTTGCTCGACGCGCTTGAAACCGTGGTGGATTTTTT
>JAJDBB010000077.1 GCA_029261555.1 Nitrospinaceae bacterium | reverse complement strand
GAAAAAATCCGCCTGCGCACGGCGGGAGGGAGTCCGTTCAGCATCATCGTCGTCGCCGAAGGCGCGGCGGAAGTAGGCGGGAGCGAAACCGTCAAATCCGAAGCCGCGGAAACCCTGCAAGGCGTGGCGCGGCTGGGCGGCGTCGGCGCGGCGCTGGCTCATAGCCTGGACCAGATCGTCGATCAGGAAGTCCGCTCCACCGTGCTGGGCCATCTGCAACGCGGCGGAACGCCCACGGCCTTCGACCGCGTGCTAGGCACCCGGCTGGGATCCTACGCCGTGCAAGCCGCCGCCGAAGGTAAGTTCGGCAACATGGTGGCCCTCGAAACCCCGGAAATTACGCTCGTCCCCCTGGAAGAACTCGCCGGCAAAGTCCGCAACGTCGACCCCAAAGGACCTCTTGTCCGCTGCGCCGAAGCCATCGGCGTCAGCCTGGGAAGATAGTTTTCGATTGCCAGTTGAAACGGCTCCCCCTTGCAAAGGGGGTTGGGAGGATTCCTCCTCTAAAAAATTTGATAGAAAATCTTTTAGACAGGATCGACAGGATGAACGCTAAGAGAATTTAAATAATTCCTCTCCCGTTCCCTTGACTTTTAAATATATAAATTGTATATACAGATATGAGGTTTGAGTGGGACGAAGCCAAGAACCGAAACAACATTGCCAAGCACGGCGTCGACTTTGAATTGGCGCAGGGTATTTTTGAGGGACCGGTTTTTACGTGGGAAGACCGACGGCAAGATTACAAAGAGAAACGTTTTATCAGCATCGGCTTCGTGGAGGTCGTGGCTTGCTTGACGGTGGTTCATACGGAGCGGAGCGGAAACACCCGGATCATTTCAGCGCGGCCCGCGTCAAGCCGGGAAAAGAGAAAGTATTATGACTCGTTATAAACGTAAATTAACGCCCAAGGAAATTGCCGCCCTGGACGACAAGGATATCGACTTCAGCGATATCCCGGAACTGGACGAGGAGTTTTGGAAAAACGCCAAGCTGGTGGAACCGGACAAAACGACGCCGATCAGTTTTCGGGTGAAGGATTCCGTGCTGGAGTTTTTCAAGGCGCAGGGAAAAGGGTATCAAACCCGCATGAACCGCGTACTGGAAACCTACGTTAAATCGCAACAGGGTTGAACGCGGATTGCATAATTAGCAGGGCGCTGAAAAACTCCAAAATCGTCATTGCGAGCGGAGCGACGCAATCCAGAACTCTGGATCGCCGCGCCGCCGACTCGGCGATCCCGTTAATCCTGTCTAAAAGATTTTCCATTAAATTTTTAGAGGAAGAATCCCCCCAACCCCTTTTGCAAGGGGGAGGCGGGCAACGCCCGCTAGTAAAGCCTGGGAAACGAATTCAATATAGTTTGTACATCCACCGGGCAGGTTGCGCCTACTGCCTCCGGGCACTTGCCCGGCGGTCAGTGGCGTTTTCTCATCTGGCGTTTCGTCAGGTAGATGACCAGGGCAAAGACGAGCGACCCGTAGCCGGCTAGCCATAAAAACCAGTCGAGTTTCCCCACGATCCCGAACAGCGCAATGACATAAATAAAATTCCTGCTGGCCAATAGCTCGATAACGTCGTGCAGTTTCGTCCCTTTAAAAAATCCTCCCTTGCCTTGACCGCGCGGAAAATAAATCAGGCCAAAAATCAGCCCGCCGCCCAGGGCGAGCAAAAGGAACGGTAACAGAGCCTGTTCCCACCCTTGTTGCCGGCCTACGCCCAGCGCGATGCCGCCGAACACGAAAATGTTGATGATGTTGTCGCAGGTCGTGTCGAGCGCTTCGCCAAAATCGGATTCCTCAAACCTCAGTCGCGCAACGTCGCCATCGCAACAATCCCACACGGCGGTAAAGGCGGCGAGTAGCGCGCCGACTACTCCGCTCCAGTAATTGCCGAGCGCAAAAAAGTACCCCGACGCCAGGCCGATCAATAGTCCAAACAGCGTGAGGTGGTTAGGGCTGAACGGTAGGCGGACTAGGTAGCGGGAAATTTTCAGCGACAGAAGGCTGTTGCAATGAACGTCCATCAACTGGGTGTAATGCTGGCGGTGTTCGTCGATCAGATTTTGCTCGGACTGAGGGAGTTCGCCGGGATCGGCCAACGCCGTCCAGTACCGAAAACTTCCCGAGGGAGAAATCACTTCGACGGGTTCGCGGATCACGCGGTTCTCGGCAAAGGCGCGGACGATATCCAGCTTGTCCGACGCGACGAGGTGAATGCCGCCGCGATCGTTTCCCGATGGACCCAGGCTGGCGACGCCGTGGTGCCCCAGCGACCAGGTGTTGAGCGCGTCGCGTAAAAAAGTTTGGATCAATTGCGGCGTGGCGACGACGTTGGCCCCGGCCACCAGGACGCCGGAGGAATCTTTGGCCGCTTCGACCCATTCATTCGCTTCGCCACGCAAAAATTGTTCTGGATCGATCCATAACACTCGCCCTCGCAGGCGCAGGTCGGCGTTCAGGATTTCTTCCCAACGCGTCCGTTCTTTTTCATCGAGGTTGCGCGAGAGGACTAACAGGCGTTTGATCCCCGCGCGATGCAGGGCGAGGACCAGGCGGTGGAACACGGGCAGTCCCGCGATTTTTTGATCGAACAGGAGCGAGGCTCCTGTGGGTTTCGGATCCAACAGGATTACGCCGCGCGTGACGCCGCTCATGCAGAATTACCGCGCACGGTAGGACGGACTGTAAACAAAATTCGCCAGGATCGAAAGTTTGTTGCGTTCGATGGTGGTGGGGATGGGGTAGAACGGCGCAGCGCCCTTGACGGCCCTGACCGCCGCATAATCTAAAACTTCCGAGCCGGACTCGTTCACGATGCCGACGCCCAGAAGGTTTCCGTCGCGAGAAATTTGAAACCGCAGGGTCATCTCCCCGCTGACGCCTCGCCGCGCGGCCTCAAGCGGATAGGTCCAAACTTCCTCGATCTGGCGCTTGATGCGCGCGAAGTAGGAAACGTATTTGGCCTCGGCGGTGTCCAGCGAAATCGGTTGATCGTCGTCTTCAATTTCATCCGGATTTTGCGTGTCCAGCGACGCGTATTTTGCCGGATCGAAACCGTCCAGCAGGGCGCGGTCGGAGGGTCGCGCATTAGGCGGAGCCGAGGCAGTTTCCGTTTCCAACTGCGTCGGTTCCCGTTCGTCGATTTGGGTTTCTTCCTGCGCCGGGGGTTCGAGAAAACCTCTCTCGATGATGGGGAACAGGTCTTCCTGCTTCATCACCGGCTTCTTTTTCGGTCTGGGTTTGGGCGGTTGTTTTTTTACGACGCGCGGTTTAGGTTTTGGCTTGGGTTTGGATACTACGGGCCGCGGCTTGACGGGAGACGGTTTGCTCTTCGGCGCGGGCAGGGAAGCGATTTTGGGGACGACAGTTTTAGAATTTTTGTAAACGCTGGACTTTTTAACGGCGCGGTTGGAGTGCGCCCGGCTGTTAGCGTGGGACAATAATTCGGAGCTTCGCGGTTTTTCGATTTTTTTTGGAATCGGCGCGTCGACGATGGTTCCCCGCTCGTCCCGTTCCTTGACCGGTTTTTTTTCGAGCAGAGCAATTTTGATCGGCAGCTTGTCGACCGGCAAATCTTTCGATTCAGGAATCAGCGCCTGCAGTCCGAGGGCCGCAAGGTGCAGGCAACATGAGATGAGAACGAATTTTTCGAGCCGGGGGGTTCGATGCAGGTACATAAGAACACGGTCCCCTTGAAGGACGTTAACGTCACTACAACCTTAGAACAATCAAGGGCTTTGGGGCAAGGGTTATTCGCAACAATAATTGTTTTCTCGAATCCACGCGTTCCATCCAAATATTGATCGCGGCGAGCCGGACATTTAAATTGAATTTGCAAATAAGTTTGGTCTAATAGAACCATCGCAAGGTTGAAAAAAATTTAAGCCGTTCACGGGAGGTTCTATGTTTTATCGAATAATTTTTGCGTTGTTTTTATTTTTGACGATAGCAGGCGCGAGCGAGGGAGCTTTGCCTCAAGGGGATATCAATTCGTCTTCCCAGGGAAAAGGGCAAATGGATTCTCCCGGCTCTGGAGTTTTCGATAAAAATGCTGGTTCCACCTTGTGGGCAAAAAAGGGCGGACACGGAAAAGGCAAGCATAAGAAGTCGAAAGATAAGCATGAATACGACGAGCTTCCAGACTGGGCTAAAGATTGCGACCTGCCGCCGGGTTTGAAGAAGAAAAATAAAATTCCGCCGGGATGGGAAAAAAAGTGCCGAGACCAAAAGAGCGACCGGCGCCACGACGACGATGACGGCAAAAAAGACTCCGCTAAACACAACAAAAAAGACGCGGAGGAAAAGCGAGAGACTAAAAAAGCCGAAAAGCCGGTAACCGGCGGAGTTGATTCCAAGTCGGATTGCAGCAAAACCAAAGAGAAACTCAAAAAGGTCGCCATTGGCGGAGCCATGGGCGCGGCAATTGGAGCGGCGGTAGGGGCGGGTACGGGAGACGTTAAAGAAGGCGCCGCCTATGGCGGAGTTGTTGGCGGAGTCATTGGAGCCGTCGCTCCCACCAAGTGCGATTGAAAAAGTTTTTCTAAATTAACAGCAGGCTCCGGAGTCTCCGTTGGACGCCGCGTTTGCCGATGCGTCCGCCGGAGCGCAATCGAAGGGTCCGTAATGCGTCGAAAAGTCGCCCACCACGCGGAAGTGTTCGCCGAAGCGGGTTTCGCTCAGCATTTTAGCGGTGTTGCCGCAGACCGCAACGGGCAGGCCGGTCGGGAAGGTGTGATGGTCGTCCAGCACGAAAGCGTGTGGCGACTCGGCGACGGTTCCCAGGTAATACGCCGCGTGGCCGAAGTTTTCACAAATATCCTCGAACTCGCATTTGAAGGCGCGGACGGTCATGGAACAAAAATCGATCATCCCGGCTTTTTGGCTGATCTCCGGATCGTCCAGAGTCATCGGCGTGTTGGAAACCACGCGGTAGTCCAGAATTCCCGCCGTGCGTAGAATTCTGCGGAAGTCTTCAATGTATAACGCCCCGCCCAGGCATTCACCGATCATTACCGGGTCGTTGCGTAGATGATCCGGAATTCTCCTGCCGGAAAACACGTCGGAGAAATACAGTTCCCCGCCGGGTTTCAGAACCCGCAACACTTCGTTGAATAGTTTTTGTTTGTTGGCCGACAGGTTGAACACGCAGTTGGACACCACAACGTCCACCGAGGCGTCGGCGATTTTCGCGGCGCCCAGATCTTCGATGAACCCTTTGCGGAACTCGACGTTGGGTTCCGGGTAGCCGAATTTTTCCATGTGAAAGTCAACGTGCCGGTTGGCCACGGCCAATTGTTCGTCGGTCATGTCCACGCCGATGACGCGTCCTTTCGGCCCGACGAGTTGGGAGAAGAGGTAGCAGTCGCGCCCCGTGCCGCATCCCAGGTCCAGGATGGTTTTGCCTTCCAGAGCCAGAGGCAAGGGGGAACCGCATCCGTAAAACTTGTCCTTCACCTCTTTGTGAATATTGTTCAACAGCGGTTGCAAGTGAGCGGGCAAAGCGTCCGCGAGGCAACAGGCGCTGGTTTTAAGATCCTCGTTACTCTCCAGAACCTTGCCGTAATATTCCTGGACGTTTTTAATGATATGCGTTTCGTTGTTCACCGTTCACTCCCGAATAATATTGTCGTCAGCCTAACAGAGCGTTGAAAAACTCTCAAATCGTCATTGCGAGCAGAGCGAAGCAATCCAGAAAGCTGGATCGCCGCGCCGCCACAGGGCGGCTCGCGATGACATTAAGAGTGAAGGACTCAGAATGACATGCAAAAGAGTTTTTCAGCGTCATCCCAGAGAACCAGAGCAGGAACTGCCCGCCCCCGCCGTACACCCGTAGCAATGATTGTCGAATGCGATGCTTCCCGTTAATTCTTCCAACCCTTCGATATCCCAGATTGATTTGGCCTTCCCGTCGTGCGGGATTTCAAGCATCTGATTAAAATCGCAATCGAATATTTTTCCGTCCCAACCGATGGAAACCAGCGCGGCGCACATGACGTCCTCGGCGGCTGTGGGATTAAAATTGTCGATCAGCGTCTGCATATATTCTTCCCATCGGCCCTCCCTCTCCAGCGCGTCGGCAAAGCGTTTGACCGGCATGTTGGCGATGGCGAACAGACGGTTGAACTCAATTCCGAAATCCTCGCGAAGGCGGATTTTGTAATCGCGTTCCAGCTCCCCCTGCTCCGGCGGCAGAGTGGCGCCCTGTGGATTGAAAACCAGGTTGAGGGACAGTCCGCTATCCGCCCGGCCAAATCCCAGGCCATTCAAAGTTTGCATGGCCCGCACGCTTTTATCGAAGACGCCGGAGCCGCGTTGTCGGTCGACATTCTCCCGCGCATAGCAGGGAAGAGACGCAACAATCTGTACGCCCTGAGCGCGTAAAAATTCAGGCAAGTCCTCCTGTCCCGGCTCGAACAAAACCGTGAGGTTGCACCGGTCGATGACTTCCTTGCCCAGCGCGCGCAATTCGGAAACGAAATAGCGGAAATGCGGGTTCAACTCCGGAGCGCCGCCGGTGACGTCCACGGTCTGCATTTCCGGACAATTTTCGATAAGGCTGAGCAGGCGGTCAATAGTCCGGCGCTCCATATTCTCGGTGCGCAGAGGACCGGCCTCGACGTGGCAATGCGAGCAAGCCTGGTTGCATAACTTGCCCAGGTTGACCTGCAGAGTCTGCAAGCTTTGCCGTCGGACGTCCAGATTGTGCCGCGCCAGCGCATCGGAAAAATTTTCGATCTGTTGAGCCGTTCGAATATTCATAAGGTTTGATATTTTACCACATCATGTAGGCCGTCCGCCGCCGATTGCATTTTTGGGCGCAACCCGCCCCTGAATAATTAAGTCGGGGAAGCGAGCGATTCCTTACAAGGAGGGGAGAAAAATTGAAAAGGTATGTTGGCGTCTACCAGGTCACGGAGAAAATGTAGTCGCGTCCATTGATGCGGGCGGGTTGGCGGTGCGGGAAGTATTCCGTTTTTCGGTTCCATTTGCCGTCGCCGTCCAAATCCAGAAATATCCCGTCGTTGGTGAAGTTCCCGTCGTTGACGCCATTCCCCTTGTTGTCCTTACGGTCGGCGATGACGGCTGAGTATTCCCCGCCGCCAAATCGCACCTTCCCCAACCATTGTGTGCGCGTGTAATAAGTAACACGGTTTTGGGGCCAAAGGCCGTCGTTCGTAAAAAACCAGAACGCCACGTCGCCGGGAATTCCCGCGTCCGGCCTCAAGGTCTTCACGGGGATTCTGATCTCCGTGGCGAATCGCCCCGACCCCTCGTTGAGCCAGGGTCCTCCGTCGTCGGTCATGTCCCCGTTCTGATTCACGTCGACGTACAACTCAATTTCCTCGTTCGCAAAAACGTCCAGCACGAACTGAAAGATGGGGTTGCCCCAATCGCCCAGTCGCAGGGTTCCATATTTTTGTTCCACGCCCTGGTAAAGCGGGTTTTTGCTCACAATCATTTTTGGACGTTTTTTCAGTTTGATGAATTTTTTGTAGACCGCCGCCACTTTCAATCCCACCGGCGCAAATCTGTTTCCCAGCAGGGAGACGAAAATGGTTTCCGCGCCTTCGGCGGAGGCGGACTTGCCCGTTTCCGGAATCCGGGGCGGCGGCGTAGGCAGGTCTATCGCAGGCGCCGGGGCGGTCCTCGGAACCGGCTTTTTTATCTCGGAATCTGACGGAGAAATTCTGGGAATGATTTTTCTTTTTTTCGTTTTGTCGGCGGGAAGTTTTTGCCTGGATTTTTTGGGAACTTTTAAAATGTCGTCGGTGAAATGAACTCTCCCGTTTTCGTCTTTCCAGGTGTATATCTTGCCCTCTGCGGACGGGGCGGCGCCCAGTAAAAACACAAGGGCAAAAACGATTGATTGGTAGAGAAAATTTTTTCCCATGACCAAGTCCTTTAGGCGTTTGTCTGACTGGGACATCGCTGGCTCCCCCTTGCAAAGGGGGTTGGGGGGATTCTTCCGCTAAAAACTTCAATGGCTTGATTTTGCTTTTCTGCCCACCCTCCGGACGCGGACTCTAAAGAAAAACCGTTCCATTAAATTTCTTAAAGGGGGAATCACCCCAACCCTCTTTTCAAGAGGGGGTTAAAAATAGCGCTCATTATGCGCTGGCCTGGCGGACGCCTGTTCGGCTGGCTTTGTGGCTATACCACTCATAAGCCCTCTCCGTTGCGCCGTCTGTGGCGTCTGGTTTAACGTAATTGCCTTCCGCGTCGAACGGCTCGTAGCCCATTTCCAAGTCCTTGTATAACCGGTTCATGTAGGCGGGAAAGTTTTTGTACATCGGCAATTCTTTTTTCAAAGCGGGCATGCCCTTCAGCTTGAACTTCGTCAACGCCTCGCCCGCGGGGTGGATGCGGCTCAGCCCCTCCTCCCCGTGCCGGTCGGCGGCGTAGCGCGTCAGCGACTCAAAATCCTCCCAGTCCTCCAGCGCGTCGACGTCGGAAACAAACGCCGGATCGTCGTGCACCTTGGAAGTGAACGACGTGTTGAGCAAAATGGAAGCGCCCTCGTTAAAATTGTCGCGATGCATGCCGAACTGATATTCATCCTCCCCGCGCAGGCGTTGCAGGTCCGAACTGAAATTGCTTGCATGTTTTCCCAAAAGGGGCAGTAGGCGGAAAAACCGCAGAGGCGCCGTCAGCGCCTTTTTTAAAATCGCGGTCGAAATTTTTCCGTCTTTGCGCGTGAGGTGCAACAGATCGATGATATCCTCCTCCACCCGCGCCAGGTTGATAGGATAAATATTCGGCTCTTTCGCGTCGTGCACAACCCCGCTCGCCTCGTCCAGGTAACGGTAATGGTAATTTCGGCGGACAAATTCGGCGTCAGGATCCTCCTTGTATCCGGAAAACATGGCCTGACGCGAATTGAGCCAGAGGATCAGGTTGTGCTCCGGAATATCCTCGTCGTGCAAAACTTTTTCGACGTCGTACAAAAACGGCAGGTCGCCCGGCTGAAACAAAACCATTTCATCCGCGTCCAGCGACAAGCGGTCGCGTCCCAACAGCAGGGTGCTCGCCAGGCTAAGGTTTTCCGGATCTTCGGGAATGAATTTTACGGATTTTCCGTTACTTCCTACAAGCTCCAGGTAACCGTCCATCACTCGTTTGACTTCCCAGGACCCGACCACGACGATTTCCTTCAAGCTGGAGTTCAGCAGGTTGGCCAGGGCGTAGCACATAATGGGAACGCCGTGAATGGGGAACAGGAATTTCAAACGGTCGATTTCGTCGTCCCCGGCGCGCAGGATCAAATGGCTGACGCCGCTCTTACCTGCGGCGATTTCCCGTTGCGCCTTCTCGATGCTCTGCCGGTCCGCCGCCGCGCGCGTTTCGGCGCGGTTGTGGCTGAAACTGAGAATGCATTTTTCGATAGTCGGTTGGTTTGGCATAATTTAACAGCGTTCCATGGAATATTCAGTAGATTCCTACAGAGTATATAAAAATTTTGCCCCGCGCTCAATCGACCTGTAAAAAAAATTCAGGGAATAAAAGAGGGCGTTTCTCAAAAATTCCCCGCCCGACCCGGCTCCATTGAATTGACTTGTCTATTATTTTGTTTCTCACTACAATATTCTAATTACCACTTAAACGAGGTATCCCCATGGGAGACCCTACGCATATTGTTGAATTGATCGAACAAATCCTGGAAGAGACCGAGGACAACCCTCAACTCCAGGAGAAAATTTTTGATTTGCGCGACGCTTTTTTTCAGAGCCAGCAACAGGCGCAACAGTTGCAAATGCAAATCAAAACTCTGGAAGATACCATTGAAAAACTGAAAGCCCCAGCACACCGGATCGGCACCGTTCTCGCCAAAGGCGAAGGCGATTTGTACCGCATCGTGGTGGGAGGCACCGAGTACCAGGCCGCCGCCGCGCCGGAACTCGTCGCGGACGAACTGCTGATAGCGGGCGACCAGGTGGCGCTCAACGAAGGTTTTGTCGCCATCGCCAAACTGCCTCTGCCGACGAACGGCCCGATGGCAAAACTCGCCGCAAGCCTCAACGACGGCCAATGGCTGGTCGCCGGGTCCACTGCGAATTCCGAATCCATGGTGATCGTTCGCCCGGGGTTGGAGGACGAAAGGTTCAAGGAAGGCGACGAGGTGATTCTCGATCCCTGCCAAAAAGTCATCCTCTCGCGCCTGCCCAAACGCCAAGCCAAAAAGGCGGTGGAAGACGATTTCGTCCCCGTAACCTGGAACCAGGTGGGTGGACAGAAAAACGTCATTGAGCAGGTCCGCAAGGTGATCGAATATCCCCTGCTCCACAAGGAAATTCTGGACCAGATGGAATACACCCTGCCGAAGGGATTTTTGTTTTACGGTCCCCCTGGTTGCGGGAAAACTCTGATCGGCCAGGCCATCCTCTCCGACGTGACGAAACAATTGTCCGAAACCGAACACCGCGAGGTGCAAGGCCGGTTCATCCACGTCAAGGGACCGGAGATTCTCAACATGTGGCTCGGCGAGTCCGAGCGCAAGGTGCGAGAGATTTTCCAGAAAGCCCGCGAATACCGCGAGACGGGAGAAATCCCCTTTATTTTCATCGACGAGGCGGAATCGGTGTTGGGCACGCGGCAATCCATGCGCGGCAACAACATCTCCAACACGCTGGTTCCCATGTTCTGCGCGGAGATGGACGGCATTCAATCCATGCGCGACACGGTAGTCGTTTTGGCGACTAACCGACCGGACCTCATCGACCCGGCCATCCTGCGTCCGGGGCGCATCGACCGAAAAATCAAGGTGGGTCGGCCCAACCGGGAAGACTGCGAGGCCATCCTCAAGGTCTATCTCAAGGAGAACCTGCCCTTTGAAGAACCTATGGAAACCATCGTCGGCTCCCTGCTGGACTCGCTGTTCGGCAAGACCAACGAACAACAGTTACTGACCCTCACCCTGCGCAGCGGCGACGCGCGCAAATTGTACTGGAAGGATTTCATCTCCGGCGCCATTTTAAAAAACGTTTGCCTGCGGGCCAAAGAACTGGCCATTGAACGGGCCATCGACGGCGAAGAGTTAAAAATTAAAACCAGCGATCTGGTCCGGGCCTTGAAAGAGGAGTTCACCGAAAGCGCCCTGTTGCCATCGAGTTCAAATATGGAAGACTGGTTGCAACTGCTGGACCACGAACCGCGCAACGTTGTTCGGGTTCGCAAGCCCAGCCGCTCCGATCGCGCAACGGAAGACACCATCAACCGATCGATCATATGAACGAAATCGTGCCCTTGCTGGGGACCGAAACCGAATACGGGATCATTCGCGAAGACCAGGAAAACTCCGACCCGGTGGAAGAGTCCATGCGACTTTTGCGTGCCTGCCAGGCGCCCGGCGTGTCCAACGCCTGGGCCTACGAGCATGAGAGCAGTCACCAAGATTTGCGCGGCTTCACCGTGCCCCGTCTGGCGCAGGACGAGGAGGAGGACGAGTTCTGCGAACAGGACAAGAAGCGGCCCTATTCCTATCGGGAAATGAAATGCGACCGCGTCCTGACCAACGGCGCGCGGTTTTACAACGACCACACCCATCCCGAATACGGCTCCCCGGAATGCAACGGCGTTTTACAACTGGCCGCGCACGACGCGGCGGGCGAGTTGATCGTCGCCGAATGCGCCCGGCAGGTGAACGAAACCCTCGGCGGACCGCATCTGCAAATTTATAAAAACAACACCGACTACAGCGGGCACAGTTACGGAACGCACGACAATTACCTGATCTCCCGCAAACTGCCGTTCGACGATTACGTAAGCGGCTTGCTCCCCTTTCTCGTCACCCGCCAGCTTTACGCCGGGGCCGGAAAGGTAGGGTCCGAAGCGCGCAAGGAAAAACCGTTTCACGGATTGCAATTGTCGCAGAGAGCGGATTTCGTCGAAAGCCTGCTCAGCATTGAGACCATGACGCACCGCCCCTTAATCAACACGCGGGACGAGCCGCACGCAACGGCTTCGGAGTATCGCCGCCTGCACCTGATACTCGGCGACGCCAACATGTCGCCCTACGCCACGGCGTTGAAGATCGGAACCACGCGCCTGGTCTTGTCTCTTATTGGACTACCGCCCTTCCGCGTTCCCTTCGTCCTCGCCGACCCGGTGACCGACGTCAAAATGGTTTCCCGCGACCTCACGGGCCAGATTCCGCTGAAGCTGGAGGCGGGCAAAACCATGACTCCGCTGGAAATTCAGGAATGGTATTGCGAACAGGCGCGGGAAAAGTTAAAAGGTATCGACTCCGACGGCGAATGGATTTTGACGGAGTGGGAGCGCTGTCTGAGCGAGTTGAAACGCGCACCGGAAAAATTGTCCGACCGCATTGACTGGGCGATCAAGAAAAAACTGTTCGACGAGTTTCGCGAGAGCGAGGGCGTGGAGTGGCGCGACCCCTGGCTTCAAAGCCTGGATTTGGAGTATCATAATATAGACCCGGAACGCGGACTGTACCGGGGACTGGAACAGCAAGGCGCAATCCTGCCGTTGTTCGCCAACGGCGAAGTCGCCGAAGCGACGACGACGCCGCCCGCGGGTACGCGCGCGGAAGTTCGCGGTCGGCTGGTACGGGATCGCGGATCAGAAATTTCAAAAATTCACTGGACCCGCGTCGAGTTCAACAACGGCGACCCGGTCGACTTGACCGGCCTGATTCATCCAGCCGACGTCGAGCGAACAGTCTTTGCATCAACCTAAGGAGCCATACGTATGGAAATGACGCCAGACCCTACGCGCAGAGAAGAAAAAAAGGAATCCTCTCCCGACCAGGACGATAAAGGGCCGTCCAGGCCCGACGTGTCGCGTCCGGGAAAGGACGACCTCCTCAAGCGCATGAAAAAGGTCGACCCCAAACAATCCGAACGCTACAAACAGCGAACCGGTCAATGAGCGAATCCAGTTCAGCGCCCGGCGCTTCCGGAGATTTTGTCGGCCTGCTCAAACGCTCCGGCTACCAGTTTCATACCCCGGTCGGCGACGCGAGCCGTTTTGATACGCACAACCTGACGCAGGGAACCACCGTGTTCGCCTTCCATTTCAAGGACGGGATTCTCATGGCGGGCGACCGCCGGGCCACCGCCGGCAACGCCATCATGTACGACCGGTGCGACAAGGTGATCCCCATCGACGACTATTCGTTGATGGCCATCGCCGGAGCGCCCGCCACGGCGTTTGAAATGGCGCGGGTACTTTCGCACAATTTTGAATACTACCGCCGCTCCCAACTGCAATCTATGAGCGCCGAGGGGAAAATTCGCGCCTTGGCGAACCTGCTCAGGCAAAACGTCGGCATGGCCATGCAGGGCGTGGGCGTGGTCAGTCCCATCTTCGCGACGTTCGATCTTCAAACCAACCAGCCGGCGATCTACTTTTACGACGTCATGGGCGCCCAGTTCCAGATACAGAGCCACACCGCCACCGGTTCCGGCTCGCCGACCATACGCGGCATCCTGGAACACGAAGATCTCTGGGGCGCCAGGCCGCTAGACCAAAGAGAGCGCAAGGACGCGGCTATGCTGGCCATCCGCCTGCTCCAGACCGCGGGACATTTCGACTCCGCCACCGGCAAGGCCCAGCCGGAAGACGGCGTCTATCCCGTAATCGCCACCGTCACCGAAAAGGGTTATGAATTTGCAACGCAGGACGAGACGGCGGAACTTTATAAAGAATCCGTGAAGCGAGGCGAACATGTTTGAAGAACCCTTTCGCTGGATGGAAGCCATCTCCACCCGTCACAGCTACGTTCAGGAAAAACTCAAAAAAGGCCAGCCGGTTTTTGCCGTGCCCTACAACGAAGGCTCCCTGCTACTGAGCTTTTCCCAGCAACCGGGGAAAATTTTTGAAATCTACGACCGCATCGCTCTGGGCGGACTGGGCCATCCGGCGGACGTCGAGCGCCTGCGCATGTCGCTTTTGGACATGGCGCATCTGGAAGGCTTCAACCGTTCCGCGCAGGACGTGACCATTGCCCGCCTGCTCCAGTTCGGCGTCGCCCCGGCTCTGAAACAAAATTTTGAGGAAGTCATGCGCGCGCCATATCTGGTCCAGTTACTGCTGGCCGAACTGGACGCCGAAGGCGGGCGTCGGTTTTACCGTCTCAACTACGACGGCCATTGGGAAAATTTCAAAAAAGGAACCGTCGTCGCGGGCGACCCCAAAGCCTCCCAATGGCTGGAAAAGAAAATCGCAGATACGCCGTTCGCCGAATACGATCTGAACCGGGCCATGCAAGAGGTTTGCAAACTCTGGGAGGGCGTCCAGAAAGAAGTTCGCGAGGACAGCGAAGACGACGAGAAGGACGAGAGCGAAACTTTCACCCTCAATCAAGCCTTCGAGGACTGGCATTTCGAGGCGGCAGTGTTGTCCAATACCGTGAAGCGCAAGAGTATTTTTCGCAAAGCGAGCGAGGACGAAATACAAACTTTAAAATCGGCGCTGATTAAATAGCGACAGAACGAGAAAATGAAAAAACGCATCTACGGCATCGAAACGGAATACGGCTTGTTGGTCAAGAATCCCGAGTTCCGCCCTGGCGCTGTGGAAGCCGCAGCACAAATCAAAAACCATATTTTCAGTAAGTCGCTGGGCGTGCTGGACCTGCACTACCGCGCCAACGACGAGCCGCCGGGCAACGGCGGATTTCTCGCCAACGGCGGCAGGCTCTACCTGGACATGGGGCATCTCGAATACGCCTCGCCGGAATGTTGCAACCTGGTGGACCTGATCACCCTGGACCGCGCGGGCGATATGTTGATCCAGGACGCGGTCGAAGGCCTCGGCTGGGCGGAGGATATCGCGATAATCAAAAACAACGTCGACTTGGAAACCAACGCCACCTTTGGCTGTCACGAAAACTATCTCGTCAGCCGCTCGTTCCAGTTCGAGAACCGCGACAACCTCAGAATGCTGTCCGCCTTTCTGGTGACGCGGCAAATTTACTGCGGCGCAGGGCGCATCGGCGCCTGCAACCCGCATCCATTTCGCGACTGGGACGGACACGCCCCGGACGACTCGGAAACCGAAGGCGTCAATTTCCAGATTTCGCAACGCGCCGACCACATCCCCAACGAGTTTTACCGCTGGGTGCAGTACAACCGCGCCATCGTCAACACTCGCGACGAACCTTTGTCCGACCCCAGCAAATACCGCAGGATCCATCTGCTTGTCGGCGACTCCAACATGTGCGAATACTCCACCGCGCTTAAAATGGGCGCCACCGCTTTGATGATGGAACTGATCGAACTGGGCGCCGCCAAACCGGAATGGATACTGGCCGACTCCGTCGCCAGCATGCGGTCGATCTCGCGCGATCCGGAATTCAAATGGGAGATCACCCTCGCCGACGGGCGCCACACGACGGCGCTGGAACTGCAATGGGAAATTTTGAATGCCGCGAAGAAGCGCCTGACCGGCTACACCAACGAGGCGGACTGGGTTTTGAAAATGTGGGAAGAAGTTTTGACGGACATTCCGAAAGGACCGGAGGCTCTGGTAGGGCGCGTCGACTGGGCCAGCAAGTGGTGGATGCTGACGGAGTTCATGAAAGAAAACGATCTGGGCTGGAAGGATCCCTGGATCAAGAGTCAGGATCTGGAATACCACAACCTCAACCGGCGCGACGGCCTGTATTGGGGCTTGGAAGAAGCCGGCATGGCCTCCCGGAAAAGCGTGGACGAGGCGGTGGAACGCGCCAAGACCTCGCCGCCGCAGGGCACCCGCGCGAGTGGACGCGGCGATTTAGTGCGTGCGCTTATGACGTCGCAGGCCGCTTACCTCATCGACTGGATCGGGTTCCGCCTGAACAAGGAAGAACCGTTCCTGATGCTCGATCCGTTTTTGTCCTACAAAAGCGAGATCCGCGAATACCTCAAAAGCGCCGCCGCCCAACAAAGCCCCTTCGCCGAGTGATCTTTCCACCCTTCCCTTTCATAGTTGACAATCCCTCTGATTTTTTAAAAACTGAAAAGAAATAAATTCCAAATTTTCCCTGGGAGTCCCCATGTTTAAGAAATTCATTTTCTCCATAGTCGCTGTTTGTCTTATTTCCGCCTGCGCTTCCGGACCGGGTCCGGATAAATGGTTCACCGACCGAAAAAATCCCACGCATTGGGCGGACGAGCCTTCCGGCTCAAATCTCCCGCTTCGCGTCGAATGGACGGTCACGCTGGACGGAGCCGTCCGGTCCTCCGCTGTGGGCGGTCACGGCCATCTATATATCGGAACCGACGCGGGAACCTTCTACGCGCTCGACCCGGAAAACGGCGCGGTCAAATGGAAATTCAAAACTGGGGGTCGGGTCGGGTCCGCCGCCACGGCGATCGACGACGACGGGTTCTCCGGATTGTTCGTTACCTCCGAGGACGGTAATTTGTATTCTCTCGACCCGGCTACGGGGAAGGAGTTGTGGCGGGTGAAGGGCGATCCGTATTTCGTCATGAACTCGGCAAACTATGTTTCCAACGTAGCGGCGGCGCAGGACGAAACGCCGGGCCGATGGAGTTCGAGATCGTTAATATACGTGGCGTTTAAAAATTTAAATTCCCACCTGCGCTCGGTGGACGCGCAAACCGGGGCTTTGCGGTGGGAGACAAAAATCGGCTGGGCGCCGTCGGGTCCAATGGTCGCGGGACGGTTCGGCGCGCTCATCGGATACGAAGCAGTCTACCTGAACTATAAGCGGTTTGCGCCCGAAGACGGCCGGGTTCTCTGGGAGACCGGCGAGACTTATTTTGCGCGGTCGGATACCAGCGGCGTCGCGGGGTTCAGTTTCGACGGGTCGCCGGATTTGGTATTTACAAGCATTGCGCAGGGCCGGGTGAAAGCTCTGAACATGGAAGACGGAAGCGTCGTCTGGGACAGCCATCTGAACGAGGCGGATCTCGTTACTGGATTCGCCCTGCGTCGTAAAGGCGAGTCGCGCGCTTTGATCGTCGGCACGGACCAGTTTCTTTATTCCATGGATCCCCCGACGGGGAAGATCAATTGGAGCGCGCCGATCAAGTCCAATCCTTTGGTTGATGGCAAGGCGTCGAAACCGGCGATCTGGGGCGACTATGTTTTTCAGGTCAACGAGGGACGGCGGTTGAACGCCTATACCTTGGCGGGCGGAAAGGTTGAATGGTCGTACGAGTTGGACGACGTCACCCGCGCCTCCCCCACGCCGGGTAACGGGCGGCTGTACATCGGAACCAAAAGTGGGAAGTTATATTCGTTTGTTGGGGAATAATTTGACAACATGAAAGTTTGCGCGAATACCTGTATTGAGCGCTCATGTCCTTTCCCTAAAAGACTTGACGATTTGAAAATAGAGTTTTCCTGTTATGAGCGGTCGATACCCCAGCGAATTTTGGGCCGAAATTGATTGCACTCTCGTTGCCAACGTTTGGCCGGTTAAACAGAACTGGAAATTTTGTTTCAAAGAGATTATTCGAGTGCAAAGATTTATCGATAATCAAAAAACCTAGCGACCTTGAATATGGATAAAACTTCAAGCAGAAATGAGAAACCCGAAGCAAATAGATATTATAGTATTTTAGAAAATCAAAATTTGGCATTGGAGAAATTAGCTGCGGGAGAACCCATAGCCAATATCTTTGATATTCTGACTTCGGGAGCTGAACGTGAAGTAAAAGGCGCAATTGCCTCGATTTTATTGCTGGACGATTCTGGCACAAAGCTTGTTGATTGTTCTTCCCCCAGCTTATCGCAAGAAATCAAGGACGCTTTCAATGGGATGCTAATAGGGCCTTTGGCGGGTTCCTGCGGTACTGCGGCGTTCACGAAAAAACTTGTTATTGTCAGTGATATTAGCTCCGATCCTCGTTGGTCTGAATTCAGGGAATTTGCCCTCTCCCAGGGATTTAAAGCCGCTTTCTCAGCCCCTATTTTAAATTCGAAGGGAACGGTTTTTGGCACGTTTGCTTTGACTTTTCCTAAGGTAAAAGAGCCCACCAGTATTGAGTTGGAAATTATCCAATCCTCAATCCATATTGCATGTTTGGCGATTGAACAGAGGCGATCTGAAGAAGGTTTACGACTTCAGACAAAGGAGCTTGAGGAATTTGCTTATCTTGCTTCCCACGATCTAAAAGAACCTTTAAGAAAAATTATTATGTTCAGCGACCGCTTATTAACCAGCGATTGTGATGAAGCCAAAAAGAAAGATCTCATTCAACGCATCCTGGGTTCTGCCGAAAGAATGTATCAATTAACAGAGGACATTTCCCAGTTATCAACGATTGGGATAAAACCGGAATCTTTTGAGCAGGTTAATTTAAATCAACTGATTAAAGAAATTAGAGAGGACCTTGCTGAACAATTCAATCAAAACGGAGGAGTATTAAAAGTAAAAGACCTTCCTTCTATTGAAGGTAAAAAACCGCAATTGCGCCGTTTATTTCAAAATTTAATATCTAATGCGCTTAAATATCATAAAGATGGAGTCGCTCCCCTCATTGAATTCAAAGCCGAATGTTTAAAGAATGGATTCTGCGAAATACAACTGATCGATAATGGCATCGGTTTTAACTCAAAGTATGCAGAGAAGATATTTGAGCCTTTCTCGCGATTGCATGATGATAATTCCTATCAAGGAACAGGGATTGGTTTAACAATTTGCAAGAAAATTGTCCTCAACCATCGCGGAGAAATTAAAATACAAAGCGAACCGAATTTGGGCACCACGGTTATAGTCAGGCTCCCCTCCCTCCAACCCAAGGCAGATACTCTAACTTAGAAACTAGCGCAAATTTTTGGGCCCGGCCACAAACCCGGCGTTTTCTTTTGTTCCATGGATTGGAGAAGAATTTGTGTCTTCGGCAAAGGCGCCTTCCCCCACCCCGGGCAACGGACGCCCGTATCTCGGCACAAAGAGCTGGAAGCTGTATTCGTTTATGAGGGATTAGTTAAATTCTCACCCCGTCGATCCAACGTTACTGGAGTTTATCGCAATTTTCCCCGTCGAGTTTTGCCTTTAATTCGGTATCCAAAGGTGTTAAAAATGAAGGCGCCCGACCGGTCTCTGCCCGGTCGGTCTTTGCGAGGGTGGCGGAACTGGCAGACGCGCTGGATTTAGGATCCAGTGGGCAACCGTGGGGGTTCGAATCCCCCCCTTCGCACTGCTCGCCGCAGGGGC
>JAJDBB010000076.1 GCA_029261555.1 Nitrospinaceae bacterium | reverse complement strand
AAACACCAGCGCCAGAATAATCAGCGCCAGGGAAAGAATCGCAAGTACATCCAGTTTGCCTTGCGGCGTCTCGTGGGCTTCTTCTCCTCGTTCCTGCAAAGCGTCCACGGTAAAGGCCGGAATGATCCTTCCGCCAATCAGAGAGATCATAGAGACAATAATCATCACAGCGACATAAAGGGATGTGCGCTCTTTGGTTACAAGGAAGACCATGTCGCATGCAAATAAAGCGCTTAGCAACGCCAGAAATATGAAATTGCGCTTATTCCAATCTTTAAAAAGCGGAATAGATAGGGTTAATGCCAGCGTCAGAATAAACGCCCCCTCAAAAGCTAATACGGCAAGCTCAGGAAAACCCAAATCGAAATTCATGACCACGCGTCCTGCCAGCCAGAGCAGGCACAGCCCTAACAAATGAAAACCCCGCACCGGAGCGCTGTCTGTCCAGTTTGCCACGGCCGTAAGCAAAAACCCCGCAACAATTGCCAAGGTATAACCATAGATCATTTCATGTGCATGCCACGATACAGGGTCAATCATGAATATAGGCGGCGTAACATATCCGCTATAAAATCCGCCCCAAATCAGCATACTGACAATGCTATATAGCGCACCTAGAAGAAAGAAGGGACGAAATCCGTATCCCAGAACTGGATGATCAAATAGGCCTTTAGATGATTCAGGCATGCAGGGTCTCTCGCGTTTGGTAATAAACATCAAAACAAGCTGCCACCACTCTGGCAAAGGCCGCTTGGATAATTGATTTATTTAAATGAAGATATTTCAATCACTCGCTCATTCGACTTTAAAGTTTTTAGCTCTTTGGGAAGCGAAGAAACGACCTCGTTCACGAGAGCTTCAATAATGCTTTCTTTCAGGTAGGACCGACTATAAACAATACTAACCTCCCGGGTCGGAACTGGCGATTTGAAAAACCGCACTCTTTTCTTTTGCTCCTTGGCGGACATTCCCAAAATAGCCAAAGATGGAAGCAATGTGTATCCAAATTTTTGGTCGATCAACCGTTTTAATGTTTCAAGATTTCCGCTTTCAAAAGTCAGGTTTTTTTGTTTAAAAATTTTACCCTTCGCTCTTTTGCAAATTTCGATAGCCTGGTCCCTGAAGCAATGCCCCTCGTTCAGTAACCAGATATCATCTAAACTTAAATCTTTGTCCGAAACCTTACTGAGAGAAAGCAGAGGGTGATTGGGAGCCAGGTAAACCAAAAAGGGCTCCTTAAAAACCGGTCGCTCAACAATCCCTTTGTGATTTAAAGGGGTCACTAAAATTCCAGCATCGACCTTGTCTTCTTTTAGCTTCTGGATAATCTGCTGAGTTTGCAACTCTTCCACAATCAGATTAACTCTTGGATATTTTTTAGTAAAATTTTCCAGGAACAAGGGCAATAAGTAGGGCGCTAGTGTTGGAATTATCCCTAATATAAATTCCCCGCTAATTTCTCCCCTTTCCGCTTTAATCAACTCTTCTATCCTGAGAACTTCCTGAAGTACCGTTTGAGCTTGCTCGACAATTTTTAGTCCTATGGCCGTTGGTTCCACCGGCCTTTTGGAGCGATCAAACAGGGTCACACCCAAATCGTCTTCTAATTTCTGAATCTGCATGCTGAGGGTTGGCTGAGAAACAAAGCAAGCTTTTGCGGCCAGGCTAAAGTTTCTGGACCGATAAACTTCCGAAATATAAAGGAGTTGTGTGACCGTTATAGATTTCATCTATGAAACTATAACAACAATCGATTAGACCTATCAACAAAAATCATCAATACTTGAAATATGAAAAACAAATACAAACATTTTCAAATGGAGATTCAAAATGAATACAAAAACTGGCGTCAAAGAGAATGATCGCAAGGAAATAGTTGAAGGACTGTCGCAGGTTCTGGCTGAATCATATGTTCTGTATTTAAAAACGCATAATTTTCACTGGAATGTAACTGGGCCTATGTTTCAACCGCTTCACTCTGTTTTTGAAGGACAGTATTCGGAATTGGCGGAGGCGGTTGATGAAATTGCAGAACGAATCCGCGCCCTTGGCCATCCCGCTCCCGGTTCTTTTGCAGAATTTCAACGTCTTAGTTCAATAGAAGAAGCATCCATAAAACCCAAAGCGCTGGAAATGGTTAAAGAACTTTTGGATGGCCATGAAACAATTTCACAGACCGCAAATAATGTTGTTGCCACTGCACAGGAAGGTGGCGACGAAGGCACTGCCGACCTTATGATTCAAAGAATTCAAGAACATGACAAGACTGCTTGGATGCTGAGAAGTTTTTTGGAATACTAATTAAATCAAATAACTTATCTCGAGGATACAACATGGGTAACTGGGAAGAATACAAAAGTACTTTTAATTTATCAGAGGACATATTTGCGCTGGCAAGAAGCGGGGATGTTCATCAGCTCAGGAATTTTCTTGACTCAACCTCGGCGACGGATATCAATCAAAAGAACCCTAAAGGTTATTCCCCTTTAATGATTTCAGTTTACAACGGCAACCAGGATGCATCTGGATTGTTGTTGGAAAGAGGAGCCGACCCCAATTCCTCGGATTTGGCCGGCAACACCATTCTCATGGGAGCGGCATTTAAAGGCGACGTCGAGATGGCGACGCTACTTATTCAGCGTGGCGCCCGGAAAGATCAAAAGAACTATAACGGGCAAACTGCAGAGGAGTGGGCCAGCGCTTTTGGACGCAGAAATGTCCTGTCAATTCTAAAACCGGAAGCGCCTTACTCCAGAATTGAAAATATGATAAATGCCGTAAAAGTTATTTGGGGGTTTATCAAAACACATAACCGAAAGGAGGTAACAGCATGAATGATAAAAAACTGACTACCGCAGGAGGACATCCGGTCGCGGAAAACCAACACACCTTGACTGCGGGCGACAAGGGGCCTGTCCTGATCCAGGATTTTCATTTGATGGAAAAGCTGGCCCACTTTAATCGGGAAAAAATCCCCGAAAGAATTGTTCATGCCAAAGGTTCTGGAGCCTATGGAACATTCACGGTGACCCAGGATATTTCTAAGTACACCCGGGCCAACGTATTCAGCAAGGTTGGGAAAAAGACCGATGTTTTCCTGAGGTTCTCCACCGTCGCGGGTGAAAAAGGCTCGGCCGATACGGAGCGAGACCCCAGAGGTTTTGCGGTTAAATTCTATACCGATGAAGGCGTCTGGGATGTTGTCGGAAACAACACGCCGGTCTTTTTTGAAAGAGACCCCCTGAAGTTTCCAGACTTTATTCATTCCCAGAAACGCGATCCGCAAACGGGATATAAAAACTCGTTTCGAATGTGGGATTATTGGCAGAGCGCTCCACAGGCGCTCCACCAGATGACCATTCTTTTCAGCGACCGGGGCATCCCTGACGGCTATCGCTTTATGCATGGTTTTGGCAGCCATACCTTTGGTTTCTGGAATAAAGACGGCGAAAGATTCTGGGTGAAATTCCATTTTAAATCAGCCCAGGGAATCAAATGCCTGACTGGAGAGGACGCCGCCCGGATCGCCGGAGAAGACCCGGATTATGCGGGCAGGGACCTTTTCGAGGCGATCGAAAGAAAAGAGTTTCCCAAGTGGAATGTGAAAATCCAGATCATGCCTGAGAAGGATGCGGAAACTCGATCCTATAATCCCTTTGACCTGACAAAAGTCTGGCCTCACAAGGAGTATCCATTGATGGATGTGGGCGTGATGGAACTCAACAGAAACCCGGAAAATTATTTTGCCGAGGTGGAGCAGGCAGCGTTCTCGCCGTCTAACCTGCCTCCGGGAATCTGCGCCTCTCCGGACAAGATGCTTCAGGCCCGGATGTTTGCCTATCCGGACGCCCAAAGGTATCGAATTGGGACAAATTATCAGGCGCTGCCTGTTAACCGATCTAAAAATGAGGTGAACAATTACCAGAGGGATGGCGCTCTTCGCTTTGACGGGAATTCCGGTCCAAAGGATAATTACCAACCCAATGGTTTTGACGGGCCAGTTCCGGATGCTTCGCTGAAAGAACCGCCGCTCAAAATTTCAGGAGATGCGGACCGCTATAATTCGCACCAGGGAAATGACGATTATTCCCAAGCCGGGGCGCTTTATAACCTCATGTCCGAAGAACAGAAAGATCGTTTGGCGGCAACCATTGCCGGAACCATGGGATCCATCCCCAGGGAATTGGCGATGAAAAATATTGAGCATTTTAAAAAGTGCGATAAGGATTATGGAAATCGCATTGAAAAAAATCTTATGTAAGTGGTCGGGGGTCCCTTTCCAGGAAAATCTTAACCTGGATCGAGACCCCTAAACTTAGGAGAGCTGGCGAACGAGCCAATCGTGCCACTCAATTAGGGGAGGGAGCAATAACAATTGAAAAATTTTTATCGATGGACTATAAACCGAAGGAATATAAATCGAAAGTATCTTTAGCTACTCACAACTTTGGTCCGTCTTCATTTGAAAGCGTACGGCGGTTGAATGTGTCCGGCACATAAAATAACCCTTTAAAAAATTGATCATGTCCGTAACCATCTACCACAATCCGAATTGCAGTAAGTCGCGCCAAACCTTGGAGCTATTGGAGGAGCGCGGCGTAAAACCGGTAATTATTGAATACCTCAAAACCCCGCCAGAGGCGTCGGAACTTAAAGAAATTCTTGATCAACTCGGGTTTGCGCCTCGTGATTTGATGCGGAAGAAAGAGGCTGTCTATGAAGAATGCGGGCTTGATAACCCGTCTTTGTCCGATGACGACCTGATCAATTCGATGATTGAACGTCCAATTCTGATAGAACGTCCCATCGTACTT
>JAJDBB010000075.1 GCA_029261555.1 Nitrospinaceae bacterium | reverse complement strand
GCGGCGGACGGGTTTTATGTTCCAGACGTCCCGGGAATATTCCAGGATGGTTCGGTCGCTGGAGAATTTCCCCATATTGGCGCTGTTGAGGATGGATTTTTTGAACCAAAGTTTTGGGTCGGCGTATTCTTTATCCACGTTCTCCTGGCATTGGCAATAGGCTTCGAAATCGGCCATGATCTTGAAGGGGTCGCCGCCCAAAAGCGAGTTGACGATGGGGTGGAAGAGGGCGGGGTCTTCCGGGGAGAAGTAACCGGAGCGGATCATTTCCAGCGCGCGTTTGAGCGTTTGGTTATTGTCGTAAAAATCTCGCGGCTGGTAACCGTCCTGATTCAGCTTTTGAACGTCCTCGACCTCCAGCCCGAAAATAAAAATATTTTCTCTCCCCACTTCCTCCATGATCTCTATGTTGGCGCCGTCCAGTGTCCCGATGGTCAAGGCGCCGTTCAGGGCCAGTTTCATGTTGCCCGTGCCCGAGGCTTCCCAGCCGGCAGTGGAAATTTGTTCGGAAAGGTCGGCGGCGGGAATGATTTTTTCCGCTTTGGATACAGAGTAGTTGGGGATGAAAACGACTTTTAAAAGGTCGCCGACGTCCGGATCCTGATTCACCTGGCTTCCCACGCTATGGATCAGTTTGATGATCAGCTTCGCCTGATGATATCCCGGCGCGGCCTTGCCCGAAAATATCACGGTGCGCGGGATCTGTCCGTCGCGGTTGCCGTCTTTGATGCGATTGTAAAGCGCGACCACGTGGAGAATGTTCATGAGTTGTCTTTTGTATTCGTGGATGCGTTTGATTTGCACGTCGAACATGGAATCGACGTTGACTCTTATTCCCAACAGGCAGTCGATGTATTTCGCCAGATTTTTTTTGTTATTCATTTTGATTGTCGCCCAGCGCTCGCGAAAAGCGGCGTCGTCGGCCATGGGAACGAGTTTTTTCATCTCGTCCAACTGCGTGATCCATTGGTCGCCGATAACGCTGGTGATCAATTCCGCCAACTCCGGGTTGCAGGTTTTTAACCAGAGGCGGGGGGTGATTCCGTTGGTTTTGTTGTGGAAGCGATCGCTGAAAATTTCGTAAAAGGGTTTGAACACCCGGTTTTTTAAAATCTCCGTGTGCAGGCGAGCGACTCCGTTGGTTTTATGGCTTCCCACAATGGCCAGATGGGCCATGCGGATGGACCTTTCCGGAGATTCCTGGACGATGGAGACTTGCTGGGCCAACTCGTCGTTGCCCGGAAAATCGGCGCGAATCTGTTTGAGGAGGAGATCGTTGATCTGGTAAATGATTTGCAGGTGCCGGGGAAGCAGGTATTCCATTAAACGCACCGGCCATTTTTCCATGGCCTCGGGCAATATGGTGTGGTTGGTGAAGCCAAAAGTTTTGACGGTGATTTCCCAGGCGCGCTCCCAGCTCAGCTTTTCGTCGTCTATCAGGAGGCGCATCAATTCGGGAATCGCCAGGGAGGGATGCGTGTCGTTGAGTTGAATCGCCGCCTTGTCGCTGAATTGATCGAAAGTCGGGTGAGTTTTTTTATAGCGCCGGAGGATATCCTGCAAGGAAGCCGAGACGAAAAAGTATTCCTGTTTCAGCCGCAATTCCTTTCCCTGATCGATATTATCGTTGGGATAAAGAACTTTGGAGATGTTTTCCGTATCCGCTTTGAGGCTGACGGAGCGCAAATAATCCCCGGTGTTAAAAAATTCAAAATCCAGTTCGCGCGTCGATTTTGCGCTCCACAGGCGAAGCGTGTTTACTGTTTCGCATTTATAGCCGGGAACGGGAATATCGTAAGCCATCGCCATCACGTCGTCGTGGGTATCCACCCATTCGTAAACCGGCTGGCCGGTCGCGTTTTTTGATTCTTTGACTTTTCCAAAAAACTTTACCGGAAACAATAGTTCTGGACGGGGGATTTCCCAGGGATTGCCGCGTCGATCCCAGTTGTCGGAAGTTTCCATTTGAAAACCGTTCACGATTTTCTGAAAAAAAATTCCAAATTCGTAGCGGATGCCGTAACCGCAGGCGGGCAGGCCCAGGGTGGCCAGGGAGTTTTGGAAACAGGTGGCCAACCGGCCCAGTCCCCCGTTGCCCAGCCCCGGTTCGACGTCGTTATCCTCGATTTCTTCCAATTCATGCCCCAGCGCTTTCAGGGCTTGTTTGATTTTCGGGCGAAGTTCCAGATCGATCATATAATTGGACAAGGTGCGACCGACCAGGTACTCCATGGACAAAAAATAAACGCGCTTGACGTCCTGCTCGTAGTAGGACTCCTGGGTCTCGGTCCATTTATCGACCAGCCGGTCGCGGACGGCGTAGGCGATGCTGTTGTAAAGGTCGTGGGCCGTGGCGGAGTATTCGTCCTTGGCCTGGGTGTACCGCAAATGAAACTGAAAGGATTGCTGAAAAGCTTCCGCGCTGTTTTCACATAAGCATCGGTGAAGATTGTCCCAATTTTTGTCGTTCATGGCTCGTCTTTCGCGCAAAGTTGCGGTATAAGGAAATCGTTGCCAAGGTCGGCGCGATATTCATTGCCCGTCCAATTGGCCAGAGTTTCCGTTTATTATAGCGCCGAGACTCCACTCCAACCTTTTAATTTGTAAAAAATGGAAAGTTTATCCAAAAGGTTATCCGAAATGGGCCTTGAAGGTCCGGACGCCGAATACTTTTTGTCTTTATACAAAAAGTTCCAGCAAGGCCCCGCGAAAGTTGCGGAGTGGGAATCCATCCGGTCTCCTGCCGCCAGCCAAATGTTGAACTGGGAGGATTTGCCCGCTCCTGATCCCGCTCGACTGGAAAATTATCTTTCGCGGCTTGTGGTGTGCAAATTGAACGGGGGATTAGGGACGTCCATGGGATGTTCGGGACCCAAGTCTTTGATCGTGGTCAAGGAGGGCAAAACCTTTTTGGACCTGATGGTCGATCAGCTCTGCGCCGCCAACCGGAAATACAATACGAAAATTCCGCTCGTATTAATGAATAGTTTTTACACTCAGACGGAAACGGGAAAAGCTCTGGACGGTTATCGGGATTTGCTGGAAATCGAAGCCTTTGAGCAAAGCCGGTTTCCCCGAATTCAAAAAGCTTCCGGGGACCCGCTGGATGAGAAAGCATTTGGCCGGGAAGCCTGGTACCCGCCGGGGCATGGCGATTTTTATTATTGTATTGCCAACCGGGGACTTCTGGATCACTGGTTGAGCCAGGGCAGGGATATTTTGTTTCTTTCCAACTCGGACAACCTCGGCGCTGTTTGGGATGAAAAAATTCTGGCTCATATGATTGAGCGGGACGTTCCTTTTTTGATGGAACTGACCCCAAAAACCCTGGCCGACGTCAAGGGTGGAACGATTTACCAGGATGGGGATCGTCTGCGGCTGTTGGAAATCGCCCAGGTTCCGGACGAACACGTCGACGAGTTTTGTAGTTTGAAAAAATTTTCTACCTTCAGCACCAATAATATTTGGATCAATTTGAGGAGCCTTGCGGAAAAGCTCGAACAAGGGGCCTTGGGACTGGAGTTGATCGTTAACAATAAAACCGTAGAGGGAGTCGACGTCGTTCAACTGGAAACCGCGATCGGCGCCGCCATAGAATTTTTCCCAGGCGCTACGGGGTTGCTGGTTCCCAGGGAAAGATTCCGTCCCGTTAAAAGGACCAGCGATCTGTTCCTGGTTCAGTCCAACCTGTTCGAGCTAGAGGAAGGCCGCTTGCGGATCAATTCGCAAAGGACAATTCCTGAGTTGCCGGACGTCAACTTTGGAGCGCCGTTTGACCGTCTGGATGAATACAATTCACGCCTCAAAGCGATCCCGAATATATTGAACCTGGAATCATTGACGCTTGAGGGCGATATCGTTTTTGAAGGCCCGGCGGTTTTGGAGGGCAAAGTGGTCCTGAGCGCTAATCATGGATCGAGAACCATTGGTAGAGGGGAATTGTTGAAAAACACTTCCTGGCGTCGATGAGACATTTTGGCTCGGAAAAAACAATATTTGCCTGTTGAAATTTTAAGGCGAATTATTGAAATTCGAGACCCGTAAGGATATGAAAGGCTTGATTTTATTTGCTTTTGAGGTTTGCAAAATATAACCCCCGCCAAAAAGGCAAATAAGTTGTGGAATTACTAAAATAAAATGTTGACATGTTTGGTCACAGGGGTATACTTACCCCGTTGTTTAGCCTGAGGAAGAAAAACGCTGAATTTCGGTTGTATTTTGCGCTTCCAAAGGCTAGATAAGCGTTAATTAAAAACGACCTGTATTCCATATTGGAATTTATTAAATGGGGGTGGACCTTACAGGTATTTACCTCGAACAGTCTTTTATAATGTTTTTAAATCTTAACTAGGGTAGGGAGGATGAAGCTATGAAAAAAACTGTTTTGGTTAGCCTTGTAATTTTTTCTGTATTCTGTTTCGCATCCAGCGCATCGGCCGCGTCTTTGGCTCCGGGCGGCAAAACGAGTTGCAACAACGCTAAATCTATCACTCTGGAAGCGGTTGGCAATTCTTCCGCTGGCGATCGCGGAAACGCTAACGCGGTGATCTGGAAGTCTTCCAACTTCACCACGATTCCGATTACTTTGGGACCGACGGATGATCAAGGAATTCCCGGTAAAGGGCCTGGTAGCAAGGCGCACACCCAAGAGTATCACAGCATGGGTAAAAAAAGCGTGACCTTGAAGGGTCAAAATAACTTCAGCCGCGGCGACAGCATTGGCGACATCAGCGGCGAAGTTCGTATCACCAACACTGGCACGATTCCGATGAACGTAAGCTGCAACTAATCATCGTCCGTTCCTTCGGGAACTAAAAAATAAAGCCGGTCGGGTTTCCCCCGACCGGCTTTTTTTATGGAATTAAATTGCGCGCTTTAATAATAAATCAGGATCAACGCGGCGAGCAGGATTCGGTAAATAATAAAAGGTAAAAGACCGAGGCGTTTAACGACGTCCAGCAAAATTTTTATAGAAAGATAACCCACCGCAAAGGTGATTAAAAATCCCGTCGCCAGTTCCCCCAGGCCAACGTCCAATTGAATTCCCGGCACAGTAAAAATTGACAGGGATTTATGCGCTCCCGCCGCCAGGATGATGGGCGTTCCCAATAAAAAAGAAAACCTGGCCGCCGCCTCTCTGGACAAATTGCCGAACAAACCCGCCGCGATGGTTATTCCCGAGCGCGAGGTTCCCGGCAAAAGCGCCACGGCTTGGGCGCAACCGATAAAAAATATTTGGGCAAAACTCATTTCGCGGACGTCCGAGGTAGGAGTTTTTGTGACTTTTTTGTCCGCGATCCAAAAGACCAGAGACCAGAAAATCAGGTTGCAGGCGACAAAGGTGGAACTTCGCAGATTGGATTCGATCCAGCTTTCAAAAACCAAACCGACGATCCCCGCCGGGATGGTGGCGATCAGGAGGCTCCATCCCAGTTTTTTATAAGCAGGGTCGCCATTGGGACTTATAATAGCTTTCACTATATTAGTCAGATCCTGGCGGAAAAACATGATTATCGACAGCAGGGTGGCCAGATGCAGGATGACGTCCATCACCAACCCCTGATCCTTAAAGCCAAAAACCACGGGCGCTAATATCAGGTGGCCCGAACTTGAGACCGGTAAAAACTCCGTGACTCCTTGGATGATCCCCAGGAGAATCGTGTTCGCATAGTCCATAAGAATTTACCGGTAAATCAGGGAAGCGGTTTGATGGGGATAAACGGATGTGGGCGGTCAATCCAAGAGGGAATACTACCCTTTGCCAACGTTGCTAATCAAGAAAAAAGATGGGTCGGGAATGACGATTAAAATTTATTTTGATCGCCGTGAATGTTTTTGGAACTCCCCTCCTAATACCTGAACGCCCGGTTTTTATGCGTAGTTTAGCGTTTTTGCCGCCTTGCCGGTTTTTGGGAATTGTGCTATCTTACGCGAGTTTTTATTGTTGTCTGGGAAGAGTATGACCTCCCGCCTACAGAGTCCTCTTTAATTCATACAGTACTTTTGAAAGTAATAGATTAGGCCTTCAAACCATGCGGGAATTTCCTAGAATCAACCGTTTACCCCCTTACGTTTTCAACATCATTAACGAGTTGAAGCTCAAGGCCCGTCGTCAGGGGGAGGACATTATCGACTTTGGAATGGGAAATCCGGACCAGCCTCCGCCCGACCCCATCATCGAAAAATTGATCGAGACGGCTCGGAAACCGCAAAGCCACCGTTATTCCCTTTCAAAGGGCGTCTATAAACTTCGCCTCGCTATTACCGATTGGTACATGCGTAATTATTCGGTGGAACTGGATCCGGATACCGAGGCCATTGCGACCATAGGTTCCAAGGAGGGAATTTCACATTTGGCGGTTGCCATCACGGGTCCCGGCGACTCCATCATGGTGCCCACTCCCACTTATCCGATCCATACCTACGCATTCATTTTGTCCAACTGCGACGTCATCAATGTGCCGTTGAACAAGGACAGGGATTTTTTTGAGGCGTTGTTGGAAGCGTTTAAAAGAACCTGGCCGCGCCCGAAGGCCCTGGTGATCAACTTCCCGCACAATCCAACCACCGAGGTGGTGGATATCGAATTTTTTGAAAAAGTGGTGGCGTTCGCCAAGGAACACGAATTGATTGTGATTCACGATTTTGCCTACGCCGACATCGTTTATGAAGACTATAAGGCGCCCAGTTTTTTACAGGTTCCCGGCGCCAAGGACGTGGGGGTGGAATTTTTTACCCTGTCCAAAAGTTACAACATGCCAGGATGGCGCATGGGTTTTGCCGTCGGTAACCAGGAACTCATTCATGCGCTCACCCGGTTGAAAAGTTATCAGGATTATGGAATGTTCACTCCCATTCAAATCGCCTCGGTGATCGCTCTGAATGGACCTCGGAAATGGGTCGAGGATATACGGGACACGTACTACCTGCGTCGAAACGTGCTGTGTGAAGGACTCAATCGGATCGGGTGGACCGTGGAACCGCCCAAAGCCACCATGTTTGTTTGGGCGCAAATTCCCGAGAAACTTCGGCATTTAGGATCGGTGGAGTTTTCCAAGCTCCTTTTGGAGAAAGCCAAGGTGGCCGTTTCCCCCGGGATCGGTTTCGGCGAAGGCGGCGACGAATTTGTCCGCTTCTCTTTAGTGGAAAACGAACACCGAACCCGCCAGGCGATTCGGGGCATTCGCGAGTTATTATAAAATTCAGGCGTAAAGAGTTATGGACAATAAAACGATAAAAATCGGTTTGATCGGATTCGGAACCATCGGAGCCGGCGTGGTTAAAATAATTTCCCAGAGCCGGGAAACCCTGGAAAAAAGACTGGGCGCCTCGCTTGAGCTGACAAAAATCGCCGATTTGGATATCACGACCGACCGCGGAGTCGCCGTGGCTCCGGGAATCCTGACCGATAAGGCGGACGAGATTTTTGACGATCCCGAGATCGATATCGTCGTCGAGTTGGTCGGCGGTTATGAACCCGCCCGGACGTTTATCCTAAAAGCTCTTGCCGCAGGAAAACATGTGGTCACGGCGAACAAAGCGTTATTGGCCAAACATGGCGACGAGATTTTTTCCGCCGTGGAAGACAAACATTTAAATATTGGATTCGAGGCCTCCGTCGGCGGCGCCATTCCAATCATCCGCTCCCTTAAAGAAGCCATGGTCGCCAACGATATTGGCGTGATTGAAGGAATCGTGAACGGCACGGCCAACTACATCCTCAGTAAAATGTCGGATGAAGATTGCGGTTTCGAAATGGCTCTCAAGGAGGCGCAGGAGAAAGGCTTTGCCGAGGCCGATCCTACTTTCGATATTGAAGGAATGGATTCGGCGCATAAAATTATTCTCCTTGCGCGCCTGGCGTTTGGCGCCCGGATTGCCATGGAAGAAATTTGCATCGAGGGAATATCCAGCGTCACCCCGGAAGATATTCAATGCGCGCGCGAATTTGGCTACCGGATCAAGCTGTTGGCGGTCGCCAAGTTCGACGGGCAGGCTCTGGACGTTCGTGTGCATCCCGCCATGATTCCCGCAAGCCATTCCATGGCGAACATCAATGGGGTTTTAAACGCCGTCCGCGTTTGCGATAATTATATGGAGGAAAATATATTGGTGGGGCACGGCGCGGGAGCGCTTCCCACCGGGAGCGCCGTCGTCGGCGACATTGTGGAAATTTCCCGGAACATTATTTCCGGCGCAAAAGACAGGCTTCCGGCGCAGTCTTACCAGGGGAAACACGTTAGAAAAATTCCCCTTAAAAATATTGAATCGGTCGAATCGGAATATTTCCTGCGCTTTGGCGTGTTGGATCAACCGGGCGTACTTTCAAAAATCTCGGGAATCCTCGGAGATCATTCCATTGGTATAGAATCCGTTATTCAAAGGGGGCGGGGCCCGCAAGGCAAAGGCGTTCCCTTGATCATCATGACGCATCTGGCCGTCGAGAAGAACGTCCGCGACGCCCTGAGTGAAATCGACCATTTAGAGGTCGTTTGCCAAAAAGCCAACTTCATTCGAGTGGAAAACTGAACATGAAGCTCAACTCCTGGTTTCAATGCATTAACGGCTGTCCTGAAAAGGTCGCTCTCAACGAAATCAAGTACCGTTGCGATACCTGCGGCGACTTGTTTGAAGTCAGGCACGACTTGAATGAACTTAAAAAGTGGAAGCCGAAACGGTGGAAGGATTTGTTCGAGAAAAGATATCGCAAACACGAATGGCCGTACGGCAGTTCCGTGTGGGGCAAAAAGGAACTGGTTTGTCCCAATCTTAAAAATGAAAATATCGTTTCCACTTACGAAGGCGGAAGCAATTTATTCTGGGCCGAACGATTGGGGAGTCAGATCGGGCTGGATGATTTATGGATCAAGCAATGCGGCATGGCCCACACGGGATCCTTCAAGGACCTTGGAATGACGGTTCTGGTTTCCATGGTCAAGCAAATGATCAGCGAAGGCAAAGAAATCCGCGCCGTGGCCTGCGCTTCCACGGGAGACACCTCCGCCGCGCTGGCGGCTTATTGTGCGGTGGCCGGCATTCCGGCGATTGTTTTTTTACCTAAAAATAAAATTTCGCTTCCCCAACTCATTCAACCCATCACCCACGGCGTTCTGACCATATCTCTGGACACGGATTTCGACGGGTGCATGAAACTGGTGCAGGAAGTATGTTCCGCAAATAATATTTACCTCGCCAATTCGATGAATTCCTTGCGGATTGAAGGGCAGAAAACGATCAGTTTCGAACTGGTCCAGCAATTTGATTGGGCGGTTCCGGATTTTGTCGTCGTTCCCGGAGGCAACCTGGGCAATGTCAGCGCGATTGGAAACGGGTTCCTGATGCTCAAGGAATTGGGATTGATCGATAAACTTCCGCGCCTGGTATGCGCCCAGGCGGAGCGCGCCGATCCTTTGTATCGCAGTTTCAAGAATGGCTTCAAGGATTTCAAACCCATTCGCGCGCGGAAAACCCAGGCCAGCGCCATCCAGATCGGCAACCCGATCAGCGTCAATAAAGCCATTCGCACCTTGCAGGCCTTTCGAGGCATAGTGGAAGAAGCGACCGAACAGGAATTGGCCAACGCCGCCGGCAAAGGAAACCGGACGGGACTTTTATGTTGTCCGCACACCGGCGTCGCCTTAGCGGTTACAGAAAAACTGGCCAGGAAAGGCGTGATCAGGAAAAAGGACAAGGTGGTCGTTATTTCCACGGCCAACGGACTTAAATTCACCGAGTTTCTTTACAACTACCACGCCCGGAAAATAAAAGGCGTGCATTCCGATTACGCTTTCAAACCCATCAATCTTCCCGCAAACTTTCAAAAAATTCAGAGCCGGATTTTAAAGGAACTGGATAAGAAATAATCCATATGAAATGTACCCTTTCTAAAGGAATGCTATCAGCAGTAGCGCTTTTGCTTTTGGCCGCCCCCGTCTGCGCGGACGAGGCAGCTCCGGGCATGATTGATATTCCCGGCGGAGAATACTCGGTAGGGGACGCCTATTGCCAGGACCGGCAGGGCAATTCCGATTGGTGCGCCGACGAGACGCCGCACAAGGTAAAGTTGGACGCCTACAGTATCGATAAGTACGAAGCGACCAACGAGCAGTATTATGAATGCGCGGCCGAGTCGAAATGCCGCCCCAATGATTTACACGAAAGCCGTCCCAAGGATTTCTCCTACATGAAACAGCCCGCCGTGTTTGTTCGTTGGAAGGACGCCGAGGATTTTTGCCGCTGGAAGGGCGGACGTTTGCCCACAGAGGCGGAATGGGAAGTCGCCGCGCAAGCCGACGATCTGGGCGGCGCCCATTTCGGGTTGAACTACAACAGCGGCTCGCCGCGTTTCGTGGGTTCGTTGAATCCCAACTCGCGGGGCCTGCACGACATGCTCGGCAATGTTTATGAGTGGGTCGCCGACTGGTACGGTCCCTATCAAACCCAAGGCGTTGCGGATAATCCCAAGGGACCCGCCGAGGGAAAGGAAAAAGGAGCGCGCGGCGGATCGTGGAATTCCGCGCGCCATTTTATTAGAGCATCCGACAGAGTGAGCCGGTTTCCCGATTTCAGTTACAGCGACGTCGGGTTTCGTTGCGCGCGCTCTCGACCATAGAAAGGATAAGTTTCAATGTCAGACCAGGTTGAAAAAATCGCGATCATCGGGTCCGGTCCCGCCGGGCACACCGCCGCCATTTATTCCGCGCGCGCCAACCTCGCCCCCTTCATGTACGAAGGCTACGTCATGGGAGGATCCGCGGGAGGACAATTGACGACCACCACCGACGTTGAAAACTATCCGGGTTTTCCCGACGGGATCAACGGTCCGGAAATGATGCAACTGTTTCGCAAACAGGCGGAACGCTTCGGAACTAAAATGGTTCAGGAGGACGTTCAGGAAGTCGACTTCAGCCAACGTCCGTTCCGCATCAAGGGAGATAAAACCGAAAAACTGGCTCATTCCGTGATCATCTGCACCGGAGCCACCGCCCGGCGAATGGGCGTGCCCAATGAAGAGAAACTCTGGAACAACGGGATGTCCGCCTGCGCGGTGTGCGACGGCGCGCTGCCTTTTTTCCGCAACCAGCCGTTGATGGTGATCGGCGGAGGGGATACCGCTTGCGAAGAGGCTATGTATTTAACAAAGTTCGGCTCGAAAGTTTATATGGTCCATCGGCGCGATGAACTCCGCGCTTCAAAAATAATGGCGGAGCGCACTCTGAAAAACGAAAAAATTGAAATGGTCTGGGATTCCGTTTTGATAGACTCGATAGGAACCGATTTTTTGACTGGCGCCAGAATCCAGAACGTAAAAACCAAGGAAGAAAAAGAAATCGAATTGGCTGGATTGTTTTACGCCATCGGCCATGTCCCCAACACAAAAATTTTTCAAGGGCAGATCGACCTCGACGAAACGGGTTATATCAAAGTCAAACCCGGAACCCAGGAAACCAGTTGCGAAGGCGTCTTTGCCGCCGGCGACGTTCACGACCATAAATATCGGCAGGCGGTTACCGCCGCCGGAACCGGTTGCGCCGCCGCCCTGGAAGTGGAACGCTGGCTCGCCGCGCAGGGGATCGAATAATTTTTTAATCCCCATTTCCCCCATCTTTTTTTTCTTTTGAAAAAGCCCCGAAGTTCTTCGGGTTTTATTCTATTTCTACCAGGCGTTGGTGCATGGGATAGTAGAGGGCCTTTTTTATTTGCCGGGTTTCTCCTTCCATGCGGAGCAGGTTTTCATAGACGCTCAACTGTTCGCGGTAGCGATCGCTTTCTTCTTTAAAAAACTTTTCCAGTTTGGCTCCTTCGTGTCGGCCGGTTTTATAATCGACGATCCACCTCACGTCGCTTTCGTCGACAAAGGTTCGGTCGATCACCCGGTTGAAAAATTCCTCCCCGTCCCATCCCGTCAATGGATACTCGGACCGATGGTCCTTGTGATCGGTCAAGACCCAGCGGCCGCGCTCGTCCTCGAGAATATGGTTCAATGCCGTCATGGCTTGCTTTAACGTCGCTTTGGCCTGATAGGGGGAAAGACCCTCCGAAAGCAGGGCCGAGATTATTTGCGGCTCCAGGTTTTGAACTCTTTCCATCGGCCAGGAATCCAATCCCTGCTCGGCCATGTCGCAAAAAACGCGGTGGAGCACGTTTCCCAGCGCTCTGGCCTGGTTGCCCGCCCATTGGAAGTCCGGCGCTTCTTCATTCATCGATTCTTTTACCGGTGAATCGGAATCCCGGTCCTCTGCGTCTTCGGGAAGAACAAAATTTGCGGGGAGACGCCGGATGCTTTGATCCAGTTTTTGCGCAGCGGTTTCAGATGGACTCGTTTTGATTTTTAAATCCGCATGTATTTTCCCCCAATCATTTCCCACATAGGGCCACAATTTTTCCAGCAGGGACGATTTGACGGGATACGGTTCGTCGCCCCCGGCGGGGACATGGCCGAACAGGTGAAGCTGATTCCGGGCTCGTGTGGCGGAAACGTAAAGCAAACGCAGGGTTTCAAATTCTTCCTTTTCCTTGTCCAGGCTTTTGAGGAAATCAAAAACTTTGGACCGCTCGCCTCCAGTTTCCTTGCTGGGCGCCAGCAATAAATCGGCGCCGTGCGCCATCCAATGGATCAGGCGAGGTTTCTCCGCGCCTTTTCGGGCGCCCAGGCCGGGAAGCAGGACGTAATCAAACTCCAGCCCTTTGGCCTTGTGCATGGTCATGATTTGAACGGCGTGTTCATCCTCCACCGTTGGGTTGGCGTAAAGCTTTTCAATGGCGCGATCAAAATGGTGAAGAGTCCTGGCGTCTTCGTCGCGCAAAACCTCGCGAACCTTGGCGAAAAACATTTCGACGTCCGCCAGGTCCTCGGCGTTCACGCATGCCGGCCCGCCCAGCGCCACCCAGCAGGCTTCGATCAGGTCTCCCATGCGCGTGGAAACCGCGGCCTTTTGAACTTTTTCCAGGACCGAAGCGAATCGCTCGACGCGGGCCTGACCGTCGGGTCCCAGTTTTTCTGTATGACTTCGATCATTCAACAAATCCCAGACAGGTCTTTGTCCGCTGTTCAGGCAGAGCGAGTGGATATCTTTCAAAGATAAACCGCACCACGGCGCTCTGAGAATCGACAACCAGGAAATTCTGTCCAAAGGAATCATCAGGGCTTTGAGAAGGGCCTGGAGATCCTGGATGTGCGGCCTGCTGGTCAAGGAGTCGATGGCTTCGGACCGGAAGGGAATCTCGCTCTCCTTGAAGCGTTGAACGATTTCCTTCAAATGGGATCGGGCGCGCACCAGAATGGCTATGGAAGCCGAGGGATTTTCAATTTTTATATCCAGGATCGTTTGGGTGATTTGTCCGGCTTCGTCGATCCCTTTGTCGTCGGCGCAGGGATGAAGGACCGCGCCCTCGACGTCCATCTCCGGATGAATCGCAATGGAGCCAGAGTACTGAATGGCTCCCAAATCCTGGTTGTCGTGTTTCGGGAATAAAGTTTTAAAACAGGCGTTGACCCAATCAACGATCTTTTTTTGAGAGCGGAAATTGGTTTCCAGCACGAGGGATTGAAGCGGAACATTTTCAAATCCTTCGTCTCTGGTTTGGAGGAACAATCCCACCTCCGCGTCGCGAAACCGGTAAATAGACTGCATGGGATCGCCCACGATGAATAAGGTTCGACCGTCGCCGACGCTCCACCCAGCAGTCAATTTTTCCAACAGGAGTTTTTGTTTGTAGGAAGTGTCCTGGTATTCGTCCACCAGGATATGCTCGATCCGGGCGTCCAGCTTCAACAGGAGATCGGAGGGGTCGTCTGCGGAACCCAAACCTTTCAGGGCGGAAAGGGCCAGCTCGGAAAAATCCGTTTTGCCGCGCTGTTGAAAAATTCGGCGCAGGGTCGTTTCAATTTTTGGGAGAAGCAAAAGGGTGGAACTTAAAACCTTCCATTCCTGTTCGGAGAATTGTGGGTCGGGCAGGTCGAGCGCTTTTGACAGATTTTGTTTAAAGGCGTTTTCATGATTCAAATTGGATAAAAATTCAGAAAAGTCTTTTTTAATTTGCCTTTCTTCTTTAGCGCCGGAAGGAAAACCGTTTTTAACGGTAACTTGTTTTCTCCATTTGTATCCCGAACCGTCTTTTACGAGCAGAAGCGTTGCAAGAGTGCGCCATTGATCCAAGCGGGAAGATTTCGGTTCTGGAAGAGTCGTTAAATTTCGCAGACATGAGCCTGGATCGTCGTCGGATAAATTGTCGCCGCTGTAGGCGGCGAATTTTATCAGTGGGTCGATCTTTTCTTTGGGTATGGAGTTGGCGGTTTCCTGAAGGATGGATTCGACCAATCCAGTTAAAACAGCTTCCTGATCTTTTTGAAAGCGTGTTTCCAATTGGAAATTTTCAAAAAAATAAGTCATCCATTGATCGCGTTTTTCCAATAACTGGATCACCCGGTCGACGAACGAATTTTTGTTGGCGTCCACGTGTTTTAAAATGGTTCGCACGGCCTCGCCGTCGGCGCTGTTTTCCTCTGTCTTTTCTAAAAGGGCGTGGGCGATTTCCCGGTACAATTCCTGGGCCTGTTCTTCGATTGAAAGCGACGCCCCCTGGCCGGACAAGGTGGGGAGTTGGCAGGTCAGCGCCGCGCAAAATGAATCCATGGTCATGATTTTCAGACGCGCCGGATTGTCCAGAAGCCGCCAACCAAACTCCTGGTTTCTTTCCAAAACTTTTTGAGCCAAACGAAAGGTGATCCTCTCATGTTCCAGGCTCGGTATTTCCTCGGAGACAGCCCGGTCGAGAGCTTCCATGACACGGGATTTCATTTCCCCCGCCGCTTTTCTGGTGAAGGTCATGGCCAGGATTTGCTCCGGGCGCCGGACCCCCGACAGTAATTTGAGAAACCGCTGGATGAGCAATTCCGTTTTTCCGGAACCCGCCGGGGCCTGGACGATGAATGAGGTTGCGGGGTCGAGGGCTTTTTGGCGTTGAAACTGATCGGCGATGGGGGAGTTCATTCCTCCTCCATCACGCCGCGCAGAGCCAGTTTGCGCTCTTCAACGCGACACAGGGTCTGGAGATTGCAGGTTTCGCAGGTTTTGAAATAATTGAAAGGATCGACTTTCAAAACGCCGGCTTTGAATTCTTCCGTCAGGTTTAGGAGTTGGCCGTTCCAGTGTTCGGTTAATTCTGCAAACGACATTTCCTTGCATTCATCTTGATACTTTATGGGTTTTCCCGGCAGAGTGGAGACGGGTTCGCCAAAAAATAAAAACCTGCTTTTGCTTTCTTCTTTCTGGATATGGGCAATGGCCGCGAGGTTGGGGCGTAAGTGGTAATTGTATAAAGGTAGTTGAACATCCTGCAAGCGAGGTTGAAACCAATCTTTTTGAGTCAGGGAAGACCCGGTCTTGTAATCCATCAATACGGTCAACCCGTCTTCTGTCTTGTCCATGCGGTCGATTTTTAATACCAGTTCGAGACCTCCGACGTCTACATTGATCTGGTATTCGCATTCCACCGCTTCAAAATCCGGTCGCTCCAACTCCCTGGTCAACCAGGTCGTTGTAAGATCAAATATTCTTTCGTTCTCCAGAGCGGCAAACTCTTTTTGCCCCGCTAAAATTTCGGCGAAGGATTGTTGCGCCTGGGCGATGCAGTCTTTAATTTTCGAGGCGAGTTGATCGTTGATTGCCAAGGTTTGCAAATTGGCTCGGGACTTGGTTTGTTTCCAAAACAGGTCCAACACTTTATGAACCAACGTTCCCCTTTGCCGGTTTTCAAAATCAATTTCCGGAGCCTCCCGGCTTATGGCTCCCAGGCGGTGGTAAGCGAAAGCCAGGAACGGGCATTGAGTTTGGTTTTGTAAAAGTTTATGCCCGCCGGGTAATTTTCTTTCGGCGATTAGCCTGCGCTCTTCTTCCAACAAAACAATATTGGCGCCGTCGTCCCAGGTTTCCAGACCGGCTGAGTTGGATATTTTGTCGACGAGTTTATTGGATACGGCGATGTGGAGATTTTTTTCAGGAGGTCCCAGTTTTTTTAACAGCGGGCTGGCGCGGAATTTTGAATTTGAGTCCCAGGCGGGATAACTGAAAACCGCGCCGGAAGAGGAGTCCAAAATCCAATCCAATATTTTTTCCGATTTCTCAAGCTCCCACAGGGCGGAGGAATGAGGGACGTCATGAGAGTGTTGCAAATGAAAAGGAATAAAAGGATTGGGCGCGGGCATGGAGGGCAGGGCGTCGGCATGGCACCCCAGTATCCACAAACGGTCAAACTCCAATCCATAGGTCTCGTCAAGGTCGACGACCTGGACGCTTTTACATTCCCGCTCCGGTTGAAAAGTTTTATCCCTCGCCAGTTCGCGTAAAAGATCGACGGCCTGGGTCCTGCCGACGCTTCCGTATAAATTATCAAGGCTGGCAAAACCGTCCAGACATTGGGTCCATGCCCGGTGAATGTTTTTGACGTAAATTTGTTTGGCGCCCGTTTTGGAATCCCAGGGCCAACCGAGGTTTTTTAAAAATCGCGAAAATTCATGCGTCCAGTAATGCAGCGTTCCGGCGCCCTGGAACCGAATGAGATTTTTCCAGGAATCCAGAATAGCTTCCAACCGGACGCATCCATTTTTTTTTGCCAGTTCGCGAATCTTGTTTAATGGAATGGAAATCAGTCCTTCCTTCTTGAGCGCCAGATCGATTCGGTTCCTATCCTCTTTTTCCTGTTCGGCGCCGGCGAGGAAGGGCGTGTTTAAAATTGCGGCGGCGAGATAGCTGGATACGGTTTCGTTGTTTGCGGACAAAAGGGCCAGGGCTAAGTGGACGGCAGGCTCCTGAGACAATGCCTCTCCATGGGACGAATTGAAGGGCAGGTCGACCTCTTCCCAGGGGTAGACGGAGCGTGGCGCCAACTCCGCGCTCATTTCTTTTTGGAGCAGTGGAGCATAAGCGGGTAGATCGCAAACGGCAACGCCGATGGTTTTCCCGGAGCCGTATTCGCTCCGGACCCAACGCGCGCATTGGACGCATTCCTCCTTCGCGTCTTTAAATTCCCTGACCTCAAAGGCGCCGTCGTCTCTGGTTTTTGAAACAAGCGATTCGGAAACGTCCTGGGACGCCGCAGGTAGGAATTGAATTTTTACGTTTTGCTTTTTTAAAAAATCAGCCAGGGACTGGAGTTGAGGGTAGGGGCGCCGAAAACCGTAGAAGAAAACGGACTCCGGCAACGGAAAATTTTTTTCTGTAGCGGTCTCTATAAAACGACGGGGCAAGGTTGCGGCGTCCAGCGCCCGCCACTCCTCCAACCTTTGTTTGTATTTGCGCGCCCAACGGTAAAAAATTTCAGTTTCGGGCGTCCAGACAAATTGCGCGCTTTCCAGAGGAATTCCATATCGGGCGACAAGGTTCCACGCCTGTGCGACTTGTGCGGCAGCTCCCTTGAGGCGCAACAGGTCGTTGGAATTGAAATTGGGATCCCGACTTATAATGTTCTCCCATAACTTGGCGCTCTGTAATTCGGACAAGATAAAGCGATCGGGCCAGGAATCCGCCCAGAGTTTTTTCAGCCAGGGGCGTAGGGGAAGGATTTGCGGCGTCGCCCAGACGGTGCGTCCCTCGGCTCGTCGTTTTTTATTGAAAAGGTTTAAAAGCCATCGGGATTGCAGGGCGGTTTCTGTGAGGACGACGGTTCCTGGGGGTAGGGAATCCAGCATGGGTCGAAGGGCGGCGACCGGGCGGTTCTCCGGTCTGAAGACGAATTAAGGAAGCGTTGTGAAAACCGGTTGCTGGCGCGGACGCGGCTTTATTAGGGAGTGGGGGAAACCCAGACTTCTCCCGAACCGGTGGTTTCCCGTTTCCAGATGGGAACCGTGCGCTTGAGTTCGGCAATCGCCCATTCGCAGGCTTTGAAGGTTTCGCCGCGATGTTCGGACGCCGCAACGATGAGAACGATGTTTTCCCCGATATCGATTTCGCCGATACGGTGGATGATGCTCATATCAATGACGCCGAAATCCTTGATGGCCTTTTGACGAAGCTCTTCCAGTTTCTTCTCGGCCATCTCGGGGTAATGTTCGAAATTGAGTTTCGAGATGGTTTCGCCTTTGGAAATTGCGCGTCCGGTTCCCAGGAAAGTGGTCACGCCTCCGATATTTCTGGAGACTTTTTTCATCAACTCAATTTCATCGTTGACGTTGAAATCTTCCTTCTGGATTCTTACTTTCCATTCTGCTGTGGCGGTGGTCATATTTGCCTCGTAGACTAAACGCCGCCGGAGAAGGGCGGGAGCAGGGCCACTTCGTCGCCGTCGCGGATCACCGCATCGAGCGGGACCATTTCCATATTGACGGAGACCATGACTTTCTTTTCCCGGATCAATTCTCCCATGTTCGGCGAGTGTTGGCTGATGGCTTCGCTGATCTTTAGCAAGGTAGTTTCCGCACCGAGGTCGAGTTTTTCCTCTTCCCGTCCGACGATACTTTTTAAATTGGCAAAATATTTTACGGTGATCATTTGCCGTTTTCCGGTAATTCGCGTTGAAACAACCCGGACTTGCCGCCGTCCTTATGCGTCAACCCGATATTATTAAAAATCATTCCCTTGTCCACGGCCTTGCACATGTCGTAAATAGTAAGCGCCGCGACGGATACCGCGGTCAGCGCTTCCATTTCCACGCCGGTTTGGCCCGTGACCTTTGCGGTGGCCTCGATCCGGATGGAACTTAAGCCGGTCGTGGGGTTGGACTCTGCCCGGTCCGAAAACTTTATGTTCACGCTCGTTAGAGGCAGGGGATGGCACATGGGAATCAGGTCCCAGGTTTTTTTTGCCGCCATGATTCCCGCCACCTGGGCCACGGCAAAAACGTCGCCCTTTTTGATTCCACGCTCTTTAATGAGTTTCAACGTGGCGGGTTGCAGGTGCACGACGCCCTGGGCGGTCGCGGTTCTTTCGGTGACGTCTTTGTCCGTAACGTCGACCATCCGCGCCCGGCCTTCTTCATTAAAGTGAGTTAAGGGATTGGACATGATATTTATAAATTGATGAAAAGATTGCGGCGTACAGGGTTATAGTTTTTCTTTAAATTATCCCTTTCATCCCCAAACTTCAAGGGAAAAACCATGCATCTCATTATTTGGGCGGTTGATATAAGCCGAGCAGATTGCCGTCCGGGTCCAGAAAAGTTGCGGTTTTACCGTAGGGGAATTCCCGGACGTCCTGATTGAAAAGCACGCCCCGGTTTTTCAACTCGGACGCCGTTTCTTCTATGGAGTCTGCATGAAACCAGACCACCGCGCCTCCGGACTTTTCAACGTCGCCTTCTTTTAAGTATAGAGCCAGGCGTTGCCCGCCGATCAGAAACTCGGACCATTCAGCTTCTTTCAGCTCCAACGTTAATCCCAAAACGTTCTGGTAAAATTCGAGCGCCCGGTTCATATCCGAAACGCAATAATGGGTGAAGGCGATTTTTGGGATCATGTTATTTTGATTTTGCTTTGCCGCAACCGGCGCGTAAACTTAAATTTTTTTGAAGAGCCTACCACTCACCCGGCGTCTTGCGCGGGTAATTTAAAAAGGAGACCGGCGGTTTGTCCCTGTTAAGTATAACCTTGATTTTGCTGTCCAGCTTTTTCCACGCCTTCTGGAATATTGTGACCCAAAAAAGCTCCGAGCCGCAATTTTTTTCCGGATTAAAAGGAGCCTGGATAATGGCTCTTGGAGTTCTGTTTTGGAGCTTCAACGGTCAGTTTTCCTTTTCGGGAGAAATTTTATTTTGGGCGGCGTCTTCAGGTGTTCTGCACGGGATATATATATTATGTTTGTCCAAAGCCTACGACACGCAGGACATTTCCTACGTTTACCCCATCGCCCGGTCCGCCCCGGTATTCGTGCCCCTGTTCGCCTGGTTATTGTTGGGCGAGAAACTGACCGGGCCTATCTTCTTCGCCATTGTCCTCATACTTCTCGCCATTTACACCCTGCATTTTGAAGGGCATTTAATACGAGGATTCAGAAATTTGTTCGACGCGGTTATCCATAAGGACTTGCGGTGGGCGTTTGTGACCCTGGCGCTTGTGGTTTCCTACAGTCTGGTGGACAAACGCGGCATGGATGCGTTTCTAATCGCCTATCCCGACCAGCCCGTTCTCAATGGATTTCTGTTTTTCTTTCTGGAATCCCTTGTTGGGTTTTCTCTTTGCCTGGCGTATCTATTTTTAAGAAATCCCAAAGAAACCATCTTGTCGGCCTGGAGAAGGGATTGGAAAACCGGTTTGCTGGCGGGCGCCGCTACGGTAGGTTCTTATGGACTGATTTGCGTTGTATTACAGTTTGAAAGCGTGAGCGCCGTGGTTGCCCTTCGACAAATCAGCGTGATGTTCGTGGTCTGCTGGGGATGTTGGAAGCTGAGGGAACCATTTGGTAAACAAAGGCTTACTGCCTCAATTTTGATTATGATCGGTGTTTTTCTTATTGGGAGGTAGGGGTTTCATGTATCTAAAAAGATGCTAAATTCCAAACTGGATAAATTTTTACCAATTATGAGAAAAAATATTTACACATCCCACCCAAAAATTTTATCGCGAGTTCCCGCAAAAAATATTTTAAAAAAATAAGGCTTGGAAAATGGGTAGTTAATTGAAAAATAATTACTTTCTCAAATTTTAAACAAGTTTTGGCCTCGGGCTTGCACGTTCTTTTCCCAAAACGCGGACAAAATCTGGCGTAGCCATTTTGAACAGTCCCATTAATTGTAACTTCAACCTGGAAAAGAGAGGAACTTCATGAAAAATTCTGTAAAAGCCTTTTTGTTAATGTTTGCAGTTGCCTTTATCGCCCAACCTGCTAGTTCATTCGCTAATTCTTATTCCCTGAAACTTGGCGGCTCTGGAAACCCGAAAATCATGGTTGAACTGACGACCGGCCCCTTTATCAGCGTGGACAGCGATTATTCCGGAACCTGGGAAAATACCAAATCTGGTTTGACTGGAACTATCGAAACATATTCCAAAAGCGCCGCCACCGGCACCCAGTTGATCGAGTTTGCCTGGGACGACGACGGTTGCCCTGGTTCCTTACTGGCCATTCCGATTTACGACGAGCCGACCGACGATTTGGTGATCAACGTGATTGGCGGCGGAGATTGTGACGGTCCGATCGGTAAATTCCGGATCGAGTTTAACAACGACGACGACCATGACGGCGAAGACGACGACGGTGAAGACGACGACGACCGCCACCGTCAGCGAGGTCGCCGGTAAGATCAATTTAGATAGAAATTTTTCCAAATCTCGTTAGCAGTCCGGTTCATCAGTCCAAGGCCCGCCGTCAGGCGGGCCTTTTTTTTGTCAAATTTCTCCCCGCTTGCCGGGTCCCAAATATTTTTTCATTCCGCCGGTTCAGATGGGTATAATTTAAAGAGTGTTCTTTGCTCCTTCAGCGCAAGCTCTTGCGCTTCTTCTCGATTGTTTTCCCATGGAGGTTTTGGTGTCCTTTTTTAAATCATATATCAAGCTCAAGGTAATTCTGCTCCTATGGTTGTTGATCCTTACCGGGATTTCCCAGGCGGACGACCGCCAAACCCGCATCCTCACCCTTTCAAACGGACTGGACGTTTTATTGGAATACGATCCCGAGGTGCACCGGAGCGCCGCTTCACTGGCTGTTGGAACCGGGCACCTGTACGATCCCAAGGATAAAATGGGACTGGCGCATTACCTGGAGCATATGCTGTTTCTGGGCACCAAAAAATATCCCGAAGTCGACGACTACAAAAAATACTTGAATGAAAACTCCGGGGGCAGCAACGCTTACACGGCTTCGGAAATCACCAACTATTTTTTTCAGGTTTCCCATGAAGCGTTCGACGGCGCGCTGGACCGGTTCAGCCAGTTTTTCAAGGAGCCATTGTTTAATCCCACCTACGCGGAACGGGAGGTCAACGCCGTTTCCAGCGAGCACGATAAAAACAAATTGAACGACGGTTGGAGGGGAAGTTTTGTTAAAGGGTTGGTTTCCGAACCGGGTCACCCTCTCTCCAATTTCGGGACCGGAAACAAATCGACCCTGGCGGGAGACAATCGGCCCGTCTTAAAAAAGTTTTACGAGACCTACTACAGCGCAGGCAATATGAAACTGGCGATGCTTTCCAGCCTGCCGTTGAACGAGCAGGAAGCGCTGGTCCGAAAACATTTCGCGGACATTCCCCGGTTTGAGTTTTCACTGCCCGAAATCGATTCCAATTTTCGGAGACCGTTGGAGGGCAAATACCGGTTGCTAAAAATCAAGACGATCAAGGACATTCGGCAAATGAGCCTGGAGTTTCCCACCATTCATTTGATTGACCACCAGGGCAGTAAACCGGCGTCCATTATCGGATCGATTTTGGGCTATGAGGGCAAGGGATCTTTGCTTTCCAAACTGAAGGAAGAGGGGTTGGCTCTGGGGCTTTCCGCAGGCGGTGGGTACAGTCATCCCAATATCAACTCGATGACCTTCTCCGTCAGCCTCACAAAAAAAGGCGTGGCGGAATACGAAAAAATTCTGGAGCTTATATTCTCTTATATCGACAGGGTCCGAAAGCGTGGGATTGAAGAGTATACCTTCAAGGAAAACCAGGCCATGGCTCAAATCGACTTTGACTGGAAGGACAAGGACGAAGGCATGGGCTACGTCGCGGGAAAATCGGCGCTGATGTTTGATTTTAAATTGGAAGACGTCGAGACCCTGCCGTATCTGTTTAAAAAATACGACCCTCAAGCCTATTCCGCCGTTTTAGACACGTTGACCCCGGAGAACATGCTGGTTGTTTTGCAAACCAATTCTGAAGCGGTAGACCAAAAGGCGCCGTTTTACGACGCGGAATATTCCCTCGCCGAGGTGGGAGGCGAGGCGTTTAAAAAGCTGGCGCGCCCCGCAAAAATTTCCGGGATTTCCTATCCGGCGCCCAACAAATTCATCCCATACAATTTGAAGCTGTACGACGAGGATCCTCATCTGGTGTGGAACAATCCCTTGGGAAAAGTGTACTTCAAGTTCGATCACCGGTTCAATCAGCCCAAGGCGTTCATGAAACTGCAGATTGAAACGCCCCGGGTGTACGATACAGTCGAAAATTACGTTCGCGCCAAGCTATACGCCGCCGCCGTTTCCGAAAGCTTGAACGAGGAGGTCTATCCCATCCAGCTTTCCGGGCTTTCCTACGGATTGGGATTGGAGAAAAAAGGCGTGGTCTTCACCGTGGGAGGGTATTCAGAGAGAATATCCGACCTGGCCAACCTGGCGGCGTCCAACCTGATGAACCCAAATATCGACGAACAAAAATTCGCCAATATCAAGGAAGCGATGCTTCGCGGTTATGAAAACCGCAAGCTGGGACAGGCTTACGCCCGCGGCTCGTATTATTCCGGCCTGATCTGGAAAAAGAAACAGTACCGCGAGGAAGATATTGTCAAAGCTTTGAAACCCGTCACCCTGCAGGACGTCCGGGACTTTGCCAAGTCTCTTTACCAGCGCGTGCACGTGACCGGGATGGTTTATGGCAACTGGACGGAAGAGGCGATTCGCAAGAGTCTGGACAATTTGTTCGGCAAAATAAAAAGCGGTCCCTTGCCGGAGGCGGAGAGGTTTGAGCCGAAGATTGAGGTGTTGGGATCCGGTCGGGACGTGGAGTTCGCCCAAAAAGTGGAGGACAACAATAACTCCCTGGCCTACGCCATTCAAGTGGGAGAAAAGGAATTTACGCGCCAGGTGAACGCTTCGCTGGTGGCGGCGGTAATTGAAAGCGACTTTTACACCCAAATGCGCACCAACCAGCAACTCGGTTATCTGGTGTGGAGTTTTTACCGGCGTCTGGAGGACCGGATATTTTTGAAATTTGTGATCCAGTCGGCGAACCACAGTCCGTTTGAGTTGGAACGGCGCGTGGAGGCTTGGTTTAAAGGGGCGCCTGCATTGTTCGAGAATTTGAGCGACGCGGATTTTGAAAAGCACCGCGAAAGCTTGTTGCTGAAATTCAAGAAAAAGGGCGAAACGATGGGCGAGGATATGGGGGAGTTGTATTACCTGGCCACCCAGGAGGATGGCGACTTCGCCTACAAGAAAAAACTGATCCAGGCGACGGAAAATACCACCAAAGAAGCGGTGCAGAAACTGGCGCAGGAAATTTTCAATAATCCCAAAACCCCGCGCATGGCCATACTCATGCAATCCAAAAAGAACGAGGAAGCTCCCCCGCCTAACGCCCTGCGCGAGGTTTCCGAGGTAAAGGCGTTGTTTAATTGAGGGCGTCTATTCTTGGGCTGTGTTTAAAAAAGTTAAATTTTTCAATAAGTTATTGTGATATTTTTAATTAATATTATGAGGTTGTTTGGCGTCTTTTGCCTGGTTAGGATTACATCATTTCAAACCAAAAAACTGGGTCTCACTAAATTATTAATCTCGCTTTTACCGTTAGGATTTTTTCCCGTTTTTTTTATTAGCTTAGTTCTGGAAAACTATAGAATTGTTGGTTATTAGGAAGGTTTGGGGTTCACCCTGTTTTATATTGACAGTCCGCCATATTTTGTTAGAATCCCGATGGACATTTTTAGCTTTTTGACGCTGGATTTACCCTGAAATTTTCAATTTTTCAGGGTTTTCATATAAAAGTTTTCATATAAAAAATATATCCAATATACTTACCCGCAGTTTGAAAGGGAGAGTCATACTTCATGTTTAAAAATATTTATATCCCAGTCGATAACTCCGATTATTCAAATACCTGTATAGACATGGCCCTCGAATTCGCCAAGGCAGGCGAGGGGACCACCATCAGCGCCAGCCACGTTTACGCGGCTAAAATGCACGACGTGCGTTTCCGCCAGATGGAAAGCGGCCTGCCCGAGGAATATCAGGACGAAGAGGAACTCGAAAAGCAAAGAAATATTCACGACCAGTTGATCACCAAAGGCATGGAGGTCATCACCGACTCTTACCTCGACGTGCCCAAGTTCCGCTGTACTCAGGAAGACATTCCCTTCGTCGGGAAATCCCTGGAAGGCAAGAACTGGGTGGAACTGGTTCGGGACATTAAGGAATCGGATTATGATTTGGTGATTTTGGGCGCATTGGGACTCGGCGCCATCCGCGACAGCCAGATCGGCACGGTAGCGGAGCGCGTGATTCGCCGCATCCAGACCGACACGTTGGTCATCAAAAACATCCCCGCTCTGCATGGAGAAAAGCCGTCCAGCGGAAAAATCGTCGTCTCCGTCGACGGGAGCGGCTACTCCTTTGGCGGGTTGAAGACGGGAATCGCAATGGCGAAGGCGCTTAACAAGCCGTTGGAAGTCATCTCCACCTTCGATCCTTATTTTCATTACGCCATGTTCAACAGCCTCACCGGCGTTTTGTCCAAGGAAGCGGGCAAGGTATTCAAGTTTGAACAGCAGGAAAAACTGCACGAAGATATTATCGACAAGGGACTGGCCAAAATCTATCAGGCGCATTTGGAAATTTCCCGCAGGCTCGTCGAGGAAGAGGGGATTGAATGCACCATTCGCCTTCTGGACGGCAAGGTGTTTGAAAAAGTCCTGCAGTACGCCCGCGAGGAAAATCCCTACCTGCTCATCCTGGGACGCATTGGCGTGCACAGCACTCCGGACATGGATATCGGAGGCAACACCGAGAATCTTCTGCGCCTCGTTCCCTGTAACGTTTACCTGTCGAGCAAGGTGTTCAAACCGCCGGTGGATATGCAGGCGGAGGAAAGCATCGACTGGACGGCAGAAGCCAAGGAGCGCCTGCTCAACATCCCCGGGTTTGTTCGTCCCATGGCCACCACGGCGATTTATCGTTACGCCCTGGAGCGCGGCCATAGCATGATCACGTCCGGTGTTATCACCGAGGCGGTAGCAAACATCCTGCCCGCCGGAGCCATGCAGGCCATGCAGAAGATCGGCGAAAAAATCCGCTCGGCGGAAGTAGAAGGCAAAGATCCCGTCAACGAGGTAGGCCTCAATTCCTTGAAAGACGAAATGATGGAAGCTCATTCCGGCAAAGCCGCGGCGGACCTCCGGCTCATGTGCGGAGACTGTGGCGCTGTCATGGGCGGAGACGCGGTGAAATGCGGCGTGTGCAGCGCGGGCATGGAACGTCTGCTTCCAGTCGACGACGAAGGGTCGGAAACTGTGGCCGAAACAGAGGGTAAAGTAACCACCTTCACCACGTTTGATTCCGAAGAGGTGCAATGGACCCAGGACGCTCTCGACTTGTTGAACGAGTATCCGGAAGGTCATATCCGTCGCAAGGCTCATGCGCGGGTTGAGAAAAACGCGCGTGTGCAGAAAATTTCCCCCATCACCGTGGCGTTTTTTGAAAAGATCCTCAATGAAAAAATCGGCTCTTCCAATGGCGACGACCATCGCGCCAAGGAAATGAGCGCGGATGATTTCACCTGGGACGATAAAGCCAACGAGCGCCTGGAGCTAGTGCCCGCCGGGTTTATGCGGGACAACACGCAAAACCGGGTGATGGCATACGCGCAATCCAAGGGAATAAAGCATATCACCCAGGAAGTGTGCGAAACCGGGATTGAAGAGTCCAAAAAAATGATGGAAGACGCCGTGAAGAACGGGATGACTCTGGAAGACTTTCTCCCGAAAAAGGAGAAGTCCGGCGTTTAAAGTCGCTTCGAGTTCCAAAGCTCAATCAAAACTTAAGGATGAATCATCCTGTTATAATAAAGCTCCTGTTTCATTGATTCGATATCGATGATTCAGGGGCTTTTTTTGCATTGTTCCACGTTTTAAAAATTCGCGGTTAATTTCTCGTCCATGAACCTTCAACTATACAAGCGTCTTTGGAAATACCTGGGACCCTATTGGGGCAAAGTGGGGCTGGCAATTTTCTGTTCCGTCGTCGTCGGCCTGATCGCCACCTCCCCGGTGCCCATCATCCAAAAAACGTTCGATGAGATATTTGTAAATAAAGATTACGGGATGTTGCGGATCATTCCCCTGCTTTTTATTGGGATGTATACGATAAAGGGCGGACTCTCCTACGTTCAGAACCTGATCATCTTTGGCGTTTCCTGGGAGTTGGTGGTATCCCTGCGCAAGCAAATGTTCGACCACATCCACTCCCTGCCGCTGGGCTTTTTTGAAGAAGAATCCACCGGACGCCTGCTTTCAAAAATTACCAACGACGTCTCCATCATGCAATCCTCCGTAACCAACCTGGTGAAAGAGCTGTTGCAAAACTCGATGATGCTGATCGGCCTGTTCTGCTGGGTGTTTTACCTTAAGTGGGACTGGGCCTTGATGGCGACTATTGTTTTTCCCATCGCCGTTCTCCCGATATCCAACATCGCCAGAAAACTCCGGCGCCTGGGGCACAAGGGTCAGGCGATTCTCGCCGACGTGACGTCGTATATTCACGAATCATTTTCCGGGGTCAAAATTATCCGCGCCTTTGGAATGGAAGAGGCGCAGAGCAAAAACTTTTCTGAGATCAACGCCGGTTTCCTGAAGGTCATGAAAAAGAACGTGAAGTACACCGAGATCACCTCTCCGTTCATGGAAATTCTCGGAGCGGTCAGCGGCGGATTTATCATTTGGTTTGGCGGGACTCAGGTTCTGGACGGCCAGGTTTCGCAAGGAACTTTTATCGCGTTCATCGTCGCCTTGTTTATGATGTACGCGCCCGTTCGCTTGTTGTTCAAAATCTATACCCGCTTTCAAACCTCGCTGGCCGGCGCAGAGCGGGTTTTTGAAGTTCTCGACCGGCCTTTGGAGGAATCCGAAGCCGGGAAAAAGGAATTGGTAGGTTTAAATGAATCCATTGAGTTTCGCGACGTTTCTTTTAAATATCCTTCTCGCGCCGCGATGGTTTTGAAAAACGTCAAACTCGAAGTTAAAAAATCAGAAATTCTTGCCATCGTCGGGATGAGCGGAGCGGGAAAGACCACGCTGGTGGATCTTTTGTTCCGGTTTTTCGATCCGACCGAGGGCAGGATTGAAATCGACGGCGTGGACGTCCGCGAATTTTCCTTGAAGTCGTTGAGAAGCAATTTAGCGCTGGTCACGCAAGAAACTTTTTTGTTCAACGACACGATTTGGAACAACATCGCCTTCGGCGCTCCGGAGGCAAGTAAGGAGGAAGTGATGGAAGCGTCGCGCGCGGCTCACGTCGATTCCTTTGTGCAGACTTTGGACGAAAAGTACGAGACCATTATCGGCGAGCGCGGCGTAAAACTATCCGGCGGACAGCGCCAGCGCATCGCCATCGCCCGCGCCATCTTGCGCAACGCGCCCATCCTGGTTTTGGACGAGGCGACCTCGTCTCTGGATTCCGAATCGGAAAAACTCGTCCAGGCGGCCTTGGATAATCTCATGGAACATCGCACCAGTTTTGTCATCGCGCACCGGCTCTCCACCGTAAAACACGCCGACAGGATCATAGTGCTCAGTCATGGAGAAATTGTGGAAACCGGAACCCACGACGAGTTGCTAGCTCATTGCGGTATTTACCAGAAATATCACGAGATGCAATTTCTGGACGTGGGCGAAAAGGGAGACCGCGGCGGGGAGTTGGAATCATGATGCGCTTTGAAAACGTTTTCATAGAATCCATCGCCAGCTGCCTGCCTGGAAACATAGTGTCCTCAGCGGATATAGAAAACCGTCTGGGGCCCATATATGAAAATCTGAAATTGCCCGCCGGTCGACTGGAGTTGATGACCGGCATTAAAGAACGAAGGTTTTGGGACAAGGGAACGTTCCCCAGCGAGGCGAGCGCGATGGCCGGAGAGAAAGCCCTGCAAAAAGCCGGGCTCGATCGCAAGGAGATTGGATGCCTGATCAACGCCTCGGTGTGTCGCGATTTTCTGGAGCCGGCCACCGCCAGCGTGGTTCACCACAAGCTGGGTTTGCCGCAAAACGTTTTGCTTTACGACGTTTCCAACGCCTGCCTTGGAGTATTGAACGGTATGGTACAGGTTGCGACGATGATTGAGCTGGGGCAGATTCGCGCCGGTCTGGTTGTGGCCGGGGAGAACGGCGGTCCATTGGTCGACAACACCATCGAAAACCTTTTGGCTCGACCGAACACAACCCGCGCGGAAATTAAAAAAGCCTTCGCTTCGCTCACCATCGGTTCCGCCGCCGTCGGCGTTTTGCTGGCGCATAAAGACCTGGCCACCACGACCCACAAACTGTTAGGCGGCGCGTCGATGGTAGAGACCCGCTTCAACGAATTGTGCCAGGGATCCCAGGACCGCGGCGTGCACACCGAGTCGGCGCCGCTTATGGAAACCGATTCTGAAACCATGATGAAAGAAGGTTGCGCCCTGGCGCAAAAAACCTGGGCGGCGACAAAGAAAACTCTTGCGTGGCAAAACTCCGACGTCGACCGCATCGTCACCCATCAAGTAGGAACCATGCACCGGAAACTTCTATTCAATATGCTAGAGTTGGATCCCGCAAAGGATTTTCCTTCGCTGGAGTTTCTGGGCAACACGGGAGCCGCTTCCCTACCAACGACCCTGGCGCTTGCTCAGGACGAAGGAGCTCTGAACAGCGCCGATAAAATAGCCCTGTTGGGAATTGGAAGCGGGCTGGTTTGCCTCATGCTGGGCGTGGAATGGTGACGGAGGTTTCTTCGTTCAAAGAATTGTATCCTTTCGAGTCGCGGGAGATTTTTCTCGACGGCCACCGGTATCATTATCTGGACGAAGGCAAGGGCGACCCGATTGTCATGCTCCACGGCAACCCCACCTGGTCGTTTTATTACCGCAATCTAATTCAGGATTTGAGCAAAGATTACCGATGCATTGCGCCGGACCATATCGGTTGCGGCCTGTCAGACAAACCGCAGGACTATAATTACACGCTCGCCCAACATATAGAAAACCTGGAAGCGCTTTGCGAACGATTGAGCCTGGACAACATCACTCTGGCGGTTCACGACTGGGGCGGGGCCATTGGCATGGGCTTTGCCCTGCGCCATCCCGAAAAAGTAAAACGCTTTGTGATTTTTAATACCGCCGCATTTTTATCGCCGCATATTCCTTTCAGTATAGAAGTCTGCCGACTACCGGTGATTGGTTCTGTCGCCATCCGGCGCTTCAACGCCTTTGCCGGCATGGCCGTGGTTCGCGCCTGTAAGCAAAGGGCGCGCATGACTCCGCAGGTCAAGGCTGGTTATCTGGCGCCCTACGATTCCTACGCCAACCGCGTCGCCAACCTGCGCTTCGTTCAGGACATTCCCATGACCCCCGACGTTCCAAGTTATCCGGTGGTTCAGGAAATCGAATCGCGGTTGCACGAGTTCAGCGACCGTCCCATACTTATCATATGGGGCAAGCAGGATTTTTGTTTTAACGACCATTTTCTGAACCGATGGAAAGAAATTTTCCCCAAAGCCGAAGTTCACGAAGTCGACGAGGCGGGCCATTACATTGTCGAAGACGCCCATGAAAAAATCATTCCCTGGATGCGGGAATTTTTCAATCGACGTCCTCTTGGATGATGAAGGATTCAGATAAAGTCGAACTATTATATTTCCAGGGATGTCCTGGTCATGAATCATCCAAAAGTCTTTTGTTGCGGCTGATGCGGGAGTTGAATATTGATTGCGGTTTGATCGAAATCGAAATAGCAGACGAGAGAGCGGCGGTGGAACATGAGTTTCCCGGTTCGCCTACGGTAAGGATTAACGGATGGGATATTGAAGATGCAAGCGGGGCCGCTCAGGAATATGGTTTCAAGTGTCGGGTGTATTATGAGAATGGAAGGGCGAACTCCTGCCCGCCGGAAACTTTGCTTCGCGCCGCTTTGTTAAAAATTTCAAAATAAAAAAACCCCGCTCCCAAAAATTGGAAGCGGGGTTTTTAATTGCTATTGAAACGTATTAATAGCGGTAATGGTCCGGCTTGAACGGTCCTTCCTGTGGAATTCCCAGGTAATCCGCCTGATCCTTGGACAAGGTCGTCAGTTTGACGCCCAGCTTGTCAAGATGCAGGCGAGCGACTTCCTCGTCAAGCTTCTTGGGCAGGGTGAAAACTCCCACCTCATATTTATTATTGAACAACTCGATCTGGGCCAGTACCTGATTGGTGAAAGAGTTGGACATTACAAACGAGGGGTGGCCGGTGGCGCAACCCAGGTTGACGAGGCGGCCTTCCGCCAGCAGGATGAGGCAACGTCCGTCGGAGAACGTGTATTTGTCCACCTGCGGCTTGACGACCTGCTTTTTGATTCCGGGAAAATTGTTCAAGGCTTCGACCTGGATTTCGCAATCGAAATGGCCGATGTTGCAAACGATGGCGGCGTCTTTCATTTTTTCCATGTGGTCGATGCGGATGATATCCTTGCAACCCGTGGTGGTGACAAAAATATCGCCTTCTTTAACGGCCTCTTCCATGGTGGTTATCTCGTAACCTTCCATGGCGGCCTGCAGGGCGCAGATGGGATCGATTTCCGTAATCAGCACCCGCGCTCCCAAGTCGCGCATGGACTGGGCGCATCCTTTTCCAACGTCGCCGTAACCGCCAACCACAACCACCTTGCCCGCGATCATAATATCCGTGGCGCGTTTGATGCCGTCCGCCAGCGATTCGCGGCAACCGTATAGGTTGTCGAATTTCGACTTGGTGACCGAGTCGTTTACGTTCATTGTCGGAGTTTTCAGGCTTCCGTCTTTCATCATTTGATACAATTTATGCACGCCCGTAGTGGTTTCCTCGGAGATCCCCTTGATTTCCGCAACCATATCGGGGTGGTTTTTATAGACGTAATCCGTCAGGTCGCCGCCGTCGTCGAGGATCATGTTGGGTCCCTGATCGTTGTCGAAGTGAAGGGTTTGAGCCGTGCACCACCAGTATTCGTCCTCGGTTTCCTCTTTCCAGGCAAAAACGGGAATGCCGGCTTTGGCGATGGCCGCCGCCGCGTGGTCCTGGGTGGAAAAAATATTGCAGGAGGCCCAGCGGATATCTGCTCCAAGGTCGATCAGGGTTTCAATCAGGACCGCCGTTTGAATGGTCATGTGCAGGGAGCCCGCGATGCGCGCGCCCTTGAGGGGTTTGGAAGTTTTATATTTGTCGCGCAAAGCCATCAGGCCGGGCATTTCCTTTTCCGCCAGGATGATTTCCTCCCGGCCCCAGTCGGCCAGGGAAAGGTCTTTGACTTTGAATTTTTCTGCGGCTACGGTAGTGGGCGCCATGTAAATCTCCTCAAATGTTTAAAATGAATATAATAGAAAAGTGTATCGGATTGGTTTTGTTTGGATTCATGCCGCCCTGCGTTCGTCGCGCATGTTGCGCCGCATCGGGGATTCAAAACGTTCCGCGTTTAACAAGGTAAATAGCGTTGGGTTGTCCTGTAAACTAAACAGGGCAGGGCAGGCGTTGGAGAATTATAGCAGATGTTTCCAAAATTTCCAACCGGCGCCGGGCATGCGCCCGGAGGCAGATAGCGGCGTTTGGAATAATCCTTTTAAATTGATAGCTGTCGAGTCGACTTTAGTCCCCTTTTTTCCTCACACGCTAGCGACGAGGACGGGGAGGGGCATTAAAAGAAAAATTTCCATTCGCCAACTAATGGCCCCGGCGCCTCGCCGGCCGCCGGAGGCATTGTTGTAAGAGGGTTGGAGGGTTGGAACGTTATACTCTTTTAATTTGACTGTAAACTCACCTTTTGGGAGGCAAAATGAAACTTTGTATAAAGGTTATGCGCGTGATTGTTGTGGGAATGTTGCTTTTTGGCGTCGCCGCTTGCGACGAACAAAAGAAAAAGGCCGAGGAGAGGGGAACGATCCCCGGTAAGAAAGTCGACGATGCGCAGAAAAAAGTTGAAGACGCGGTTTCAAAAATGGAGGGCAGGTTACAACAGGATGAAGCGCCAGAGGATCAGACCGAGGAGTGATTTAAATAAGCCGTTAGGCGGTTGTCAATTCTCCGTGATTTTTGCGGTTTTGTATAAAAAGTTTTTAAAGCTGTTGAACTTCTTTTTTTCCCCTCCGTCGCTCCGGAAATTCGGACCGCAGGCCTTGAGCTTAACCGCCAGTCCGGGCAGGTTGGTTTGATAGCGGTCTTTGGCCAGTTGGATAATCGACCTCAAGTTGTCGCGCGTCATTTTCTTATCGCGAAAAGGCTGGCGAATGTGTGTCCAAAAAGTCCCTTCCCCTTTTTCGAGAATTTCCAGAGTCGCAAGAATTTCTTCGACCTCGCCTCCGCCGTTTTCGTCAGGGCGTTTCAGGGCGTTGGTTGATCGGACGGGTTCCTCCGTCCGGGTCGCCGTCATAATATCTTGCGCCGTAACGGCGTTTCCCTGACTGAACAAGGTGGCGCGCATCAGGATGTTTTTCAACTCGCGAACGTTTCCCGTGTAGTGGTAGTTTTTTAAAAAGTCCACCGCTTCCTTGGATAAGGTGGGCGGGGGTGCGTCTTTTGCTAAATCCTTTTTGTAAGTCTGGAACAGCCGACCCAGATAATGAGTCGCCAGGTCGTCGATATCTTCCCTACGTTCGTTCAGGGGCGGGATGTGAAAGCTGAGGGCGCTGAGCCGATGAAAAAGATCCTCCCTAAAAGCGCCTTTCTTGATTTCCTCCGCGAGATTCTTATTGGTGGCGGCGATTAGAAATATCCTCGAATGCCGGGGGTCGTTTTCACCCAGGCGCATGAACACGCCTGTGTCCAGAAAGCGCAATAACTGAACCTGAGTTTTGGGATCGGCGTCGCCGATCTCGTCCAGAAACACCACGCCTCCGTTGGCTTCTTCCAGGATTCCCTGGCGATGGGAGTCCGCGCCGGTGAAGGCGCCTTTCTTGTGACCGAACAGTTCGCTGTAAGTGAGTTCGCCGCTGTAGGCCGCGATGTTGGTTTTTTTTAGCGGCAGTTTGTGGTCCGAGCCTCGGGTTTTTTGAAAAATTTCCGTGATCAGGGAGAAAATATTATTGAAGAAAAACTCCTTGCCCGTTCCCGTCTCCCCGGTGATGAGCATGGCGGGCAGGCCCATCAGGTTGCCGGGATGATCCCCCCGATCCCATTGCAACATTTGATGGCACATGGATTCCACCACCGTATTGATCTGGCTGACCAGCGTGTTGATCTTCTGGCTTTTCCCTATAACGTTGCCAAAAAAATACGAGGACACTTTGGGGTCGCGGTACTCAATGTCCCGGCTCATTTCCGTCATCTCGCCGCGCAGTTCCTCGATTTGCTTCAGGTTGTAAACTTTTTGGCTGATAAGTCGGGCAATGATCAAAAGGATATTTTTATGCTCCTCGTTGAAGAAATTTCTTTTAAAACTGTCCTGATTGATAATGCCCAAAACGCTGTTTCCGGAGATGATGGGAACTGCCAGCTCGGACCGGATTTTTGGAGACAGTCCTTTATAAAACCCCTGAGTGAGCAGGGTGTTTTGAGCGTCGTTTACAAGTATGGGTTTTGCCTGATGAGCGCAGTAGCCGTTCAGGGATTTTAATTCCTCGGGCAACTCGGCGCCGCCTACTTTTAGAGGAGGGATTTTACTTTTTTTCCAGCCGCGCGATTTCGCGCCGACCGGGTTTCCCTGTTCGTCTTCGACCATCAACCAGGATTGACCGTTGACGGTTTTCATGATGGAAATCGTGCCGCAGTCGGCGCCAATCAACTCCGAAGTTTTGTCGAGAATTTTTACCAGGAAATGGCGCAGGGAATCGTCCTGCCCGGAAAGCAGCTCCTCGATTTCGGAAAGCACCTCAATCTCGATGTGGGCCAGGCTTTCCTCGAGAATCAGTTTTTCCACCATGGAGGCGTGTTCTTCCAAAAGCCGCTTCTCGGATTCCTTGAACTCGTAAGTCGAGTTTGTAAAGTAATTGACCGCGCAAATGAACTGGCCTGTGGTGGGATTGAATTTCGGAATCTGGTAAAGGGAGACCAGATCGATTTTACTGGCGATGGGCTTGCGTTCAAACTCTTCTTCGCGGACGTCGGGAATATAGACCGCTTTCTGATTCAGGTTGCGAACGACCAACCCTTTTTTTTTGTCGTATTTTAATATTCGGTTGATAAGGTTCCTTCCCTTGGAAATGCTGATCTGGCCTTTGCTGAGGTAGACGTCGGCGTCCTTTTCGTCCTTCGAAAAAACGGAAAGCGCCTGGATTTGGTCCTGCGGTTCCATGGATTCCGTTTGAGAACCCGAGCTGGAAGAGGGGACCAAGACCGAAGCCAGGGACAATTTATCGATTAGATTAACGGCTGAACGAACCATCCGCCAGGCGGCTTCCTTTTTTCGCGCCAGATCCAGATGCTTAGAGAATGAAATTTTCTGATGGAAGCGTTTGGCTTTATCTATCACCACGCTGTTCAAGGATAAAAACCTGGCGATTTCTTCAACTTGCGCCGGGCTTAAATGCGTCCCCGGTGTTTCCCAGTCCAGGCTGATGGTTCCGATGGGGCGCAATTGATAGACAATGGGAAGAACCAGGGAGGAATGGATATTGGCGTTAATTTCAAAAGGACTCCGGTAACTGTCGAAGTCTTCCGGCAAATCCCAGGAGGCTACCGGCTCATTTTTGAAAAAGGCCTGGGAAATTACCGATTCCTTGGGGGAAATGTAGTGCAGGATCTGATGTTCGTGTGGCTGGTCCTCGCCGGTGACATACTGGCAAATGAGCATACCCTCGTACAAGTCCTCGAGGTAAACCCGCACCATTGTGCTTTTGTACTTCTCCTTAAGCCCGAGAGCTGTGAAATGTAAAATATCTGAAAGGTTTTCCTTGGCAAACCCTTGCAATACTTTGCTTAGCTTTTTTAGGTCGGCGGGCATGTAGGCTCCACTGGAAGAGTAGAAAAGTTACATAAAACTGGAAGCATAGTATAACATAAAATGTAACGTCAGCTTGTGGCGGAGATTCTTTTTTGAATGGCATGTCAAAAAATCATCGCTGGCAAAGGAAAAAACTGCCAATAAATCAGCATTCCAAATTGGGAGAGTGAACTATAAATATAATTAAATCAATTACTTATGTGGATATCGCCGGATTTTAAAAGTTGGCATTCATCTTGCTTAGTACTAGGTGGAGGTGAAGATTATGCTTTTGGACCGAATTTTATTTGCCGATAAGACCCCAGGACTATTGAAGAAGGGCCTTGATTTTCAATCTGCAAGGCAATTGCTGGTTTCAAATAATATCAGCAATATGGAAACGCCAGGATACAAGGCGGTGGACGTTGATTTTGCCCAACAACTGCGTCAGGCTGGGGTGGGCAAAGGCGGTTTGCATATGGCGAACACGGATCCCAAACATATCGGCGCGCAGGCCAATGCGGTGAAACACATGCAACCCGAGGTGATTGAAGAGCCGGACGCCGCAAAATCCAACGGCAACAACGTGAACGTGGATAAAGAAATGGCCAAATTGGCCGAGACCCAATTAATGTATAATACCATCGCGCAGGCATTTTCAAAACGTGGTTCCACCTTGCGGGCCGCCATCACCGAAAGCGCTCAATAGCGCTCGAGGCTCAATTAGGTTGACACGGAATTTATAAATGTTTACCTCGTAATGAGAAAATGAGATAATGGGTTTGACGTTATGAGCGACTTTACAGTAAAAAATAATCTCAAGGCGGTCTTGGGACCTGGCCTCACCGATCTTGGCAAGACAGGCAAGGCGGAATCGGGCGAGGATGGGAAATCCTTTGCCGAAAACCTGACTGATTCCATCAAGCAGGTCAACGAATTACAAAAAGACGCCGATAGCGCCATAGAAGGACTGGTCACCGGCGATTCCCAAAATATTCACGACACGATGATCGCCGTCAGCAAAGCCGACCTGGCGTTTCGCATGACCATGCAAGTGCGCAACAAGATTGTCGAAGCCTATCAGGAAGTCATGCGCATGCAGGTGTGACGGGCGGTTGGATCGTAAAATATATCAAGCCTTCGGGAACTTTCCCGGAGGCTTTTTTTATTGCGTAAAAATGAAATTGGCTAGCTTGACAAGGCTTGAAAAAAGGCAGATATTATTTTGAAACGTTCATTATCCCTAAAGGCCTTGCGCAAATATGACGCCGGGAAAACGGGTTCGGAGGAATTATGAAAAACAGGATTTGTTTTATTTTTAGTTTGGTCTTCGCGGCGTTATTTTTGGTCTCAGGTTCCGTTTGGGCGCAGGCCAAGGGCCATGCCAGCGTAGGTTTGGGTCACGGCGAGGAAGGTTATTTACAATTAGAAGAGATGATAAAACATCTGGAGTTCAGCCTGAAAATGTCGGACGCCGACCCGACCCTGGTCAGCCATACAGAGACCGCCTTGGTGAACGCCCGCGAAGCTTTGAAAAAATACGACGCGGCGCTCACGCACGCCTCGGAAGCGTTGGGTAGGCCCTCGCGCGTCGCGCCTTCTGGCGAAGGTTCCGGTGGCGGCGGGGAAAGTCATTCGCATGAAGAAGGTTCCGGTCACAGCCAGAAAAACGATTCCCAAAGCTACGAAGAAGGTTCGCGCCACCGGTAAAAATATTTTGCGTGGCTGTTTAGCAAAGCTTCCTAATGGTTAGTCGGAGGGGGAGGCGAGGGAAATTAAAATATCGTCGCCGACGATTTTTACCGGGAACACCTGAGTGTCGAATTGCGGACTCACGTTGCATTCCCCAGTTTTAAAGTCAAACCGGTAACCGTGATTCGGGCAGCGGATCCCCAATCCGTCGAGCGTCCCGCGCACCAGCGGCGCGGTTTTTTTGTGTGGACAAGTATCCAGTATGGCGTACACCTCGCCGTCCACGTTAAATAGCGCAATGCGCTTGCCTTCGATCTCCACCCGTTTGCGTCCGTCGACGGGCACTTCGTCCAGCTTGGCGACCGCAATGTATTGATCCGTCATTTTGTCGTTAGGACTCCACAGGTAAAACGAGGTCGGCGCTCCAGTCCCACCAGGACCCGTCGTAGTTTCTGGTTTTCATTTTTAAATGGCGGAAAACAAAATACGCCATGGCCGACCGCACCCCGCCGGTGCAATACATCACCGCCTCGTCGTCGCGGTTTATCCCGTAGGACGCCAAAAGCGCTTTGACCTGTTCCCGGTTTTTCAAAAATCCATCGTCGGAGAAAAACCGTCGCCAGTCAATGTGCACGGCTCCGGGGATGTGGCCGCCGCGCTTCGAGCCGTAAGGCGTGGCGCCTTCATATTCGTGTTTTTCCCGGTTGTCTATCAATTTTATATTTGGGGATCCCAGCCGGGACTTGATCCAGGATTTGTCGGCGATCACGTTCTCGTTGAGTCGGATATCGCTCGCTTTAAGATTGGAAGGGCGAGGGGCGTCGCCGCGTCCGCGTTCCAGTTCGCCGCCTTTTCCGGTCCAGGCGTCCAGTCCGCCGTCCAACAGCGCGGTTTTTTGAAATCCAAACCGTTCAAACATCCAGAAGAAACGTCCGTCGGACCGCCATTTGTCCTCCGGGTTGCCGTACACCACAATGGTTTTGGAATGATCGATTCCCGCCGACCGCAGTTTTTGTGCGATGAGTTTTAGATCGTCGATCAAAAAGCCGGGGGAGCCGTTTTTTTTACGCGTAAATTCTTCCCAACTGCTCAGGTTGACGGCTCCCGGAATGTGGCCGAATAAATACTTCAATTTGGACCGCGTATCCACGACAACCAATTCATTTTTCGGGACGCTCATCAACCGCGACGCGGTCATCAAAGGATCAAAATAGCCTTGATTGACTGGGGCGGCGACCGCCTGGGAGAGGAGAATCAACAGGATAAAAAACGGACCCAACGCCCATTTGATTTTTCTTGACAAAATGCCGGGACCGCTTGTAATATCAGTCTTCATTTTTCTCCAAGCCGCTTTAAAATGGCAGGTTTTACGATTGTTTGTCCGAAAAATCTCAGGGCCGAGCAAGGTAAAACTATGGCGCGGCTAAACTTAATTTGATTCAGTCTCGCTTTGCGCAAGCGTCATAAGCCTTACTGCGATCATAATTACACTTATTATATAGCATTTTTCTGTAAATTCGATTGGAATTGAAGCCCGGGTTACGCTTCAATGATCTATATTTATTTAAACTGAATAAGAATTTATTTTAAGCAAATCCTGGAGGAGTTATGGCAGTTAGCGGCGATGATATGGATAAAGAATCAGGTGAAAAGAGCAATGAGGAGCGCATAGAAGAAATCAAGCGCGAAGCGAAGGAAGACGCCAGCTCCTATTATGCGCAGGGAGAACACAAGGAAGACGACCTCAAGGCGGAATATGGCAAACCCCTGCCGGGAATAGACTCTGTACAGGAACAGTTTAACATGATGAAAGCCCTGACGATTCTTGCCGTCGGCGGCGTGCTTGTGGGCGTTGGTTTTATCTGGTTCATGGTCCAAAATCTGGACGATAAATTGCGCGGGGTTCAGGCCGGCGTCGAACAGGAACAAGTCAAAGTGTCCTCCATAGAGACTCAGATGCTGTCGGTCAACGCCGCGTTGAAAAGCATCACCGATGAATTCCTGCCTTTCAAGGAAGAGGTTTCCGCAAGCATCACCGGTATCAATAAGAAGGTCGGAGGATTGCGAGACAAGATGAACGCCGCCGAGCGTAAAGCTAAAATTTTACGCCTGAAGAGAGCGATACTCACCCTTAAGGAAATGGGGGGCGGATCGGATACAGACGAGGCCATTCAAAATCTCGAGTCGTTGATCGAGCGTTTGGGAGGCGATACTTCCGGCGCGGCTGGTTCCCATGAAGAAGCCGGAGGAGAAGACGAAGCCGCCGCTGAGGAACACGACGGCGAGAGTGAAGGCGCAGAGGATGAGGCTTCAGCCGAAGAAGAGTCGGGCGAAGAAGAGGCTTCCGATGAAGGACATGCTGAAGCCGGTGAAGAAACAGAAGACGAAGAGGCCGCTGAGGATGAATCCGCCGAAGCCGATGAAGAAGAAGAGCCTGCTGAAGAGGCTCATGGCGAAGAAGATGAAGCCGAAGATGAAGGTCACGCCGAGGCAGAGGAGTCCGGGCACGAAGAGGCCGCTGAGGAAGTTCACGCCGACGCCGGACACGCTGAAGAACCTGTAGGCGAAATCCAGTTGGAGCATGAAGCCGGAGAGGTCGAGGAGCTTCCTGCGATTTCAATGGACGAAGAGGCCCACGAAGAATCTCATGAAGAAGCAGGGGCGGAACATCATTAAACCCAATCCATTAAATCAACTGCGGGAAATAAATCATGAGTTCTATTGAGAGCGAAGACCAGGGCGGCAACTCGAGAGGGCGCGCCACTTTCAAGTTTTTCATCTTTTTATTATTTTCCATTATCATCGCCTCGGTTTCCGTGCAGAACATGCATGTGGTCGAGGTGTATTATTACGACCTTCTATTTGAACTGCACAGTTTTCACGCGCCCCTGTTGGTCGTCGTTTTTGTCTCCATCAGTAGCGGTTTTTTATTAGCCTGGGTATTTGGAGTGGTCTCTCAAATCAAATTGAGATCCCGAATTCGCAGGCAAAATAAATCACTGGAAAAAATGTCCGGTGAGTTGGAAAACCTGCAAGCCCGCCCCACAGAAACGGCGTCAGTCAATAACTAGTAAACCCTCTGATTTCATATGTAAATCGGAGGTTGTTCCTTTCTAAGTCTTCTTTTACCTTCCTCCCAGCGTCCCAGGCTCAACGGCGCCATCGAAGCTATTTAAACCTGCAATCTTAAATCTCAGGTGGAGAAACCATTGTGAGTTTCGGAATTTATCCTGCAGAAGGCCTGTGGTGGCTTTACGCTGTTTTTGTTTTAGGCGGATTCGTTATGATCCTTGGTTATTTAAAAATGGCTCAGGAATCGAATGATCCGGTTAAGGGGAAATGGCGGGTTTTGGCGCTTCGTTTTATTTTGCCTTTTTCTTTTATGGGGCTGATGATGGGGGGATGGCTTGTTTATCAGCAGGAAACGGCCACGTTGGAAATAACTCCTCAAGCGTTGGTGATTCATGCGGGCTGGGGCAGTCCGGAAATTTTACTGTCGGACTTAAGACTCGATGAAGCAAGGGTCGTGAATCTTGACCAAGAGCGGTCGTTACAACCCGTTGTCCGGACAGGCGGCACTGGCGCGCCCACTTTAAAGGCCGGTTGGTTTATATTGAGGAACCGGGAAAAGGCTTTTTTGCTGGTTACGAAACCCGAGAAAGTACTATACCTACCTACAAGAGACTTCGTCGTTCTGGCAAGCCTCAAAAACCCAGTTGAGTTTTTAGAAAAACTAAACGAAAACTAAAGGGCGCACTAAGTTTTTGGACTAGCAGGCTGTTGTTGCGTGAGGCAATGCGCGGCGCCCAGTCCTATAACCAAAGATTGGCAGTCAATCCGTTCCACATTGCGATCTGGAAAAAATTTCTCCAGCAGCGCGGCGGCCTTGTCGTCGCTGTCCCCGCCGTATATCGGCAGTAAAACCGCCTCGTTCCCGATATAAAAATTGGCATGACTGGCCGGAAGCATTTCGCCTCCGCTCTCTACTTTTGGCATGGGGAGCGGAACCACGTCAAAAGGTTTTCCATCCGGGTCGAGCACGGATTTTAAAATTCTAAAATTTTCTTGCAGGCAGGAATAATCAGGGTCGGCGGGGTCTTCCTGCAACGCGCACAGAATGGTATTTGGATTTACAAAACGCGCTAGATTGTCGATGTGCCCGTCCGTATCGTCCCCCTGCAAGTCGCCATGAAGCCAGATTACCTGCCGAACGCCGAGGTAGTTTTTTAAATACGTTTCCATAACCTCCCGACTCAATCCGCCGTTGCGGTTTTTATTCAGCAAACATTCTTCCGTGACGAGACAGGTTCCATTGCCGTTGACCTCCACTGCGCCGCCCTCAAAAACAATTCCGGGGTCAAACGCCGGAACGCTCAGCAAATTTTTCAGGACGTGGCCGACTCGATCGTCCAAGTCGTATTCATATTTTCCGCCCCAGGAATCGAATCCCCACTTATTAAAGGCGACGCTGTCGGGACCTTCAGGATTTATAAGGAAATTGGGTCCGTAGTCGCGTATCCAGGCGTCGTTAGTGGGGACGACGTGCAGATCAATATTTTGCAGAGGCAGGTTTCCCGCCAAAAGTTTTGCCGTAACCGCTTGCGACGTTTCCGCGTCGTTGACCAGAATGCAAATACGTTCGCCGCCGCATAAGGCGCCGATCATACGGACGTACGCCGATTCAATTTCCGCCAGGTTTACGCCCGGCCAGGTTTCGGGATTGTGCGGCCAGGTCAGCCAGGTGGCAGAATGAGGTTCCCACTCCGCCGGCATGTAATACCCCAGCCCGGCGGGGAAGGGCGGCTCAGGAGGCGTCGGGGTCAAGGTAGAGTTTCCCTATATCCTTGTAGGCGTCGACGCGTCGGTCGCGCAGGAACGGCCAGTTTTGGCGGGTCGATTCGATGAGGTCCAAATCGCATTGCGCGATCAAAATTTCTTCCCCGCCGTCTCCCGCCTCGGCCAGCAGTTCGCCAAAGGGGTCGCACACAAACGATTGCCCCCAAAATTCAATATCGTCCTCCCGGCCCACGCGGTTGGCGCTGGCGACAAAAACACCGTTGGCGATAGCGTGGCTTTTCTGAATAGTTTTCCAGGCCGCCGCTTGCTTAACGGACTCCTCGCGGTCCTCCGGACGAATACCGATGGCGGTGGGATAAACAAGAATCTGCGCGCCAGACAACGCGGTCAATCGCGCCGCTTCGGGAAACCATTGGTCCCAGCAAATCAAAACCCCAACTCGCGCATAGCGGGTCTGAAAGCTGACGAACCCCTGGTCGCCCGGCGTGAAGTAAAATTTTTCGTGGAACCCCGGGTCGTCCGGAATGTGCATTTTGCGGTAGCGCCCGGCGACCGTTCCGTCGGAGTCGATGACAATGGCAGAGTTGTGGTAAATTCCCTGCGTCCGCTTTTCAAAAAGAGGGGCGACGATCACCGTTTCCAGTTCCTTCGCCAGCGCGCACAGTTTGTCAGTCGCTGGACCGGGAATGGTTTCCGCCAGGGCAAAATTCTCCGCGTCCTCCCGTTGGCAAAAGTATCGAGTGAGAAACAACTCCTGCAGGCAAATAATTTGCGCGCCTTGACTGGCCGCTTCGCGAATCTGTTTCTCGGCGGACTCCAGGTTGCTTTGCTTTTCAGGCGAGCAGGTTGTTTGTATCAGGCCCAGAGTGACCTGGGTTGTATTTGCCATGTTCATAGTTTCCCAAAGGGCGGGTTAAAGCGGTAAATTATAACAAAATTTGGAGTTTACTCAATCATACCTACTCCATGGGTTGGTGAAGACTTCAAATTAGAAATCTCGGGTAGTAGTTTAATTTTTTTTATTTGGATCTCCGATTCCGGCGCTATAACAAGGGGATTTTCAAGGCAATTGAATTGTATTTATAAACCGGTCATAAATGTGACACGAATGTGACCTGTTTGAGGTAATTAAAATATTGACAATACAGTCCAACGGCTTTCTACTTTAAATGTATATTTATCATCTTAAGCGTGCATTTATCATCAGTTTTTCACGAATAAAAATTTATCCAATATCTGAACCATCCGAGGGGGAAGGTAAAATGAATATCCAATTGAAGAAATCGTTGCAGGTAGTTGGCCTGGCGTTTCTGTTTTTATTTGTTCAGATGGGAAGCGGGCTTGTCATTGACGATCCCGAATGGACCGGCGTCGCGTACGCCAAGAAAAATGGCAAGGACCACGACGATGACGATGATGATAAAAAAGGAAATCGAACGATAAAAAAATTGAAACGTAACGTCGCGCAACTCCAGGATATTGTCGCGAGTCTTCAAACTCAACTGAATAATATCCAACTGACTCCCGGCCCTCAAGGCGATCCTGGTCCAACTGGACCGCAGGGTCCCGCGGGAACGAATGGAACTGATGGAGCCGATGGCACCGATGGCGCACAAGGACCTATAGGGCCGGTTGGTCCTATTGGACCCGCTGGACCACAAGGATTGATCGGACCGATAGGTTTGACCGGACCTGCCGGAGCCGATGGCGCACAGGGACTGATTGGACCGATTGGTTTGACCGGTCCGGCAGGAGCCGATGGATCGGACGGAGCGGATGGAGCCGATGGCGCACAAGGATTGATCGGGCCGATTGGGTTGACCGGACCGGCGGGAGTCGACGGAGTTGATGGTTCGGATGGAGCAGATGGAGCTCAGGGTATTCAAGGAGTGATAGGACCCATTGGACCGATTGGTCCCATAGGACCAGAGGGTCCGGCGGGTACCGGCGGCGGGGACTTGACTCTTGTTGAAGCGGATATCGCGGAATTGCAAGGCCGTTTCAGCGGCGTCACGCGCGATACGGACGTCAACGGGTTCGACCGTCTGCTGTTCACCGGCATGAACCTGCAGGTTGTTGATGGTTCTGGCGATACCGATGGAGTCGTTAACGGAGTCGGCAACGTTATCATAGGCTACAACGAGGATATCTTCCCGTTCCGCGGAAATAATCCGACGAGTGACAAGTCCGGTTCTCACTATCTGGTGGTGGGTAAAGGACTCAATTATTCCTACTACGGCGGAATCGTCGCCGGACTGAACAACGTTGCTGGGGGATATTACGCCTCGGTCACCGGCGGCGAACGCAACCGTGCCATCCACAATTTCGCTAGCGTCAGTGGCGGGAGTTTAAATACCGCATGGAGCGAGGCTTCCAGCGTCAGCGGTGGAGTATCTAATGCCGCTTCCGATTTTGGATCCAGCATCAGCGGCGGGGCATTTAATATTGCTTCCCATCCTACCTCAAGTGTCAGTGGCGGAACATCGAACACAGCTTCCGGACCTTCTGCCAGCGTCAGCGGCGGATTCTCTAATACCGCCTCAGGCACTGAATCTAGTGTTAGCGGTGGAGAACTTAACGTCGCCTCTGGACTTAACTCCAGCGTCAGCGGCGGAATCTCTAATATCGCCTCGGGCACTGAATCTAGTGTTAGCGGTGGAGAACTTAACGTTGCCTCTGGACTTAACTCCAGCGTCAGCGGCGGATTTCAGAACACTGCCTCCGGCATTCAATCCAGCATCAGCGGCGGGTTCCGAAACGAAGCCGACGATTTTTATTCCAGCGTCAGTGGTGGGGCCGATAACTTCTCCTCCGGTCCCGGTTCCAGCATCAGCGGGGGATTTACAAATGCCGCCTTCGGAATTAATTCCAGCGTCAGTGGCGGAAGCTCTAATACAGTCTCCGGAAATAATTCCAGCGTTAGCGGCGGAAGCGCTAACACCGCGTCCTCCGACAATTCAAGCGTCAGCGGCGGAGAACTTAACGTCGCTTCTGGAAGCCGTTCCAGCGTTAGCGGCGGATTTCAGAACACTGCCTCCGGGATTAGATCCAGCGTTAGCGGCGGAAGCTCAAATACCGCCTCCGGGATAAATTCCAGCGTTAGCGGCGGAGACCAGGGAAGCGCCATCGGCGACGCTTCCAGCGTCAGCGGAGGGTTTACGCGTTTCGCCCCGGCTCCTTATGACTGGGCGGCCGGTAGTTTGATTGAGGACTTTTAAATCCAACTAGCCGGGCGGAGGATCGTCTTCCCCCGCCCGGCTTTTCCTTTAACTTTTGCATTGGGTTACAATAAAACCATGCGCCTGTTGTTTCTAATAATTTTCAGCGTTTGTTTGTTCGCCGCTCCGGTTTTTGGGGACGACAATTTTGAACTGACCCGGAACCATGGGAGGGTCCAATTGTATGCGGTGGACCAGCCGCTGTCTAAAGTTTTGCAAGCGATCGGCGAGCAAAGTGGCATAGACTTTTCCCTGCGCGAGGAGTTAAACGAGACGCCCGTCACTGTGGAAATTGAGGCGGCGGACTGGAAAGCCCTTGTGAAGAAATTGTTGCGCGATTTTTCCAAGGTCGAGTTGTGGAACGAAAAAATCGCCGGGAGCCGGATCAGGATCACCGGTATTGGCCAGTACGTGCCGGGAACCGCCCCGTCGCCGTCGAAGGCTGTTTCCGGCGACGCGTCCGGGCAATCGCAGGCCAAGCTGGACCTTTCCGGGAAGTCCAAGCGCAAAAAACGTTGGGTCCGCCCGCCGCCTCCGCCCAAACCCGAAGAGATTTATCCCGACCACCCCCTGGCCAAACTGCCGACGCATATTTTTATGGAATCGGCGGTCATGGACTATTTATTGAAGAGCAAGGTGGACATTCCTCCCGAGTTTAAGAAGAAATACGGGTTGGACGTCTATGGGGATGGGGATGGCGAGGAGGAGGTTGCCGAGATTCCCCGCAAGATTTATCCTATCCCGCCGCATATCTACGACGATCCCGCCTTTCAGGAATACCTCGACGCGGTCAATCTTCCCAAACCCCCGCAGTTCCCGGAACAGCAATAAGTTCTATTGCTGTGTCCACGCGGATCTTTTTTCCCAAGGGGTTTGAATAACTCTATGACTCATTTGAGGTAATTATGATATTGATAATACGAGCCAATGGCTTTCTAATTTATACGTAGGAAAGTATTTGTTTTTTGCAGTCCTAGACTGAGATTTTATAAATGTTTTCCAATATTTGAACCATCCGAGGGGGAAAGTAAAATGAATGTCCAATTGAAGAAATCGGCGCTGGTTTTTGGCTTGGCGTTTTTGTTTTTGTTCGTGCAACTGGGGGCGGGGTTAGTAATTGACGACCCCCAGTGGACCGGAGTGGCGTACGCCAAGAAAAAACATAAGGACCACGATGATGACGACGATGATAAAAAAGGTCATGGGAAAAAACACGGCTTGAAGCATCGTGTCGCCGAACTCGAAGCCTTGGTGGCCAGCCTGCAAACTCAATTGGAAAACATAGTACTGACGCCCGGCCCTCAAGGCCCCGCTGGACCTCAAGGACCAACAGGGAATGACGGCGCAGATGGAGCGGATGGAGCCGACGGGGCGCAAGGATTGATTGGACCGATTGGTTTGACCGGACCCGCAGGAGCTAATGGTTCAGACGGCGCTGATGGAGCAGATGGCGCACAAGGTTTGATCGGACCGATTGGTTTGACCGGACCCGCAGGAGCTAATGGTTCAGACGGCGCTGATGGAGCAGATGGCGCACAAGGATTGATTGGACCGATTGGATTGACCGGACCTGCAGGAGCTAATGGTTCAGACGGAGCTGATGGCGCCGATGGAGCGCCAGGATTGATCGGGCCGATTGGATTGACCGGCCCGGCAGGAGCCGATGGCGCCGATGGAGCTGACGGAGCCGATGGTGCGGCCGCGGATCTGACTCTTGTGGAAGCGGATATTACTGAACTGCAAGGCCGTCTAAGCGGCGTCACGCGCGACACGGACGCTAACGGCTTCGACCGTCTGCTATTCACCGGTATGAATTTGCAGGTTGTTGATGGGTCCGGCGATACTAATGGTATTGTCAACGGAACCGGCAACGTAATTATCGGCTACAACGAGGATATTTTCCCGTTCCTCGGCGGTGGATTGCCTGCCAATGACAAGAGCGGTTCCCATAATCTGGTTGTAGGTAAAGGACTCAATTATTCCAGTTATGGCGGTATTGTCGCCGGGCTGAACAACGTGTCGTCGGGAACTTACGCCTCGGTTACGAATGGACAACGCAACCAGGCCACCGGCGATTTCGCTAGCATCAGCGGAGGGATCCGAAACATCGCCTCTGGGTTTAACTCAAGCGTTAACGGCGGCGATGCCAACCAGGCCATCGGCGATTTTGCCAGCGTCGGCGGCGGTTTATCAAACACTGCTTCCGGAATTAATTCCAGCGTTAGCGGCGGAAGCGTTAACACCGCCTCCGGAATTAATTCCAGCGTCAGCGGCGGGGACCGGGGAGACGCTAGCGGCGCCGCTTCCAGCGTCAGCGGCGGCGTCTTAAACTCCGCCTCCGGCGACCTCGCTAGCGTCAGCGGCGGTAGTATTAACACAGCCTTCGGAACTAATTCCAGCGTCAGCGGGGGGGACAATGGTAGTGCCGATGGAGGTGGTTCCAGCGTCAGTGGCGGTCAATTTAACACCGCCTCCGGAGAAGTTTCCAGCGTCAGCGGGGGAATCACTAATATCGCCTCCGGAAGCAGGTCCAGCGTCAGCGGCGGAAGTGATAATGCCGCCTCTGGAGTGGAGTCCAGCGTCAGTGGCGGAATTCAAAATTCCGCAGTTGGACGCCGCGCTAGTGTCAGTGGTGGGAATGGTAACAATGCCACAGGCCAAGAATCCAGCGTTAGTGGCGGTCATTTCAATGCGGCCTCTGGTCTCGAATCTAGTGTGAGCGGTGGCACCGGGCGTACCGCCTCGGGCCTTGATGATTGGAGAGCTGGTGGATTGTTTCAGGACTTTTAATTCCAAATAGCCGGGTGGGGGATCGTTTTCCCCCGCCCGGCTTTGCTCCCTCTTGCAAAGAGGGTTGGGGTGATTCTTCCTTTAAGAAATTTGATGGATCGGTTTTTCTTTTTGAAACTGCTACCCGACGACCATTGAAAATTTTAGAGAAACAACCCCCCTCGCCCCCCTTGCAGGGGGGAATAATAACCCGGAGCTTCGCCGGTGGGTCGCTCGCGACGACGGTCCATGCGTCATTGCGAGGAACGGAAGTGACGAAGCAATCCAGAAAAAAATGAAGAGCCGCAGATTATTTATTGAAAATAATAAACCGAAATTTATATATATTTTCCAACTTGATTGATTCATCAAATTATATTTCTTTATTTGAATTGGGGGTTAAATGAAACGCATTCTCAAAACTGAAATGGCCATGGTTTTAATGGTCAGCCTGTTGTTCGTCGGGGCAAATGCCCAAGCGGGAAATGGGAACGGAAATGGAAATGGTAACAGCCTGTCGCAACAAGTAGCCGCGCTTCAAATTTTGGTAGCTAGTCTCCAGACTCAATTGGATAACATTCAACTGACCCCCGGCCCGCAGGGCCCAGCAGGCGCTGATGGCGCTGACGGAGCTGATGGAAACGACGGAGCGCAGGGATTGATTGGACCGATTGGTTTGACCGGTCCAGCGGGAGCCAATGGAGCAGATGGCGCTGACGGGGTAGATGGGGTACAGGGTATTCAAGGCGTCGCCGGTCCCGCTGGACCTGCTGGTCCACAAGGACTGATTGGACCGATTGGTTTGACCGGTCCAGCGGGAGCCAATGGAGCAGATGGCGCCGACGGAGCAGATGGCGCAGCAGCCGACCTGACGTTTGTGGAAGCAGATATTACGGAACTTCAAGACCGTTTCAGCGGAGTCACGCGCGACACCGACGCCAATGGTTTCGACCGCCTGCTATTCACCAACATGAACTTGCAAATTGTGGATGGTTCTGGCGACACAGACGGTTCCGTCAACGGACTCGGCAACCTCTTTATTGGTTACAACGAGGTCAACGACCTTTTTGGTAATATTAAGACCGGTTCGCACAACTTGATTGCTGGCAAAGGCGCAAACTATTCTAGCTACGGAAGCATTGTCGCTGGGCTGAATAACATTTCCTCAAATGCTTATGCCTCGGTCATGGGTGGAAGACAAAATACCGCTAGTGGATTGTACTCCATTGTTAGCGGCGGAAACTCCAACCTAGCCTCCGGAACGGATTCTAGCATCAGCGGAGGCACCTTTAATATCGCTTCTGGAGTTCAAGCCAGCGTCAGCGGTGGAAAATCAAGTACCGCCTCCGGCGCTATATCCAGCGTCAGTGGCGGGGCATTGAATATTGCCTTTGACGTCACCTCCAGTGTCAGTGGTGGAACATCGAACATAGCTTCCGGACCTTCTGCCAGCGTAAGCGGCGGATTCTCTAATACCGCCTCCGGCATTGAATCCAGTGTCAGCGGCGGAAACTTAAATTCCGCTTCTGGACTTAATTCCAGTGTCAGCGGCGGAAAACAGGGAAGCGCCCTCGGAACCTCTTCCAGCGTAAGCGGCGGGTTGGTACGTTTCGCCCCTGCCAACTTTGATTGGGCGGCCGGCGGTTTGATTGAGGACTTTTAAATCTAACCTAGCGGGTGGGGGGGATCGTTTTCCCCCGCCCGGCTTTTTTCCTTACGTCATTGCGAACTCTTCGGCAAGCTCAGGACAGGCTCCGTGAAGCAATCCAGTAAAATCAGGTAAATAGACCATGCGTATGAAGCTACTGGCCCTACTTCTTTTTTTATTCCTGGTCCATCCCGTCATGGCGGCGGACTTTGAACTAAAGCAGAACAAAGACGGCGTCCATTTCAAATCCATCAACCAGCCACTATCGAAGGTGTTGCAGTCCATCGGCGAGAAAAGCGGCATAAAATTTTCCCTGCGCGAGGAGTTGAACGAGACGCCTGTCACCGTAGAGATCAGCGCTCCCGATTGGAAAGCGCTGGTTAAGAAATTGTTGCGCGATTTTTCCAAAGTTGAGTTGTGGAACGAAAAAATCGCCGGGAGCAAGATCAAGATCACCGGTATCGGCCAGTACGTACCCGCTTCGTCGGCCTCGCGGAAGGTTGTTGGCAAGGCCGCGCCGGCGGAACGGCGAGCCTCTCTGGAGCCCAAGGGCAAAAAACGTTGGGTTCGCCCGCCGCCTCTGCCCAAACCGGAAGAGATTTATCCCGACCATCCCCTGGCCAAACTGCCATCGCATGTGTTCATGGAACCGGCGATCATGAATTATCTGCTGGATAGTAATGTGGACATTCCCGATGAGTTCAAAAAGAAATATGGCTTGCCCATTGACGGTGAGGAAGAAGGGAGGAGCCATTATACAAAAAGGCGAAGCCTGCCGATCCCTAAAGAAATTTATGAAGACCCGGCTTTTGATGAATACCTCAGCCAGGTCGGCCTCTCTAAGCCGCCTCAGATTCCACTGGGATTTGAAAAAATAGACCCGCTTGCCGAGCGTCGGCGATAATGGTAGCGGCGGCGCCAGCCTTTATGTTATAAAAATACATCAAGGTTTTTTCCAACCGTCCCTCTTAAACGCTTTAACGCCTCGCGTTCCAACTATCTAAATTGTTCTGGGTACAAAAAGAATTCCGGGATTATTACAAGCCCAAACTGCGTCGTGAATTAAAACGCGATCCCAGCCAGGAGGAAATGGACGCGCGTTTTGGTGAGATATACAGCCGAGTGCGCCTGACTCTACTGGTCGGCGTCTTCGAAGGCAGTATTATCGTTTTCTACGAAATCGCCAAATACAGGTTGGAAGATTTTGAGCAGTGGAAGGACCGGCCAGAACAATACATTTATGAGCAGTTCGGCGGCGGAAATTTTAAGCTCAATTTTTATGAAGGCGATTCCTTCATTGTTACCGTGAACTTCAAGCCCAAGGGCGACCCGAAATGGGAACATCTGATTCCGGAAGATCCACTGGGTTAACAGAAGAATAAATATAACGCCCGCCGCACTTCTCTCTTTTTATTAAAGTCATGCCGCAAGCCCTCGATTCCAAATTCGAAACCGAAACATTTGACGAAAAACTGCAAAGGGTCGTAGACCGCCTGAACGCGCCCGGTCAAAAGCTTTTGCTGGAAGGCTTGCCGCCGGCGGCCCGCGCCCAGGTACTGAGCCAACTCTACAAAAAGCTTTCGCGCCCCATACTCGTTGTCTCCGCCGATCCTTTGTCCGGGGAGTCTCTGCTGGGCGATATTCAGTTTTTTGCCCGCCGGGAGAAAATCAAGCTGGAACCGCGCTTTTTTCCTTCCTGGGAATTGACGCCTTACGAGCCGTTGTCGCCGCTTTGCGAAATCAGCGGCGAACGTTTGGAAATCCTCGATCAATTGACGACGGGGAAAGTTCCCTTGTTAATCGCCCCCGTGGAGGCGCTCATGCAACGCGTGATCTCCATGGAAACCCTCGGCAAGTTGACCTTTCCTATAAAATCGGGGGATTCCATTGAGCGTGAATTTCTGGAGACCTGCCTGATGGACAATGGCTACACCCGCGCTTCTCTGGTAGAGGAACGCGGCGAGTTCAGCCTGCGCGGCGATATTCTGGACGTTTTTCTGCCCTCGCATTCCAATCCCGTCCGTATTGAATTTTTTGGCGACCAGGTGGAATCGATTCGCGTCTTTAATCTGGATTCGCAGACCTCCATCAAGGAAATCCAGGAGACCAAAATACTTCCGGTCCGGGAGCTATGCCTTTCCGCCGCCGAAAAGGAACAGGGGCTGAAAAATATCCGCGCGTTTGCAAAACAGCACCATACCGAGGAGCACGCTTTTAAGGAGTTGTCTGACAAGCTTCAATGGCTGGGGAATTTTTCCGGCATGGAAACGCTCGCGCCGTTTTTTTATTCCGACATGAAAACCCTGCTGGACTATCTGCCGCCGGAGACGTTGATCGTCCTGGACGAGGAGGAGCTTCTCCTGTCGAATGTACAGGATTTTGAAAATCTGGTGCAGGCGGAGTACGAGCATTCCCTGGATGAACAGAACGCCGTCCCGGAACCGGAAAAATTGTACATGCCCAGAGAAGAATTATTAAAGCGTCTGGAGGCATCCGCCAGGATCGGGTTCAACACTCTTAGGACTTCGCCGGAGAGTCTGGGTCATGTCGTTCAATTCGAAGCCAGGCGTACTCCCATGTTGCAGGGCCGGTTTGAAGCTTTTGCCGAACAAGCGATGGAATGGAAGGAAGCGGGGAATGCCGTTACCGTTGCAGCCCCCACTAAGATTCAGGTCAAAAGGGTTCGGGATCTGTTGGACAATTACGGCGTTGAGGTTGGCGTGGAGCCGGGGCGACTCAGTTCGGGATTTTCTATCGACGGTCGGTTCGAGGCGTTTGTAGCCGAGCATGAAATTTTTGGCCGTTCGCAAAAACAAAAGCGTCGCAAAAAGCCAAAGTCGCAAAGTTTCCAGCGCGGGTTCAAGGATTTAAAGATCGGCGATTTTTTAGTGCATATTGATTATGGAATTGGCAGGTACGAGGGAACGAAGGAATTGACCACAGGCGTGGGCGGCGGCGAGTTTCTGGAGATCCAATTTGCAGAGGGAGAAAAACTTTATATCCCCATGGACGGTTTGGCCCATATCCAGAAATATATCGGCTCCCAGGACGCTCCACCTCCCTTGAGCAAATTGGGAAGCGTTTCCTGGAAGCGGCAGAAACAGAAGATTAAAGACTCCATTCGTCAAATGGCCGAGGGCCTGGTGAAGCTTTACGCTTCCAGAGAAACCGCCGAGGGTCATTCCTATCCCGCCAACCCGATCCTGACGCAGGAATTCAGCGACACGTTTGAGTTCGAGGAAACCGAGGATCAAAACCGGGCCATCGAGGAAATTTTTGAGGATCTGGAGAAGGACAAACCGATGGATCGCCTGGTGTGTGGGGACGTCGGTTACGGAAAAACCGAGGTCGCCATGCGGGCCGCCTTTCGCGTGGTCCAGGATAAGAAACAGGTGGCCGTGCTGGTGCCCACTACGGTATTGGCGCAACAGCATCTCAACACGTTCAAGGAACGGTTCGGGCCTTATCCCGTGAACATCGACATGGTCAACCGTTTTCGCTCGCCGGGCGAGCAAAAGAAAACCCTGGCGAAATTGAAGAGCGGGGAACTGGACGTAATCATAGGCACCCACCGTTTGCTGTCGAAGGACGTTGAGTTTGCCAACATTGGTCTGGTCGTCGTCGACGAGGAGCAAAGGTTTGGCGTGCGCCACAAAGAAAAACTGAAAGAATTACGCTTGTCCGCCGACGTATTGACGTTGACGGCGACGCCGATTCCGCGGACCCTGCATTTTTCCCTGATGGGCGTGCGCGACCTGAGCGTGATCGAGACCCCGCCCATCGACCGGCTGGCGATTAAAACCTACGTTCGGAAGTTCGAGGAACATCTGATTCAGGAGGCCATCCTCCGGGAGCACAAGCGCGGCGGGCAAATTTATTTCGTTCATAACAAGGTCCGAAGCATTCACTCCGTAGCTGAAAAACTAAAAAAAATTGTGCCCGATATCCGCATCGGCGTCGCCCACGGCCAGTTGCCGGAGCATCAATTGGAGAAGGTCATGACGCAGTTCGTCAATCGGGATATCGACCTTTTGCTCTGCACCACCATCGTTGAATCGGGATTGGACATCCCATCCGCCAATACCATCATCATCAACCGGGCAGATCAATTTGGCCTGAGCCAGCTTTATCAATTGCGCGGGCGGGTGGGGCGGTCCCGGCTCCAGGCTTACGCTTATCTATTGATTCCCGGCGCCATGGCGATTTCCACCGAGGCCCGAAAGCGGCTGGCCGCCATTGAGGAAATGAGCGAGTTGGGTTCGGGATTCCAACTGGCGGCGCGGGACATGGAAATTCGCGGGACGGGAAACATGCTGGGACACAACCAGTCCGGTCACATCAACAGCATCGGATTCGACATGTACACCAAGATGATGGAGGAAACGGTCAAGGAACTTAAAGGAAAAAAGGTCGAAAGTATTTTCGAGCCGGAAATTAATCTGGAAGTGAAGGGTTATATCCCAAAAGACTACATTCCGGATTTGAACCAAAGGCTGGAGGCTTATCGCAGGATGCAACTGGTCGATCTGGAGTATCTGGAACCGCTTGCCGAAGAGTGGTCGGATCGTTTTGGAACTCCTCCCGATTCCGCGGAAAAGTTGATCGCGTTGGTGCGGGTAAAACTTTTATGTCAAAAGTTGCATATTTCCAAGGTACTGTTGCGGAGAAACACGGCGGTCATGACCATCGCCGACGGCTCCCCGCTTGCGTCGTCCAAACTGGCGGGAATATTGGACGATCAGTTAAAACTGGTTTCCGAGTATCAACTGGGATTGAGTCTTAAGCGGGAAGGGTGGCGGAAAGATTTGGACGTCGTGATTTTTTATTTGGTCCGGTTGCTGAACGAGGCTTGCCATGACGTCGAAGAAAAATAAGTTATATCCCAGGGTAATCTTACTATTCTGGATTCTTTTTTTTGTGGCTCTTCTGGATCGCGCTGAAACCGCAAATCCATTAAAGGATCAGAATTTTTCCGGAGTGGCGAAGGTCAACGGTCGCCAAATTGTACGGACGGAATTTGAAAAGAAACTACGATACGTTAAAAACGTTTATCGGGCGAAAAAAGATACGTTGACTCCGGAAAAAATTATCTGGCTCAAGACGCATACCCTCAACCAGATGATTCGCGATGAACTGCTGATTCAGGAAGCGAAAAAACTTAAGGTGAAACTCAACCGCGAAGAGTACGAAAAAACTCTGGCGGATATGCGCGAAGACGAATCTCCGGATTCTACTCAAACCTATGTGAAACTTCAGGGAATGACCGTTAGCGAATGGGAGAACGAGGTTAAAAACTTGCTTCTTATAAAAAAATTGATCGAGCAAGTGGTGGATAGTAAGGTAACGGTTGGGGAGGATGAGTTGGCGGATTATTTTGAAAATCATCCGGAGGAGTTTTTAAAAGGCGAGGAAATCCGCGCGCTTCATATCATGGTGGAAACTGAAACCGAAGCTAGAAAACTTTTGGCCCAATTGAAGAAAAAAAAAGGCGACTTTAAGGAGTTGGCCCGTCTGAATTCCCGAGGTCCCGAGGGCGCCCGGGGAGGCGATCTCGGGTACTTTGAAAAGGGGCAGATGCCGGAGGAATTCGACAGCCTGTTCGACCTGAAGAAAGGCGCCTTGAGCGAGGTGATTTTTACCCCTCACGGGTATCATATTTTCAAGGTGGTCGACAAGCGACCCGAACGAAAAATGAAATTTCCCGAGTCGAAAAAAAATATTTTCAAAAAAATGGTTCTGGAACGCCAGGGTAAGGCGTTCAAGGATTGGTTGCTGGGAATCAAAAATAAAGCGGATATAAAGATAAATTATGCGACCCTTGAGCAAATTAATTAAATACGGACTTGTAGCGGCGTTTTGTTTCTGGTCCGTCGTTCGCGGCGCCGAAGCAGTCATTCTGGATCGGATTGTGGCCAAGGTCAACGAGGACATCGTCACTCTTAGTTCCGTTCAGGAGCGAGCCGCCATTCTCCATCAAACTGGAAAGGCTATGGAAAACTCCCTGGATAGCGAAAGGGCCGTGATGGAGTTTGCTCTGGAACGATTGATCGACGAATTGTTGCAGGTGCAAAGCGGAGAAAAGTTAGGCTTAAAAGTTTCGGAAAGTATCATCCAAAAAGCTGTGGACGATTTAAAGTCCAAAAACAATTGGGACGATAAAACCCTGGAAGAAGTCCTGAAGCGCGAAGGCCTTTCTTTGGAACAATACAAAAAGCGCCTGCGCAAGCAGATCATGAAGTCCAAAACCCTTTCCTACCAACTCCGCACCCGGATCAAGGTCAGCGAAAAGGCGATGAAAAAATATTACGTAGAGCACGGCAAGGATTTTTGGATCCCGGAGAAAAGAAGCCTGCGCCATATATTGTTTATTTTCGACGGAGATACCACCCTTCAACATAAAAACCTCAAGCGCGCCAAGGCCAGGGAGGTTTTGAAGAAGATACGAAGGGGCGCGGACTTTGCCGAAATGGCTAAAAAATATTCTGAAGATATCTCCGCCAGCGCCGGCGGAGAGCTGGGCGTGTTGGAAAAAGGGAAAATGGTGGCGGAATTTGAAGACGCCGCTTTCAGATTGGAACCCGGCGGGACCAGCGACGTTGTCGAAACCCAGAATGGTTTGCATATCATTCGGACCATAAAAATCATTCCTGGCCATACCAAATTGTATTCAGAGGTCCGTAAGGAAATTGAAAATATTCTTTTCCAGTCAAAAAGGGAAGATGAATTTAAGGAATGGCTGGCGGAATTGAGAAAGGCGGCTTTCATCGAAAGGACGCTTTACGACGACGATACGTCGGGAGGAAATATCGCTGGAAAGATTGCGGGACTTCCGCAAAAAGGCTTGTTCAAAGTGGATGATGAACCGGTTAAAAACAGCGTTGGCGATTTTGCCGACGAGCCGGATATCTCGACGGAAAGTCCGGACTCCAGCCTGTCGCCTCCTGAAAAAAGCGGCGTCCCGAAAAATGAGACGGTTGACTATGCGGTTTTAAAAAATAAGTTGCGCTATATTAAAGGGCTGAAAAATAAAAAAATAATTTCCGAGGCTGAATATCAGCAGAGAAAACAAAAACTGCTTGAGAAGCTTTAATAGCCGCCATTCATCGAGGCGCCGGAGGCAGTGTTTTGGATTCGAAAATCCAAATTGGCTTGTGGCATTTACCGTAAGAGGTTGTTTGCTGTCCCTGCGGCGAGTAGTTCGATATCCAATTGTTCCCAGGCGCGTTGCGCCCTCCATGTAAGACGCTCCTGCTGCCTCCGGGAGTTTTGCCGGTTTCTACTCTGCCTCCAGGCTTTTGCCTGGCCGGTCCTCGCCGGCTAGGAGCAGTCGTAAGGAAACTTCACGTTTATGCCCTCCCTGTTAAGGCAATTTAAAGCCGCTTTGAAAACAAAAAAAATGATCGCTCCCAGCGACGGAGTTTTGGTCGCCGTATCCGGCGGGGTGGATTCTTCGACTCTTTTGCATTTGTTCAAGGAAATTCAGGAGGAATGGGGATTGCGTCTGCATGTCGCTCATTTAAACCACCAGGCGCGCGGGGAGCAATCGAACCTGGACGCCGAGTTCGTGCGGGACTTGTGCCGGACTCTCGATATCCCCTGCCGTGTTAAGGAAATTGACGTGAAGGCTATGCAGAAAAACTCCGGAACTTCGTTTCAGGAGGTAGCGCGCCGGGCGCGGTATGAGTTTTTTGAAGAGGTCGGAGCGCAGACAGGGAGCGATAAAGTGGCGCTGGGGCATCACGCCGACGATCAGGTAGAAACCGTTTTGTTGAACCTGCTCCGCGGCAGCGGATTGAAAGGCCTGGCGGGAATTCCACAGGTTCGCGGCGCGTACATTCGACCTTTGTCCCAGTGTTTGCGGACGGAAATTGAATCCTACGCCGAAAAGAACAAAATCCCATTTCGCGAGGACCCTACCAATTCGAGTTCGCTTTATAAACGAAACCGGATTCGCCTCGACCTGACTCCTTACCTGCAAAAAAATTTTAACGCGAACCTGAAATCCAATATTCTGGAGACGGCGCAAATCATCCGGGACGACGATGAATTCATCCAGGGCGTCGTGGAGAAAATTTTCCCCGGTATGATCCGACGAGAGGGTAAATCGCTTGCCGTAATGGGGGCAGCCTTTTTGGTTCACCCCCTCGCCCTGCAAAGGCGTCTGCTGAGACGGGCTTTTTTTGAATTGACGGGTTCCCTGAGCAGGGTTTCTTATAAACATATTGAGAGCGTTCTCGGTTTATTTAAAAACGACGGCAGGCTCCGGCGCGTTTCCTTGCCTCATGGAGCGACGGCCTGGAGTCGCGGCGCCGACGTCGTGTTGGACCGGGACTACGAAATCCCGGAATTAAATTCAAAGGCGCAGGATTCAGAGGAAATTATTGAGCTTAAAGTTCCCGGTTCCACCAGAGGACCGCTGGGGCGCTTGCAATTTGCAACCAAGGTTGCCACGCCCGATGAAGCAGATAGCGCCAATTGTTCGACGACCTGCGCGCATTTCGATTTTGACAAAACCGGGCCGGATATTCGGATCCGGCTTTTTCGGCCCGGCGATCGTTTCGTCCCGCTTGGGATGAGCGGACACAAAAAATTAAAATCGTTTTTTATCGACCAAAAAGTTCCCAGGGAGTTGCGCGGTAAGATTCCCATCTTGACAACCGCCGTCGGCGATATTATTTGGGTTTATGGCAAAAGAATTTCAAATCTTTATAAAGTGGGCGTCGAGACCCGAAAAATTCTTATTATCGAAGGCGCGTCCGTATAAATTTGAAACACAAAGATTGAATTCCAATGCAGGTCAGATGTGCTAGAATAAATATGTATTTCAATCCCAGAAAAGGAGTTGGCCTTGAACCAATTTTATAAAAACCTGGCGTTGTGGATGGTTATTGGCATGATCCTCATTGCCCTGTTCAATATTTTTAATACGCCCATAACGCCCCAGTCGGAGCTGGTGTTTAGCGATTTTATGGACTTGGCGGAAAAAGGCGAGATCAACGAGGTCGTGGTGCAGGGAGACAATATCTCCGGGAAATACACCGATGGCCGGTCGTTTCAAACCATCGCTCCTCCCAAGGATCCGGACGTGATCCGGCTGTTGCGCGAGAATAACGTTCGCATTGTCGTCGTTCCTCCCGAGCAAACCAGTTGGTACATGAATATTCTGGTCTCCTGGTTTCCTATGCTCCTTCTTCTGGGCATTTGGATTTTCTTCATGCGGCAAATGCAATCCGGAGGTGGGAAAGCCATGTCCTTCGGCAAAAGCAAGGCCCGCCTGATGGGTGACAAAAGCAACAAGACGACCTTTAAGGACGTCGCAGGGGTCGACGAGGCCAAGGAAGAACTGCACGAGGTTATCGAGTTTTTGAAGGAGCCACAGAAATTCAGCAAACTGGGCGGCAAAATTCCCAAAGGCGTGTTGCTTGTGGGACCTCCAGGCACAGGCAAAACCCTGTTGGCCCGCGCCATCGCCGGCGAGGCCAACGTGCCGTTTTTCAGCATCAGCGGTTCGGATTTTGTGGAAATGTTTGTGGGTGTGGGAGCCTCCAGGGTTCGCGATTTGTTTGAGCAAGGCAAGAAAAACAGCCCCTGTATCATCTTCATTGATGAAATTGACGCCGTGGGACGCCATCGCGGCGCTGGACTGGGTGGCGGACACGACGAGCGCGAGCAGACCCTGAACCAACTCCTGGTTGAGATGGACGGATTCGAAAACAACGAAGGGGTCATTCTGATCGCGGCCACCAACCGTCCCGACGTTCTCGATCCCGCCTTACTCAGGCCCGGCAGATTCGACCGTCAGGTTGTGGTCAGTCGGCCAGACATTAAGGGCCGGGAAGGGATATTGAAAGTGCACACCGCCACGGTTCCCTTGACCGACGACGTTGTTTTGAAAACCATCGCCCGCGGCACCCCCGGTTTTACCGGAGCCGATTTGGCCAATCTGGTCAATGAAGCGGCCTTGTTGGCGGCGCGGGACGATAAAGCGGCGGTTGCCATGGAAGATTTTGACAGCGCCAAAGATAAAGTGCTGATGGGAGTTGAACGGCGAAGCATGGTCATCAGCGAAAAAGAAAAAAAGATCACCGCCTATCATGAAGCGGGGCATGCTCTTGTTGCCTTCCTGCTTCCTGGAACCGATCCTTTGCACAAGGTCACCATCATTCCCCGAGGCCAGGCTTTGGGCGTTACCATGCAATTGCCCCAGGAGGATAAGCACACCTATCCAAAGACCTACTTGTATAACAATCTGGCTATTTTCATGGGCGGTCGAGTAGCCGAAGAAATCTGTCTAGGCGAGATGACCACCGGCGCCGGGAACGATATCGAACGCGCCACGGAAATGGCGCGGAAAATGGTGTGTGAGTGGGGAATGAGCGAAAAGATGGGACCCCTCACTTATGGCACCAAGGAGGAACAGGTTTTCCTCGGAAAGGATTTCAACCAGCAGAAAAATTTTAGCGACGAAACCGCCAAGTTGATTGACCTGGAAGTCAAGTCCTTGGTGGTAGGCGGCTACGATAGAGCTGTTGAACTTCTAAATACCAATCGCGATACGCTGGAAAATATGGCTCAGGCGCTCCTGGAGTTTGAAACTCTTGGCGCCAAAGACATTGATAAAATTATGAAGGGAGAATCCCTCGATAGCGACGACGACGCAGAAACCGGCGTCGGTGATCCGATTCCCCTGAGCGAGGATGAATTGAAAACCAGCGGTGAGGATAAAAAGCCGGGCCTTGACGGGGATATTCTGGGAGGCGGAATGCCCGATCCCAGCCCGGCTTGATTTCGCTCAAATATTAAAACTTACAAGCCCCTTCCTCAAGCTTCAGGCTTGGGGTCGGGGTTTTTTTTATTTCAAAAACCCGAATCGCAGGACCGTTCCTGCTCCTATCGAATTGAACAAAAATAAATCCGCAGTACAAGTCGCTGGAATTATCAATTTGACCCCAGATTCGTTTTTCGCGGAGAGCCGTTGTGCGAGCGAAAACGAGGCGCTTAAACTCGCCGAACGATTTCTTAAAGAGGGAGCGGACTTCCTGGACGTCGGCGCCGAAAGTTCGCGGCCTGGCTCGCAACCCATCGGCGAGAAACTGGAATTACAGCGGCTCCTGCCGGTCGTTGAAGCATTGGTCAAGGAGTTTGGCGTTCCCGTTTCGGTCGACGCCTACAAGCCCGTCGTGGTTCAAGGCGTTCTGGACGCAGGCGCCGCCATCATCAACGATATCACCGGACTCCGACTGTATCCCGAAACCGCTTCCATCGTCGCTCGGAATGGCGCCAAAATAGTCCTGATGCACATGCAGGGAAGCCCTGCGACTATGCAAACCGCTCCAACTTATGAGAACGTCGTCGACGAGGTGATGCAATCATTGCGAGATAGCATGAGCGTCGCAAAAGCCGCCGGGGTCAACGGGGAAAATATTATTGCCGATCCGGGAATTGGATTTGGAAAAACCCTGGATCACAACTTGGAAATTCTCCGGCGTCTGGACAGGTTCCAGGAGTTGCGGGTTCCCATAATGTTGGGCCTTTCGCGGAAATCCTTTCTGGGTAAAATTTTGGACTTGCCGGTTGAGGAGAGGCTGGAAGGTTCCTTGGCCGCAAGCGTTTTTGCGGTTCAAAAAGGCGTCCATATCCTGCGAGTTCACGACGTTGCGGAAACCGTTCGAGCCGTGAAAACCGCGCTGGCTTTGATGAACGGGTTAACGAGTTAACGGTTGGGAGAAATAATTAATGAGGTTGTTTGTAAACGTAGATCATGTCGCGACGATTCGCGAAGCCAGAAAAACCGTCGAACCCAATCCCCTCGAAGCGGCCCTGCTGGCAGAAAAAGCCGGGGCGGACGGGATTACCGTTCACCTGCGGGAGGACCGGCGGCATATTCAGGACGAGGATGCTCAAAAGATTCGGCGCGGAATTTCGACTCCGATGAACCTGGAGATGGCCGCTGTTGAGGAGATGGTTTGTATTGCGCTTGAAATAAAACCTTTTCAGATTTCGCTGGTTCCGGAAAACAGGCAGGAGGTCACCACCGAAGGGGGACTGGACGTAATCGGCCATAAGGAACGGTTGATTGCAATTCGGGATCGACTTAAACCCGCCGGAATTCTATTCAGTTTGTTTGTCGATCCGGATCGTTTACAAATAGACGCCGCCAGGGAAATTGGCGCCGACAGCATAGAGATCAATACCGGGCTGTATTCCGAACGCCAAGCACCAGACGCTCTTAAAGCTGAATTGGAGAAAATCCGGGTCGCCGCCGGGCATGCCGCCCAACGCGGGTTGCGGGTGTTCGCAGGTCATGGGTTGACCCGCAAGAACGTCGGATCTATTTCTGCAATCGATGCTATTGAGGAATTAAACATAGGACATCACATCGTTTCCCGCGCCGTAATGGTGGGCATGTTGCAGGCGGTGGAAGAAATGAGGCTTGCGATTCGTCCGATTACAAAGTGACGCAAGGTCAAATAGACTTTAATAACTGGCATGAAAATTGTATTATATCTATTGTTGCTCTGCGCCGCCAACTATTTGACTTTTAAGAGATTACTAGAGGTTTTGGGATGGAAAACGATAGCTCGGAAATTTTCAACAAAAACCGCGAGATTCGCGAACAAAGCGCTCGGTCGGCGCGTGAGTTTGTTCGCGTGGTGGAAACGTTCAACAAGGTTCTCGGATTTAAGGAGCAGAAACGATTTTCCCATCGCGGGCGCGTGGAATGGGCGTTGGACAAGTTGAAAAAGAATCAGAAACAATTGGACACGATCAACAATAACATTGAAATATACAACGCCAACATGGACAAGCTGTCGACCTCCCTGCAATCGGTCGAGGAGAAGGAAAAAAAGTTCAAGGAAAAATTCGAACTTTTGTTGGAAGGCGCCCATCCGGAAGAGGTCCAGCTGGGAATAGTAGAGGCGGAACCAGAACCGGAGGACAAAAATTCCGGCAAGGTGGTTTCTCTTCCGCTTGCGGGAAACCAGAGCCGCGAGGCTTTGATGGAGCGACGCAATAAATACCTGCAAAGCCTGTCAGGCGTCTTTAAGCGGTTGGAAGGCGAGTTGCAGTCCATAGAAAAAATGCGCCTGGAAATGGAAAAGGCGCACGTCGATATTTCCGCAAAGAACGATGAGGCTCTGGAGAAAAAGGAGATTCTTGAATCCAACAGAGACCAGATGCTGGAGGAAATAAAGTCGTTGGAAAAGGATCTGGAGGGCTCCATCGAAGAAGAGCGGATACTCATTTCGGATTTGGAAAAAATCGTCCGGGCCGCCAACGCCAGCCTGGAAATTCAGGAGGGGGTCGATCACATATTATTTTCCCAACTGGATCAGCCCGGGGCGGAAGACGTACCTCGGTCTTTGGACGAACATTTGGAAAATTCCTCTCAGACTGAAACCGATTCGACGGAGGAAGGCGAGGATCAAAACCTCGCTTCCGGCTAACCAGCGTGACGCTGGACCCAATAGGCGCTTGCCCGGCACGGTCATGATTAATTTTTAGAAGCGCGCTGTTGACTTAAAATTCCATTTTTTGCATAATCAGCCTTGGTTTCACCCCTCTATTTAAACTCCAATTAAATTCAAGGGTTTCTTTAAAATTTTGTCCGCCCATTTAGGGTCAGGAGCTTGCAATGTCTACAAAAATTGGGATCAATGGTTTCGGGAGAATTGGCAGGAGCGTTTTCAAGGCGATCCTTCAGGATAAATCTTGCGCCGACATAGAAGTCGTAGCGATCAACGACCTCACTGATTCCAAAACGTTGGCCCATTTGTTCAAGTACGATTCCGTTCAAGGCCGTAATCTCGCCGAAATTTCATGCTCTGAAAGCGCTTTGGTCGTCAACGGCAAGACCGTCAAGATCCTCGCGGAACGCGACCCGGAGAATCTTCCGTGGAAAGATTTGGGCGTCGACGTTGTGCTGGAATGCACGGGGTTATTTACCAAGAGGGATGGGGCGGAGAAGCACCTCAAAGCTGGAGCTAAAAAAGTGATTATCTCAGCGCCGGCAACGGATCCGGACGTCACGCTTGTGTTGGGGGTCAACGAATCGACCTATTCGCCGTCCGACCACAAGATCATTTCCAACGCATCCTGCACCACCAATTGCCTGGCGCCCGTAGCGAAGGTTTTGAACGACAAACTGGAAATTAAACGCGGGTTAATGACGACCATCCATTCCTTCACCAATGATCAACGCATATTGGATTTGCCGCACAAGGATTTGAGACGCGCGCGCGCCGCTTCGGTGTCCATGATTCCAACTACCACCGGCGCGGCCAAGGCCGTGTCGCTTGTCCTTCCGGAGTTGAAGGGGAAACTGGACGGCATGGCCATTCGCGTGCCCACGCCCAACGTTTCGTTGATCGACCTGGTGGTCGAGGTGGAACGAGAAACCACGGCGGAGGAAGTGAACGGGTTTTTTGAAAACTCTGCGGAAAACGAACTCAATGGGATTCTTGAGTTTGAAACGCAACCTCTGGTCTCCGCCGATTTCAACGGATCCCCGGCGTCGTCTGTTCTGGACGCTCTTTCGACCAAGGTCATTGGAGGCAAAATGGTCAAGGCCCTTTCCTGGTACGACAATGAATGGGGCTACTCTTCACGGGTGAAGGATTTGTTGAAATTTGTCATCAAACAAGGGCTTTGATCTTAACCTGAAAGGTTCAGCATGAGACGCCCGTTGATCGCGGCCAATTGGAAAATGAACAAGCTGATTCCCGAGGCCGTGGAATGGGTTGCGGGAATCCAGAGGCTGTTGCCCGGATTGCCGGACGCGGAAATTATTCTGGCGCCGCCTTTCACGCATCTGGCCGCGTTGAAACCGCATTGCAAAAACGATTCTCTTAAGCTTGCCGGGCAAAATATGTTTTGGGAACCGCAAGGCGCGTTCACGGGGGAAATTTCCGGGGCCATGTTGAAATCCGCCGGTTGCGAATATGTCATTTTGGGGCATTCCGAGCGCCGGCTGTTTTTTCATGAGGACGACGCGGGGATCAATAAAAAAATCTCATCCGCTCAAGCCGACGGATTGAAAACCATTCTTTGCGTCGGCGAGACCCTCGAACAAAGAAACGGCGGTCAAACGGAAGAGGTTGTTAAGAGCCAACTGCAAGGCGCGTTGGAGGGGATAGAGGATAAAGGCGACCTGGTCGTCGCCTACGAGCCGGTTTGGGCCATTGGAACGGGGCTAACCGCCACGCCGGACCAGGCTCAGGAAGCACATGCCTTTATACGCGCCACCCTGGGGAGCATTTTGAGTCCGGAAGCCAGCGAGGGAGTTCGCATTTTGTACGGCGGAAGCGTCAACCAGGACAACAGCCGGGAACTTTTGAATCAATCAGATATAGACGGCGCCCTGGTGGGCGGCGCAAGTTTGGCGGTGGAAAAATTTTGTGCTATCATTGCCTCGCTAAATTAACCAACTAACGAATCAACGAATTAACGAGCTAACGAGATTTACATGCAATCGATCATTGTCGCGCTTCACGTTCTTGTCGCATTATTTTTAATATTGGTGGTATTACTCCAGACCGGCAAAGGGGCCGGAATGGGGTCTGCATTTGGCGGCGGGGGTAGTCAGACCATGTTTGGAAGCTCCGGAGCCGGGAATTTCCTGACCAAGCTCACCACTGCAGCAGCGATCATTTTTATGATCACCTCCCTGACCCTGACCACGTTTTCTTCCAAGAAAGAATCCCAGTCGGTGATCCCGAGCGAAGTCGAGGTACCCGCGGAGACCGACTCGAAATAATTTGAGAAAACTGTGAAGCCTGTGTTCCGGTGGAACGTGCCGACGTGGTGGAATTGGTAGACACGTGCGCTTGAGGGGCGTATGGAGCGATCCGTGGGAGTTCGAGTCTCCCCGTCGGCACCACTCCTCGCCGGAGAGGCAGATTGCCTTCGGCAAAAAATCATTTTTATTTTCGATAGGAAAAGACGGTTTGGATATGTTCCGTCTATGGGCGCCGCTCCTCCGCGGAGGGCCTCCTCGCCGGAGAGGCAGATTGCCTTCGGCAAAAACCATTTTCATTTTCGATCCGAAAAAACAGTTTGGACACTCTCCATTTATCGCCCGTTCTTCCCCAATAGAGGCGAATTTTCTAAAGATACTTTTCAATTCTTACGTTAACTCAAGAAGGCCCTGCCGCTTTGGCGGGACTCTCCTTTAATAATTACTTGAGACCTTCGAGACGACCATGAATAAAAAAGTTTTGGTGACGGGCGGCGCCGGTTTTATCGGCTCGCATACGGTGGAAGCTTTGATCGAGCGCGGATACGGCGTCCGGGTATTCGACAATTTGAATCCGCAGGTCCATGGTCCGGATGCGGAAAAACCCGCTTACCTGCACCCCGACGCCGAATTTATCCTGGGGGACGTGCGCGACCGCGTGGCGTTAAAAAAAGCGCTTGAAGGGATCGAGCTGGTGATCCACGACGCCGCCGAGGTGGGCGTGGGGCAATCCATGTATTCTATCGAGCAGTACGTTTCCACCAACGTTCATGGGACCGCCGTCTTGTGGGACATATTGGTCAATGATAAACACCAGGTGGAAAAAGTTCTGGTTGCAAGTTCCATGAGCCTGTACGGCGAGGGCAGGTATCAATGCCCGACGCATGGAAAAATCGCTCCGCGGCCCAGGCCGGACGAACAATTGATAAAGGGCGACTGGCAAATGCGTTGTCCTGATTGTGACGCGGCTGTCGAACCCGTTCCCACCGACGAGGCCAAGCCGTTGGATTGCACTTCGGTTTACGCGCAGAGCAAAAAAGATCAGGAAGTTTATTCGTTAATGATTGGGAAGGCGCACCGGATACCCACCGTGGCCTGCCGTTTTTTTAATTGCTACGGTCCGCGCCAGAGCCTTAACAATCCTTATACCGGGGCCGCCGCCATATTCTGGTCCGCCATTCAAAACGACAAGGCGCCTTTGATTTACGAGGACGGTTTGCAGAGACGCGATTTTATTCACGTTAAGGATCTGGTCGAAGGAAAACTGTTTTTGCTGGAAACGCCCGAGTCCGATTTCGGCGTTTTCAATATTGGCACAGGAAAACCCACGTCCATTCTGGAATTGGCGCAGACCCTGATCAAATTAAGCGGCAAGGATTTGGAACCCAATGTAGTTGAGAAATTCCGTAGCGGGGATATCCGCGATTGTTACGCGGACGTCTCCAAATTGTCCGGACTGGGTTTTACGTCCTCGGTAACCTTTGAAGAAGGATTGCGCGACCTGGTGGAATGGGGCGCCCTTCAGCAATCCGTCTCCAACGTTGAAAACGCCCACCGCGAGCTGGTCCAAAAGGGCCTGGTAGTTTAACCTAGCCTTCCCGCATAAGTCATGCAAACGCACACTTTAGAGGGGCTTTTTTCCAACCCCGTTTTTCTTTTTCTGTTTGCGACCATCCTCGTCGTCATCGGAAACGTGATCGTCGGCGTCAGTATCCTGCCCAAGGACAAACGCCGCAAGGGTTACAAGTTTCATCGCTACCTTTATTATCTTGTCATAGCGTTGTACACTCTCTTCCTGATCAGCAACCATTATCAGTTTAAAAATTCCTGGATCGAGTACGGCGTGTTTGTTTACTTCCTAGCTCTCGTCCCTTGGAGCCGGAAAGTGAACGTGTCTCTGCATGCTATTATTTCCTCTGTCGGCCTGGCCTTATTGATGCTGGTCGCCGTATTTGGAATTCTGTAAATCATTCGACAAACAATTAGAGCGTGAAATGAGTGAAATTGAATCGGCGGACGTCGTCGTTATAGGTGGAGGCGTCGCGGGCGTCTCCGCGGCATTGCGGGCCGTGGAGTTGGGCGCGAAAACCTTCCTTGTTGAGAGGGCTGAGTTGGGCGGCCAATGCCTGCATCGCGGCCTGTACGCAATTAAAACGGCGCTGATGCGGTTGGAGGCTCTTAAGGAATCGGCTGCGGGTTCGGCGTCTCCGGACGTTGCCGGTTTGTTTCAAACAGTCAAAACTGCCGCGAATAATATTTCCGCGCAGTGGGAACAAAATCTGGAAAAAAGAAAGGTTCAGGTTCTGAAGGGAACCGGGTCGTTGGTTGGCGGTGGAAAAATTCTTGTACAGGGCGCCGAAGGGGAGAGGTTGATTCAATCACCCAAAACCATACTGGCTTTGGGGTCGGCGCCAAAGGAAGACCCGCTCATCCCCTTTGACGGAGAAACGGTTTTCTCCGCCGAGGAAATTTTTGAATTTCAAGAGCTTCCCAAAAATATTTTGATTCAGGGCGCGAATCGATGCGGTATAGAACTTGCCGCCCTGTTGAACCAACTGGGAAGCCGCGTGTTTTTAAACGACGAAGGTTCCCGGTTGCTTCCCGGGCGCGATCCCGATCTGGGGCTTTTTCTGGAAGAGCAAATGAAAAAGCGGAAGATCAAATCTTTGCTCAACAAAAAAATTAGTTCCGTTTTCAAGAACGCCGGAGCGCTGGACGTCAACTTGGAAACGGGAATCAAGTTTTCAACGGACGCGATGATTTTGTGCCGGGCTAACAAAGCTAACAGCGAAGCGCTTCAAGGAACCGGAATCGACCTGGGCGAGGAGGGCGAGGTTTGGGTGAACGAGTTTATGGAGACGACCTTCAAAGGGACTTATGCCGTCGGAAGCCTTACGGGGCGCGAGCGCGACCCGCTTTTATCGGAGGAGGAGGGAAGGGCGGCCGCGCAAAACGCTCTTGGAAAAGTCACGCCTCTGGATTCCAAGCAGACGCCGTACCTGCTCCATTCGAATTCGCCCATCGCTTCGGTGGGAGTCGTTTGCGCCGAGGCGCACCATTACGGTTTTCAGGCGGTGGAGGGAAAATGCGATTTAAGCAAGTTGGATTTTGCGTTGGCAAAGGGAGAGGTCGTCGGCTGGATGAAAATTGTAGGGGACAAATCCAGCAAAAAAATCATCGGCGCCCATCTGTGCGGTCCTGGCGCTCATGAGGCGCTCCACCTGGCCGCTCTGGCGATTAGAAAAGGACTTTCGGTGAAAGATTTTGCGGAGATGACCTGCGATTGGCCCAGTCCTTTTCTGGGATTGAAAAAAGCCGCGCGGTCCTGCTGGGGTAAATTGATGAAACCCCGGTAAAATCGCGGGATTGTATTAAATTTCTAGCCTTGACTCGTATTTTTAAATATGCTAAAAACTCTCGTCTTTAGGGTCGGAAACAAACCGGGGAAAGATGATTTAAAGGCCTGGTTTTTAAGAAATTTGGTGCGCTATGGCAGAAGACACAAAACCTCAGGCAAAACCCGCGAAAGCGGCTAAAAAGAAAAAAGACGAAGCCAAGGATACCTTGTGGTCGCGACGGGATTTTTTCTCCCTTGCCGGATGGGCAAGTTTTGCGGCGACTTTGGGTTTGTCCTCGCTCTATTTTACCCGTTTGTTATTTCCCCGCGTACTTTTTGAGCCTTCCCCCGTGTTTAAAGCGGGGAAACCCGGCAACTATACCGTCGGCGAAGTCAGCTCTAAATGGAAACAAGACCAACGAGTCTGGATCATACGCGAAGAAGACGGGATTTACGCGATATTGGCCCGTTGCACTCATCTGGGTTGCACCCCTCTTTGGTTGAAATCAGAAAGCAAATATAAATGTCCTTGTCACGGAAGCGGATTCACCATGCAGGGAATGAACTTTGAAGGACCAGCCCCTAGGCCTTTGGAAAGATTGAAGATTACGCTGGCGCCCGACGGGGAGATTAAAATAGACAAGAGCAAAAAATTTCTTTTTGAAAAAGGGGAGTGGGGAAAACCCGACTCCATTCTCAGGGTCTAAGCGGCTCTGGCCCCGAGATTCGTTTTATTAAACATTGGAAACCCATTGGCGTGTTTGTATGGGTTTTGTTATAGGGAGGTTTTAAGCTTTGGCTGGTAAACCCCAAATTCCAAATCTTGCTGAAATTTGGAACGATATAAAAAGCGGCAAAATTATTAGCGATATTTCCAAATCCGTGACTGAGTCGCAGGTTTGGACGTCGTCGTTCCGGCACGGATACGCGGACACTCCCCGAAACCGGGTTTTGCAGATTGCCAGTAACGTCTGGTTGCATCTGCATCCCGTAAAAATTCACCGGCATGCGCTAAGAATCAAATTCACCTGGTGCATGGGCGGGATCACCTTTCTGATGTTTCTGGTGACCGTGGTGACCGGCGTCGTTTTGATGTTCTATTACCGACCGGTGGGCGAATACGCTTATTTCGATATGAAATATCTGCAGTACGACGTCCCCTTTGGGATGCTGATGAGAAATATGCATCGCTGGGCGGCCCATTCTATGGTTATCACGGTTTGGCTCCATATGCTGCGGGTCTTTTTAACCGGATCTTACAAGCCGCCGCGCGAATTCAACTGGGTCATAGGTGTGTTTTTGGTGACGTTCACGCTGTTATTGAGCTTCACCGGCTACCTTTTGCCTTGGGATCAATTGGCTATGTGGGCGGTCACCGTTGGAACTAATATGGCTCGGGGAACGCCGTTTCTTGGTCATGAGGGACCCTTTGCGGAGTTTGTGGGGGTTACCTCCAGATACGACGCGCGCTCGGTTTTGCTTGGGGGTAGTTTGGTCGGTCCCCCGGCGCTACTGCGATTTTACGTTCTGCACTGTATCTTGATTCCTCTGGTTGCGGGCGCCTTGATGATTGTTCATTTTTGGCGGATTCGTAAGGATGGGGGAATTTCCGGCCCCTTATAAAAACCTTGTTTTTTAACGACTGAGTAAAAGGGATAGGATAAATGGCGGCTCCAGCAAAGAAAAAAGTTGAAGTGGTTCCAGAGAAATTGCATGTCTGGCCCTACCTGGTTCGTTTGGAATTCCTTTGCGCAATCATAGTAATGGTTTTGTTGACCGTTTGGTCCATCACCATCGACGCTCCGTTGGAAGAGGCGGCTAATCCATCCAAAACCCCAAATCCTTCCAAAGCGCCTTGGTACTTTCTAGGACTGCAGGATATTCTAGTTTACTTCGATCCCTGGTTCGCCGGCGTTGTCGCGCCCGTTCTTATCATAGTGGGATTAATGCTGATACCCTATCTGGACGTCAACCCCAAAGGCAACGGGTACTATACTTACACCGAGAGAAAAGCGGCTATCTGGGTTTATAGTTTTGGGTTTCTGGTTTTATGGATTGCCTTGATTATAATGGGAGTTTTTCTCCGCGGGCCGGGTTGGAACCTGTTCATGCCCTGGGAATACTGGGACCCTCATAAGGTGGTCGCACTGACCAATGTTGACCTGCCTTATGCCTTCGGCTTTCGAGATTACGTCTGGTCGTCGCTTTTTGGCGGGGCGGTGATTATAGGATATTTTGCGATAGGCACAGCGGCTTACTTTGTGTTTGAGCGCAAGGCGATAAAAAATGTTGGCTTCATGCGCATGTTTTTGAAAATAAACCTGTTTCTCATTATGGTCGGGATAGTAATTAAAATCGTTTTAAGGTTAGGTTTTAACATTAAGTATGTTTGGGTAACCCCTTGGTTTAATATCTAATTTTTAAGGAATACTCCATTGGCTCAAGCGCAAGAAAATAAAGAGGAATCCCCAGAGGCTTTGACGACCGAGAACTCCGGGCCGGAATTTTTTGAGGACGAGAAGCACTCGTTCAGCCTTCTGTTCTTTTTGACGTCTGGGGCCTTGTTGTTTGTTACTTTGTGGACGTTTTGGGATGACGAGTATTCCAGGCGGGGGTTTAAGGACTATCAGGAAGAGTATTTTAAGGTTCAATACCAGCGGGCCGATGATGAGCTGACGAAAATAAACGCGGAGATTGGCCAAAAAGAGCAGGCGTTGCTGGCCAAGCTGGAGGAGACCAATATTAGCCTTGCGGGGCAGGGGGATTATCAGAGCCTGGTTGAAAAAGCGCGACTGGCTAAAATCCGGTTTGATGAAGAAACTGAAATAAGGAAGTTCACTGGCAGTCGTTTGGATGAGTACTATTATTACTACAAAAAGGCTCAGCACGAAGGGCATAATTTCGACGTCGAACTCGCGCGTGTAAAGAATACCGAGGTGGAACTTGCCGACCAGACTTTGGTTGTCGAAAAATACCAGAAACTCTATGAAGAGGCTGAAGATAAGGTTTTAGAGAGAAAGGCGAGTCAAGTAAAACTTGAAAAGGAGTTGCTAAAACTCACCAACGATAGGAGTGGCGAGATCCGTAAAAAGGATTTTTATCAGCCGTTCCCTTTCTTTTGGCGACCGGCGGAAATTCTTCAAACCGTTATTCCAGGTTATGGGAAAAACAATTTTGCTGAAATTACTTATAAAGTAGACCGATGTCAGACTTGCCATATCGCCTTCCAGGACGATTATTATAAGGATTTCGAACAGCCTCTTAAATCCCACCCTAACATCGATCTATATATAAAGAAGCATCCCGTCGAGCAGACCGGTTGTACCTGGTGCCATAAAGGTCAGGGCACCGCCACCGCTCCGGCGGAAGACGCTCATGGGTCGCATCATGAAACGGACCAGAGCATTGGCATAAATGAGATGATTCTGCGCGGCGATCAAATGCAGTCAAACTGCGTAGCCTGCCATAACAATGTGATGGACCTGGAAGGCGCCCCATTGCTGAGCAAGGGAAGACGTCTGTTCACCAAATTGGGTTGTCATGGCTGTCATTTGGCGGATGGGTTTGTGACATTGGGCAAGGTGGGGCCGCGGCTCAACCGGATTGCCGCCAAGGTCAATCCAACCTGGCTTTTCAAGTGGATCAAAAACCCCAAAGAATATCTGCCGAAAACCCGGATGCCGGATTTTGACCTGAACAATAAAGAGGCCGTCGCCATCACCGCGTATTTGATGGCCGCTTCCGAGAAGGGCTATAAGCTTTCCGCTAAATACAAGGGCGGAAACCCGGAAAACGGACAAAAACTATTTGAATCTGTCGGCTGTCTGGCTTGCCATAAGTTGAAGGGCAAAGGGGAGGAATTTGCTCCCAGCTTGAACCGGATTGCCAATAAGGTCAATCCTGATTGGTTGGTCACCTGGATCAGCAATCCCAAGTCGTACAATCATAAAAGTAAAATGCCCGACTTGCGGCTTACCGAAGAGCAAGGCTCCGACCTGGCGGCGTATTTGATTCAATTTGGCAAGCCCAAACGCATTAAGAATATCGACGCGTTGATTGGGGTTCCCGAGACTATCGCGTTGGGAGAAAAGTTGGTTCGGCGCAGGGGCTGTTTCGCCTGCCACGACATTCCCGGGATGGAAAAAGAAGGGCGTATTGCCCCGGAGCTTTCAAATTTTGGCATCAAGCAGGTCATGAGCCTGGAATTTGGAGATTCCCATGTTGCCAAAACCTGGGAATCCTGGACGCGGCACAAGATCAAAAATCCGCAAACTTACAAAACCGAGCGGATTTTGGACAAAATGCCGAACTTCAACCTGAAAGACGATGAAATAGACGCCTTGGTGGTTCTTCTGAAAGGTTTTAGCGGCGCCAAAATTCCCCACCAGTACAAAAAGAATTTGACGAAGAAAGAAAAGATTGTTGAAACCGGGCGACGTCTGGTGGAGAGGTATAATTGCCGGGGTTGCCATCATGTCGAAGGCGAAGGCGGAATCATCCAGAAATATATAAGCGCCAAGGCAAAATATCCGCCGCCCCTGGAACTTGGAGACTATCACGTCGGCGAGCGGATCAAAGGGGCGTGGCTGTATTCGTTCCTGAAGAATCCCACACCGGTTCGCACCTGGTTAAAAGTGAAAATGCCCACGTTCTTTTTTACCGACGAGCAGGTTCGCGATTTGACGGCTTATTTTGAAGCCCTGGCTCCTGGTAAGCCGGCTTACGACGAGGGGATTAACGTTAAAAAAGATAAGGTTAATGTTGAAACTGGCGTTAAAATCGTAAACTATATGGATTGTGGGAAGTGCCACGACGACGGCGCCAAGGGAATTGAGTTCAGCATTGCCAGCGAACGTTTGAGAGAGGATTGGATTCCAAAATGGCTTAAGAATACCAGGGAAATGATCCCCTGGACCAAAATGCCAAACCATTGGCCCAAGGAAAACGGCGAATACACGATTCAAACTAAATTTAATTTGTTGAAAGGCGTCGACGGAGGCAATGTCGATAAGTCGGTGGGGTATATTGGCGACTACATGATCGCCCATAACACCGCCGAGTACGACGATTCGTTGAACCTTGGCGGCGGTGAAGAAGAGGAAGAAGAAGAGGATGAGGAAGAAAGCGACGACGAAGAGGGCGAAGAGGGAGACGAAGATTTTTAAAGCGTCGCCCCGGCGAATTGGATATTAACTCTTTTAAATACTGAGAGCGGAAATTATGGAAAACTCGGGAATTCAGAACTTTCTTTTAATCGCCACCAAGCCCGACAATATGCCCATTGCCGGCATGTTGGTTATCGTCGGGTTCCTATTTTGGGTTGCGATCGTGCAGATGATCAAGCACGACAAGCACATAAAAGAAAACAAAAAAGAAAAAGTCTGGGATGAAATGATCAAATAGTGGGAATTTTCATCATCGCATTTGGAGCAATGTTCCTCGGGATCGTCCTGATCCTGTTGCTCAAGAAGACCTCGCCCCCCCCTCCGCAAGAAACCTATAAATTTGACAATCCGGACGACCAGCCAGAATTTATGCTGGACCGGGAAGTATTTAAAGAAACCTGCCTGGAATTTTTAAAAAAATTCAACCTTGAATACGAACATTCCATCTGGGCCACCGAGGGGGAACTGGAAATCTCCATGCGTGACGAAACCCCCGTCGTGGGCGGCGTTTATTTGGCTCTGGCGATTTTTAATCCTCCCGATAACCTGGTCAACCTGCATAAGGTAACCGGGTTTTTAGATACCATTAAAGGGGAAGAAGCTTCGAAGGGAATTATTATCACCACTGGATATTTTTCCGACAGCGCTCGAAAAGCCGCAGAGGAACATCCCGTCGAATTGGTCAATCTCGTTTCATTCATAGATTACCTCAAGAAACTGGACCTGTATAAAAATTAGATTCTCAGTTTCCCTTCCACTGCCTCCATCCTGCAAGTTATTGGTTTTAAAACCCAAGCCGCTATGATATATTGCAGGCATGAAAATTATTGAACTGCTAAACGGTTCCAAACCCTGTTTTTCGTTCGAGTTTTTCCCACCTAAAGACGACGATGGCTATGACCGGTTGCTAGAGACAATAAGCAACCTTAAACCCTGTAACCCCACTTATGTTTCTGTCACCTACGGGGCCGGCGGAAGCACACGATCCAAAACCATCGAAATTGTTGGCCGCATAAAAAATCAGATCGGCTTGGAAAGCATGGCCCATCTCACCTGCGTCGGCAGTACGAAAGAGGAAATAAAATCCGTTCTGGACAGCTTGCTGGCTCAGGGAATCGAAAACGTTTTGGCTCTTCGAGGCGATCCGCCACAAGGCGAGGAAAAATTTGTAAAACCCGAGGGCGGGTTCGGTTATGCCAACGAACTGGTAGAGTTTATAAATAAGCAATACGATTTTTGCACGGGGGTGGCCGGTTATCCCGAGGGACATCTGGAATGTCCGGACAAGGCGCGGGATCTGGACAACCTGAAACGCAAGGTGGACGCCGGAGGAGATTTTGTCGTCACCCAGCTTTTTTTTGACAACAAATATTTTTTCGATTTTGTCGAAAGGGCGCGAGCGGCGGGCATCCATGCGCCAATCATTCCCGGTATAATGCCCATTTTGAATTTTAAGCAAATCAAACGGTTTACGAAAATGTGCGGCGCCACAATCCCAGAATCTTTGGAAAAAAGCATGGCGCCTTACCAGGACGAACCCGAAACCGTTCAGAAAATTGGGATTGAGTACGCCACCCGGCAATGTGAAGAGTTGCTCGCCCAAGGCGTCCCGGGGATTCATTTTTACACTCTCAATCGATCCACGGCAACTTTGCAAATCATGGAAAGTTTGAACGGACTGAAAACCGGCTAGGTCGCCGGTCAGCGTGACGCTGGACCCGATAGGCGGGGCTAATACGGTGAACGCAACGCGCTTGGGTGAGTTTGCATCTCAAACTTTTCCACCGGGCGTTGCCCGGCCAGCGTAACGCTGGACCCGACCGGAGTAACCCCCGGTGGTGGTTAGGTTAACGTTTAAGAGAAGCGACTCAAGTATCGGTGAATTTGCAATTCCAACCCTGCCTCTAAGGCGAGTGGCCGGGCGTTGCCCGGCCTGCCTGAAAACTTCATGCGCATCCGGCCATTATTATTACCGCTGATTTTTATTTCGGCCTTGTTGTGTCTCCCCCCGTTTTTAAAACAATCCAAGTCGGCCCCTTCCGGATTGAATCTCGAAATGACAAAAGACATGGCCTACATCCCTGCGGGAACCTTTACCCGGGGATGCGACGGGTTTGGACCAGAACACGGCGCCCCGGAACATAAAGTGTATCTCGACGCCTTTTTTATGGATAAATACGAAGTTGATAATGAAAAGTTTGAAGCCATTATTCCAGAGCACGCTTTGCGCCGGAGTCGCTTTTCTCACTGCGACAATTGTCCCGTGGTGAAGGTCACCTGGTACGACGCCGTGGATTACTGTCACCTTGTGGGCAAGGCTCTACCTAGCGAAGCGCAATGGGAAAAAGCCGGCGGCTCCGGGAATGGATGCGAATTCCCTTGGGGCGACGGGTTCGACCCTAAACAACCTGCCGGTCACGGAGGGTTGAAATTACGCGACAACGCAGCCCCCGTTGGATCTTACGCGCCCAATAAGTATGGTATTTACGATATGGGCGGCAACGTTTGGGAATGGGTGACCGATTGGTACGGTCCGTACTTTTTTTCCCGCGACGTCATGTATAATCCCAGAGGTCCCAGCGGTGGAGTCATGAAAGTGCGCCGCGGCGGTTCCTGGCCGGACACGGTGCGTGCGATGAGAACGGGGTATCGCGATTGGAGTTACCCTTACTCCAGAAGTTTTAACGACATCGGATTTCGGTGCGTTATCAATTTGATTGAAAGTAAATAATATGGTGGGCTCAGTCAAACTTGAATATATTAATCGCTTGATTGATGAATGTTTCGACGACGGTTCGCTGGACCTTAAAGGAAAATTTCTCGGCGACGAAGGAATCGAGGGTTTGGTCGAGTCAGGCAGGCTGAAAGACGTCGAAGACCTAGACCTGACCAAAAATAAAATCACCTGGCGCGGCGGCGTGAAGCTTTTTGAGTATCCCGACTTTAACAAGCTCAGGCGTTTGTATATTGGGGATAATGAAATCGGAGATAAAGGCGCCATCGCCCTGGCCAAGTCAAATTTTACTGACCGCCTTGTGTCGCTCGATTTAAGATTTAACGATATTTATCCCACGGGCGGGGTGGCGCTGGCGACTTCGGAAAAATTCAAGCGACTGCAGATTCTCGTATTACAGGAAAATTTTACGGGGGACGAAACCCTTCAGGCCCTGGCAAAATCGAGCGGCTTTATTAGCGTCCGTAAATTGAACGTATACAAAACCGGGGTGACCGACGAAGGTCTCAAAATATTGGCAAAATCCAAGGCGTTGAAAAATGTAAAGCATCTAAACCTGGCGCGCAATGTGATTCGGCTGGACGGCGCCATGTATCTCGCCAAATCAAAAACCTTGGAAAAACTGGAAACCCTTTTGCTGTACGACACCTTTGTGCCCGAGGCGGGCGTGAACGCTTTGCTCGCAGCCACGGCGTTCAAACTTAAAACCCTGCGTCTCACTTGAATAGCGCCTCTGCCGTGAAAAGACAGATTTTAATTATCGGTCTAATATTATTGGGGGCGGCTGGTTGCGCCTGGAATGAAAAGACCGCTTCGGATCATGTTGTCCCGGTTACAAGCGTCAGCGAGGACTATGGTACGGCCAACTCCCAATGCCGCTTAGAATCCTGGAAATCCCCGAAATCCGGCGTTATCACTTCCCGTAAGGTTTACAATCAATGCATGGAAAAAAAGGGATTTAAGGAAATTCAATAGCTGGGTTTATCACCGACTTCTCGCCTTGTTTGGGAATCAATCCTATCTTCGTAATGTTGGGCTGTCATGCAGCGAATAAAAACTGTCGCCCCGTTGTTACCAAGCCCTGACCAATCACCATAAAATTTTCTTATAATATTTATAAGAATATAAGATATTCATTTGAATAAAGTGAATCAGTAAAACCGCCGCCCCGCTATTTCTTTAAGAATGAAAATTTTGGCTTGAAAAATTTTTACAAAACAGCCTCTCTGAAGTAAAATTGGACGTTTTCGAAAATTAAAGGTAAACGTTCATCGGGAGGAAAAGGGGTGCTTCCAGAGTGGCTGATAAGTCGTGCGGAGATAGAAAAGAACAAGGCCAACCTGCGCGGAGCCGATCTCCACGACGCCAAGCTAATGCAGGCGAAATTATCCGACGCCGTATTGGCCGAAGCGGATTTGACGGACGCCTATCTGATGAAAGCGGATTTGAGCGGAGCAGACCTGAGCGAATGTGACTTGGGGCGAGCGGTGATCAGCGAGGCAAACCTTAGCGGCGCCGATGTTCGAGACGCCGACTTTGACGAAGCCTACCTATGCGGCGCTAACCTTAAAGACGTAAAAAACCTCACCTGTGACCAACTTGAACTCGCCATCCTGGATCGCGATACCATCCTCCCCGATCATATAAAAATTAACTGGATCAACGAGACCTTGTTCGACTGCGAGGAATGTGGTTAATAATTTTGAATCCGGCGCAGCTCCTTCGCTTTCTCGCCAGGGGAGAGGGCTGGGTGAGGGTGAATAATATTTTTTCCTTATTTTCTGAAATCCTGACTTAGGTAGAGCTTGCGCCTAAGAGGAATGCCGGTCGTTCAGCCATGGTTCCGCCGTATTGGAGTACCCCCGCCGCTCCCAGAATCCTAACTCGTCCTCCTCGCGAAACGCGATCTCCCCGATCCATTTAGCCCCTTTCCAGGCGTACAACTGAGGTGTGATCATCCGTAACGGGCCGCCATGCTCCTTGGTCAACGGCTCGCCTTGCCAGGTATGGACCAAAAGGACGTCGTCCTTCATGGCTTCATCCAGCGGCAGGTTGGTGGTGTAAGCGTCGAAGGCTTTGACGAAGACGAATTTCGCTTCCGGTTGGATTCCGCACAGATTGGCTATGTCTCTAAACCGCACGCCTTTCCAGTGATTGTCCATTACGCTCCAGGTGGTCACGCAGTGAAAATCCGAAACGTCCTCCACTTGGGGAAGTTCCATAAACTCCGTCCAGCTAAACATTTTTGGCTTGCTCACCAAGCCGGAGACTGTCAGGCTCCACTCCTCCAGCGGAATTTCTGGTTGGACGCCCAAGTCCAGTACCGGCCAGTTTTTCACCACATGTTGTCCTGGCGGAGTTTTAGGGTTGCCGTCTCGGTTCAACGGACCGTCGCCTTGAGGCGTCTCGTCTTCCCAAGGCGTTTTCTCCAAAAGAGCTTTTCGGTATTCGATCAGCTTCTCTCTGGCTTTAATGCGCTTTGAGTTGGGATCGTATTCCTGGCGTATTTTCATTTTATCTAAACGGAAAAATTATTGTGGGATGGGTTTTTTGCCGCCTGTCTATATGAGTCAGGCATTCATAAATGAAACGTCCATTTTCCTTGCTTATTTTTGTACAGAATAAACTGGCCCTTTTTTAGCTGAAATATGGATTTAGAGCCGTCTTTGCTCAAGGTTGGTTTCACTTTAGACGCCTCTTTCAAACCTGGGATTACCTTGCTTCCCCATTTATTCCTGAACCTTAAAACCAGCTTGTCCCGGTCCGCGGACGATCTGAATTTATGTTGCTCCCCATAAAAATCGTCGACATATTTCCCCCAATTTCCCGCTTCCGCCGCCCGAAGCATTGCAGATAATGTAGCCTTTGGAGACGCCGACGCGCTTTGGCTTTGAGAAACCCCAAGCGCCAGGAGAAACGCCACAAATAATAAAACAATCGAGTATTTCGAAGATCTCTTCATTCAGCTCTCCCAGAGTGGCTCAGGTTTGTTTAGGCGATTTGGGTTTTATAAAACAAGTCGTGGAAAATTATTCCTTTTACGGCAAAGTTTGGCTGGATGAAGCGTGAAAATCAATTTTTTTGCACAAGCCGACTTTATTTCGATGGCAAAAACCCCCTTTGGTCACAAGGTTTTAAAAGAAATATTAGATGGAGTCGAGAAAAATCTCAGTTGGCAAGAATATTGCTTTAAAAACAATGGTTTATAGATGGAATGGTACTTCCCTTAATCACTAAAGGGATTTTCAAAAAATGCCGAAAAGAAAAAGACGGGTAATACGAGCCTAATTCAAAGGGAACCCATGAAATTCAAAATCCTGACCTTTAACTGGCATGAACCTTATATTTGCCTGTTGGCAAAGATGGGTCATGAATTCATTGTAGCCGAACCGGAAATCCAGCCGGGAAATATTCGCCGCTGGGACGTGAACATGCGCCCCGTTCCTGGAAACGTAAAGGTGGTTTCCACTAGGGAGGCGGAAGTCCTGCTCGAGAAAGGTTCACTGGATCTGGCAATTGCCCACAATGTAAAAGACCTGATTTGGCTAGGCGAGTTTTCCCTGCCCAAAGTCATGGTGTTTCACAACCGTCTGACCACAGAATTACAACTGTCTAACCAGCCAATTGACCGCTTGAATTATCTCCATACGCTTCAGCCCTTGTTGCAAAATGTGGAAAAGGTTTTTATCTCGGAAAGCAAGCGCAAGGATTGGGGACTGGAAGGTAACGTCATATTGCCCGGCGTCGATCTGGACGATTACCGCGGCTATACAGGAGAAACCCGGAGCCTGTTGCGGGTAGGAAACTTGTTAAAAGAACGCGATCTCATGATGGGATTCAGCGCGGGGCAGGCCGTGATGAACGGCTCTCCCTGCATTACGCTGGGACTCAACCCCACCCTGGAGGGAAGCCGGTTGTCCCGAGGCTGGGAGGATTTGAAGGAGCATTACAAACGTTGCCGGGTGTATCTAAATGCCACCGTCGACGAGTTTGAGGATGGATATAATCTCGCCATGCTGGAGGCGATGGCTACTGGAATGCCAGTGGTTTCCACCGCTAACCGCACCAGCCCCGTCGTCGACGGAGTGAACGGTTTTGTTTCCGACGATATTTCCCATTTGAAAAAGCACGCGGAAGAATTATTGTCCGATCCCGAAAAAGCCCGGAAGATGGGGGAGGCGGCGAGGAAAACGGTTCTGGAAAAATTTCCCCTGGAGGCTTTTTTAAATAGTTGGCAATCGACCATTCACAACGCCGCCTTGAATTACCTAAAAAACAACGGCGTCTCCATGGGCGAAGACGAAGCCCGGCTCCCATTTCACAAAAAGACCAAAAAAAATATCCTGATGGATTATGTGTCCTATCCGCCTACCACGGCTTTCTATATGGAGCGGGCCTTGCGGAAGAGCCATAACGTGATCACCTGCGGCGCCATGATCACGCCGGAAATCAAACGGCTCTGGAACCTGGAGGCGTTAAAATGGGAAGCTTCGCCGCAAGATATATTTCGCGCCGCCGGCGTCCCTATCGCCGATACCCTCAGCCGCCTGCCCGAGAAATGGCGTCCGGATTTTTACCTTTGGGTGGAGACAGGATTGGATACGATCCCCGAAGGATTGGAAACGCTCTCAGTACCCAAAGCTTGTTATCTGATCGACACCCATATCAATAAAGAAAAACATCTGGAAATCGCCCGGCGCTTCGATTTTGTTTTCCTCACCCAAAAGGCTTATGTCGAGGAGTTTAAATCGAAGGGACACGCAAACGTACAGTGGTTGCCCTTGGCCTGCGACCCGGAAATCCACGGCAAAACTGAAAATGAAAAGCTTTGGGACGTTGGTTTTGTCGGCAGCGTCACTCCCTCGCATGCCCGCAGGAAACGCTTGCTGGACGCCGTCGAAAATAATTTTGACCTTAACACAGACCGGAAGTTCATGGACGAAATGGCGGGGGTCTTTTGCCAGTCCCGTATCGTTTTCAATAACGCCATTCGCGACGACTTGAATATGAGGGTATTCGAAGCCCTTTGTTCCGGAAGCATGCTGGTCACTGATGAAGCGCAGGGAAGCGGATTGACAGAATTATTCAAGGACGGGGAACACCTTGCCGTTTACCACGACGATAGTCTTTTGGATACCATTCAATACTATCTGGATCGTCCGGAGGAAAGAGAGCGTATTGCTGAGCGCGGACGGCGCGAGGTTTTGGAGCGCCATACCTACGAGCATCGGGCAAAATTTCTGGTTTCTTCATTGGAAGAATATTTTGAAAAAAATCCGGAAGCTCTGGAAACGGAAGACACCGCCAAGCCGCGCTCTTATTACGAAAACATACGCTACGACGTCGTTCCTCTGGTTCCGAAAGACGCCAAGTGCATTTTGGAAGTGGGGTGCGCCGGAGGCCAAACTGGAAAAGTTCTCAAGGAATTGAATGGCGCGTTTGTTGCGGGACTGGAGCTGAATCCCGAAGCCGCCCGGCAAGCAAGAACGGTACTGGACGACGTGGTAGTTGGAAATATTGAGACATTAAAACTCCCTTATCAGGAAAAATGTTTCGACTGCATCGTCATGGCCGATATCATCGAACATTTGGCGGAACCCGAAGCGGCGCTGAATAAGTTAAAAAAATATTTGAAACCCGGGGGCAGTTTGGTCGCCAGTATTCCCAACGTTCAGTTCTTCGGCGTGTTGAGTCAACTGGCCGAGGGAAACTGGACTTACCAGAAAGAAGGCATTCTGGACGAAACCCATTTGCGTTTTTTCACTTACAAGGAAATCGAAAAACTATTCAAGAAGGCAGGGTTTGAAATTACCCGTGTAGAGGAAACCCTGGACCCGCAATACAAAAACTTCGAGGGTGGTTCGGAAGGAACGCTGAAAATAGGCCGGATGACCCTGTCCGATTTAACACCCGAAGAGATGCGCCGGTTTTTTGTGTTTCAGTACAAGATCGCAGCGAAGTTACAGGACGTTCCAAAGGAAGATAAAAGGGAAACAGGCCAAAAAGATTTAGTTGGGAATTTGCTTCGGGAAGCGAAGGATCAAATTCAAAATGGAAAACTTGAAGCTGGCGTTGAAAGCTACGAAAAAATTCTGGCTGTTCAACCGCAATGCGAAGAAGCGTTGGTAGGGAAAGCCAATTGTCAGATGCGACTTAAAATGTTCTCAGAAGCCGAAATCGATTACAGTTTGGCAATTAAATATTATCCGGAATCCGTGGACGCCTGGTTTGGTCTCGGCGTTTTAGCGACGCATCGCGGCGAGTTTGAGCGGGCGCTCAAATTCCTGTCGCGCGCTTTGAAATGTGAGCCGAAACACGAGAAGGCTCTTTGTGCCTCGGCCATGGCTTCATCCCAGGCTGGGCTGGAAAAAGAAGCTATGGATCATTGCGTTCGCGTGTTGGAAATAAACCTTGAAAATGGGCAGGCTCTGAAACTCTTATTGGATTTGTCTTACGCGCGAAATGAGTTTTCCCAAGCTGAAATTGTTTTAAAACAGTTGGCAGAACGGTATCCAGCTAACTTCCAGTTCCTGTTTGGTCTGGCCGGGGTTCAATTCAAATTGAATCATTTTGAGGAAGCGCAAAAGAATCTGGAAGCTCTTTTAACTAAAGACCCCGAGAACGAGGACGCTCAACAAATGATGGCGTGCCTGTCGGATAAAATACCTGTTCAATAGGAATTTCAATGAATATATATTCGAGGAATTTGAAACTTTTGGAAAGCCGTCAACCGGCGCTGGCGAAGAAAGTGAAGGATGTGGTCGTTTCGGACTGCATTCAAATCCTGCAAGCCAAAAATGGACAGCCGGTTCCAAAAGTCCGCAATATTACTCTGCATAGCCTCTACCATCCCGAAAAAGAAGCTCAAAAATTTGCGGAAAATTGTAACTCTGAGGGGGGAACCCGTCCCGTCGTTTACGGTCTGGGCTTCGGTTATCACGTCGAGGAGTTATTGAATAGGGGAGCCAGAGATATTCTGGTTATAGAACCCTCGCTGGAACTGTTTCGAGCCTTTCTGCAAACCGTCAACGTCGAGCCTTTTTTACCTACCGTAAAATTTTGCGTTGGGGAACCGCCTGCCAGGATTTTGGCCCGCAACGAATTTACCAACTGGAATCTCCTGATCCATAAGCCAAGCGCACAAATCAGCGGAGATTACTTGAGACGATTGGAGAAAGGATTGGAGGCGTCGCGGTACCTGGGAAAAAATAAACTGAAAATTCTGGTGGTGAATCCCATTTACGGCGGTTCCCTGCCGACCGCGCATTTTTGCGTCCGCGCTCTTAAAAACCTTGGGCACGACGTGGAGTCCGTAGACTGTGAAAATTTTGAGAATGGTTTTTTCAGTCTAAAAAACGCTACTCGCAACAAAAGCAACCAACAAATTCTTTCGGCAAAGTTCATGAGTCTCATGGGCGAGATGATCGTCGCCCGGGCCGCGGATTTTAAGCCGGACCTGGTTCTGGCTCTAGCGCAGGCTCCGCTGGGGACCGAGGCGATCGGGCAACTGCGCAATCTGAAAGTTCCTCTTGCTTTTTGGTTTGTGGAAGATTTTCGCTCCCTGGAATACTGGAAGGACGTTGGAGGTTATTACGATTACTTTTTTGCCATCCAGGATAAAGATTTTTCCTCCGAGTTTCAGTCGAGGGAATGGAATAATTTTTATTATCTTCCGCAGGCCTCCTGTCCGGACGTGCAGAAGCCTACGGCGTTAAGCGAAGAAGAGCGAGTTGAGTATGACGCTGATCTTTCTTTTATGGGGGCGGCCTACTACAACCGGGTTCAGTCGTTTCCCCGGCTCATGGAATATGATTTTAAAATTTGGGGAACTGGTTGGGAAAAGTATCCCCTTTTCAAACAGGTTGTTCAGAAAAATGGGGAGCGGACTTCAGAAGAGGAATGCGTAAAAATATACAATGCGGCGAAGATCAATTTGAATCTACACTCCTCAAGTTTTCATGAGGGATGTAATCCTCAAGGCGATTTTGTCAATCCCAGAACGTTTGAAATCGCAGCTTGCTCTGGTTTCCAGCTTGTGGACGAGCGGTCGGAACTTGCCGATATGTTTGACGTCGGCGAGGAGATGATTGCCTGCAAGGACGTCGAAGATCTCAAATCAAAAATTCAATACTACCTGAGTCATAAAGAGGAGCGGGATCAGGTTGCCGCCAAATCCCGGTCCAGAGTTTTGCGCGAGCACACCATGGAACATCGTATGCTGGAAATGCTGGCGCATATTTTTAGCGATCATTTGAGGAGTTTGCAAACCAGGCTTGAACAGTCCTCCAGCTCGGTGGAACCGTTTATCGATTTGGCCGGTTGCGACTCTGAACTGGGGCGCTACCTGGAAAAATATGAAAATGAAAAAGAGTTTTCGTTTCAAGGGATGGTAGGTGAAATCAGCGAGGGCGACGGGGGATTGAGCAAAAACGAATTGTTGTTGCTTATGTTGGGTCAAGTGATCAAGGAGAAAAAGTAAGAGCGATGGAAAGAATTTTAATTTTAAATTTAACGCGCATGGGCGACTTGATTCAGTCCACGCCATTGATCGCCGGGTTGCGGAAGAAGTATCCGCACGCTCGAATCGATATGATGGTTAGCGGAGACTTTGCCGAGTTTGCCAAGCGTATCCCGCACGCCGATAATATTTATGTCTTTAACTTGCGTCAGTTCAATCGGGACGAAAGAGAATGGAACTGGGTCGAGGTTTATCGCTATCTGGAATCCAGGTTAAACCAAATCGCCGGTGAAAAATATCAGCTTTTGTTCAACCTGAGCCATTCGAAACTCAGCGCCCTGATGGTGGCTTATTTGGAGATACAGGACGTGCGGGGTTTTGGGTGTCATGAAACAGGCGATCGGAAAACCGACCACCCCTGGATGCAATATTTTGGGATTGAACCGTTCAACCGGGAGCTCAACACGTTCAACCTCGTGGATATTTTTACTCGAAGCGGCGACGTTGTACCTCAAGGGCGGGTGGAAGTTTTGTGTGAGGATGAAGACACAATCCAAATTGAAAAAAAATGGAAGGAAGCCCGGTCGGAACATGCCGGACCTTTAATTGGAATTCAGGCGGGATCGAGCGTGCAGGGTAGGCGGTGGCCCGCAAAGTCTTTTGCCCGTCTAGCAGACTTGCTGGTAAAAAAACTAGGCGCCAGAATCGTCCTCTTTGGAGTGAATTCCGAGTTGGCCCTGGCAGAGGAAATTTCCGGGGAAATGGTTTTCAGTGATAGGGCGCTCAACCTATGTGGTAAGACCGATATACCGGAACTCATCGCCTGGGTTAAAAAATGCGACTACCTGGTCACCAACGACACCGGGACCATGCACATCGCCGCCGCAGTTGGAACGACGATTGCTGGGTTGTTTTTCGCCCACGCAAACCCCTGGGAGACGGGACCCTATGGGGCTGGTCATCTGGTTTGCCAGGCGAGAATAGACTGTGCGCCCTGTAGTTACGGGGTGCATTGCAACAACACCGTGTGCATCGAAAAGGCGACGCCGGAACATTTCTCGGCCCTGATTGAACATCGACATAATTTCGGGGCTTGGGAAATAGTTCCGGAAATTGCAGGCTTGGACGAGATCGATTTCTTTGAAACTGAGTTTGATGAGGATGGGTTGTACTCCTTGAATTCCTTGATACCAAGGCCTATCAGCGTCCAGGATGTTTTTAGGCGCGCCTATAGAAAAATGTGGTTGGATTCACTGGGTAACGGAGACGCTGAAAAAAAATCACTCCCCGGCGCTTTGTTCACGGAAGGTGAAACTCAACTCCTTGCGGGATCCCAGAAACAGCTGGACGATAAACTTCTCGCTTTCAATGAACTAGTTGAGTTGGGGGAACGCGGCAGGGAGGCGGCGAGAGCGCTCGCGGCCCTTCTGGAGAAGTCGTCGATCAATGCAACGAAAATTAAAGACCTGGGGATGGAGATCGAGGGAATCGACGAGCGCATCAATTTCCTGGGAATGACTCAGGCGGAGGCAAAGCCCGTAGCGGATATGTTCAGCAAAAGAAAAGAGAATCTAAGCGGGGAGAATTTAATGCGAATGGCCAGGACGACCGCAATGTATTACCGGAAACTGAGCGAAGAAAGCTTTTGCGTGATTGAGAATGTTTCTCTCTACACGGCAGAAATTTTTGAAACCCGCCCGGATTTAATATCGATAGGGTCTCCATTTTCCAGCAAAGTCGCCGCGCCGGGAAGATAACTTCCCAAAGAAGAGCGTCCCTGATCTATAAGGAATTTTTCCAGAAATTCGAGGGAAGCTCCTCCGCCGGTGGATACGAAAAAGTTGGAAGCGAAATTGTTGAACAGGCTGTAACAGTCGTTGTGCGAAAAATCTATATTTAGGGAGGATGGATTGATCGTCGGGGAAATTTGCAGGGCGATTTGTTTTCGTATGTATTCTTTCAATTCCCCTAAAACAAATTTATTCAATATGGCAGCGGAATCGCCGCCTCCAATCACCACGCTGACGTTGGCGTTTTTGATCGCATGGCAAAAGAGCGCCTGGGCCAGTTTAAGAGAGGCTTTGGCGTAATGATCGCAATGCGGATGGTCGTAGGCGCCCAACGGGCCGTTCCAAAAGAAATTTTCCGTCCCCTCCAAAATATTCTTCTCGTAATTTTCGATCGTCCTGGAACCTAAATCCAGTTGGAACTCTTTGTCCCAATCAGGTAATTCTTTAATTTCAAACTCCGAGTCCTGCAAGTTTTTAACGACTTTATAATCGTCGGGAAAAATTATGGAAACATTTTTTTTGTTTCCCAGCGTCAGAATCTCGTGAGCCAAGTTTATTTCCTCGATAAACGCCTTGCTTTTAGCCTCGTCCTGGTTGCTGAAGTTTTTGGGAAGATCCTGAATGGAAAAAGATGCGATCTTTCCCTTGTAGGATTTCGCCAGCAGGAAGGGGTTTACCATTTTCCCGCCTATAAAAATGGCTTTGATACCAGCGTTGACGAACTCCTTTAGAATTCCAATTTTGTCGGCGATTTTGGCTCCACCGGCAATGACCACGGTTTTTTCCGGTTTGGCCAACACTTTATGGCCAAAGGTTCCGAGCTGTTTGATTTCTTCGTTCAACAAATCTCCGGCCACCGCCAGCTTCCCCTGCTTGCGCATGATTTGAGGCAATAGCTTGATGCTCCTCGACAAACGGTGGCTGGACCCAAAGGCGCAATTGATAAATACATCCGAGACCTGGGCCAATTTTTCAATGAACTCCTGACGGTAAGAATCCGGGTTTACGGGGTCCAGCAGGTAGCGCAAATTGGGCAAAAATTTTATGCCGCCAATGGGCATGCGATGATCGGCGCATATGGCCAGGGAGTTCTCCAGGTGTTCGTCGATAGTTTCCGGAGGAAAAATCGTATAGGCGTCTCCGTAAACTTTTCGAACCAGAGTGTCAAAATGGGAACTGACAAACTGAATATTGAATATTCCGTCCCAATTCGCGTGGTCTTTTTCTTTTTGTGGTCGGCCCAGGTGGGAACCAATGATAATGCGGCAGTCGCCGCCCGTCATTTCGTGCAGGGTTTTAAAAGTGAGATCGAGGAAGCGGCGAATGCGGGCGTCGTCGGCAACACGGTAGGCATGGCGCCGGGAGGGCTCCATGGGAACGTTAAAGTCGACTCGGATAAAAATAGTTTTCCCGATTAGATCTTCGGGTTTCAAAGAATCGAGAGTGGGGAGTCCTGTAGCCTCATTCATGGCAAAATTCCCTAGTTGAACCTGTTAATCCTAATATGAGGGGTTGGGTCTTAAATATCAACCATTAATTAGATTGATGAGCGCCGGGTTGGACGCGTGATTTGGGTCAAGACGAACCGCCTGCCGAAAATAAAATTTACCCTGATCCTGGTTGCTTAAATTAAAGTAATAAACCATTCCCAACTCCCGGTAAGCCCCGGCCATCCTTGGGTTTAACTCCACGGCCTTTTTTAAAAAACCCACGGCCAAGTCAAAATTACCCAACAATTTATGGCATTGGCCGATGCTGAAATAGGAATCGGGCAATCCTGGGCGAATCATCAAGGCTCTGGTATGGGATTGGATGGCGGCTTCGCAGTCGCCAAACCCCATGTACAGGTTGCCTAAGTTGTGGTGCGGTTCAAAATAGTTAGGATTCAGGCGGATCGCTTTTTCGTAATTTTTGGCGGCGTCCCGTTCTTGTCCGGCGAAGGTGAGGGCGCGTGCGTGATTGCTGTAGGGGCGCGATTTGTTCGGGCTTTTGAGGGTTGTGTTATTCCACAATCGGACCTCGGAAAACCAATCTCGGTTGCGGTCCAGCGTGGCAGCAAAAAGACATATTATGATCAACACGCTAAGAGTGGGCGAGTGCTTTTGCCGCACTATAAAAGTCGAAACCAAAATTGCAAAGCCAACTCCCGGAAGATACAAACGGTGCTCGGCGATCAAGTCCAGAAGGGGAATTAAGGAGGATTCCGGAGCGAAGGTGAATAGCATCCATACGAATCCAAACACTGCCAGGGATGACTGCTTCCAAACCCAACAGACCAAGGCAAAAATTACCCCAAGAGCAGAAAGGAATCCCAGGTTAAAAGCGCTGGTTACTCTTGCGGCGTCGGGATCGATGTTTAAATTGACCGGGAACAGCCAGATTTTCAAATAGTAAAACACGGACCATTTGATTTGCGACATTAGATAACCGGCTCTTCCATGCAAAAGAATGCCCTGGTCGTTGAGGCCAAACATGCCCTGGGAAGTAAAAAAGCTCCTGTAAATAAAAAATGCCAGGAAGGGAGTCAAAATTAAAAGCAAAACCGTCTTGTTTTGGAGGAAAAAGTCCTTTAAACTTCCCTTGAGACTGGATGTCAGATAAAACCAGGTCGCCATTACTAAAGGTAAAGAAACAATAATCAGCTTCACTCCCAAGCCTATTCGCATTAGCAAAAGCGATCCCAGGGCCATTCCTATTATGTAGGCCAACCTTTTTCCCGGGGCGCCCGATTTATTCGACCCTTTTCCCAGCGCTAAAATAAAACAATAGAACGAAGCCAGATAAAACAGGGCGCATAACGAGGCGGACCGACTCATTAGATAGGTGATAGCTTGCGTTTGAGCGGGGTGGGACGCAAAAATCAATGAAGCCAGGATGGGAAGTTGATATTGAGGGAACTCCTGGCGGACGCCTTTACTCAGAGCAAGTGTCTTCAGGAGAATTAAAAAAATCAGCAGGGAAACCCCAAAATGAATCCCAAGATTGAAAAGATGATAGCCCAGCGTATTTTCCTGACCGAGGAAATAATTAAATCCAAAGGTATAAGTTAAAAATGGCCGGGTTGAGATGGCGGAAGGCGGGTAGCCTTCAATTAGTTTTAAGACCCCCCCTTTTTGGGTGGTGTTGGTTATTAAGGGATTTTCCTGGATAAAGCTCACCCCATCAAACTGGAAAGGGACTTTCAGGGAGTTAAAATAGCAAAGCAGGCATACCAGGAAGAGAATGATTAAAAATCGAATGTAGGCGTCGGTTTTGATCATGGAATGAATTTTGTCAGGGGCAATGGATTAAACCGATTGAGTTCTACGTTTGGTTTTACTGAAAATTTCATTTGTTATCAAGTGCGCCCGCTTTAAGTTTCCCGCCCGTAAATATATTTATTCGCTCTTAAAATGGAACGCCTCTTAAAATAATCTTCCATTGGAAAGCTTGTCAACCGTTTGAATTTATAAGTCGGTTATTTGCCGTTAAAAATAAAATTTAAAATGAAAAACGAATACGCGGTCGAACGAGCCGCGCAACCAACCGGGAGGAAGCGCAAGTCCCAGGTTGAAGAAAGGTAAAGGATTACATGTCGACGTCGAAGATGTTAATAAATTTTGATCACCCGGAAGAATGCCGGGCCGTGATCGTAGAAGACGGAAAAATCGAAGAATATATCGTCGAGCATTCCGGCCGGGAGTTGATTAAAGGCAACGTCTACCACGGGGTTATTGGGCGGGTGGAGCCTTCCATAGAAGCGGCCTTCGTGGATTATGGCGGAAAGAAATTTGGTTTTCTTCCCTTCAAGGACGTTGACAGGTCGTCCTACGTCAATACCGGCGAAAAAAAATCCAAAGTAAGAATTCAAGACGTTCTCTTTTCTGGACAGAAAATCCTCGTGCAAGTGGTGAAGGAGGAAAGAGAGACCAAGGGGCCGACCTTGAGCAATTCCCTCAGCATTCCCGGGAGATTTTTGGTTTTGATGTCCGGGTCGGATTCTACCGGCGTTTCCAGAAAAATTGAAGACGAAGAAGAACGAAAAAAGCTTAAAAAAATTCTTGCGCAAATCGATTTGCCGGACAATATGGGAGTTATTATCCGGACCGCAGGTTTGGGGAGGACCAAAACAGATTTGCAGAAAGACTTGCAAATGCTCAATAAAATTTGGGCCACCATCGCTACCGAAGAAAAGAAAAACAGCGAAAAAAATTCGCCGGCTCTTTTATACAAGGCCCCCGATATGGTTTTAAGAACGGTTCGGGACCATTTTACCGCGGAGATTGAGGAAATCCTGATCGACAACCCCAAGGAATATAAGGAAATTAAATCCTTTTTCCGGATGATCATGCCGCGAATGGGCAAAGCCGTGAAGCTTTATCAGGGCAAGAAGCCTCTATTTTCCCAATATAATATCGAACAACAAATTGAATCGTTTTACAAACGCCAGGTGAACCTTCCTTCGGGAGGTTCGTTGGTGATCGACGTGGGCGAAGCTTTGACGGCGATAGACGTCAATTCGGGTAAAACCACCGGCGCCAGTCAACTCGAGGAGACGGCTTTTAAAACCAATATGGAAGCCGCGACGGAGGTTGCCCGGCAATTGCGTTTGCGCGATTTAGGCGGACTCGTTGTCGTCGATTTTATCGATATGTATTCAAAAAAGAATAAGGCTTCGGTTGAAAAGCAATTCAAACAAGCCTGCAAGGAAGATAAAGCCCGGATCAATCTGGCCCGGATTTCCAAATTCGGACTTTTGGAGTTGTCCCGCCAAAGAATGTCCCCTCCGGTAAAGGAAGGCGCGTTTGATCGTTGCCCGCATTGCGAAGGTAACGGTCAAGTGAAGTCCGACGCCACCATGGGAATAGCGGTTCTTAGGAAAATTCAAGAATTGTCCGCCAATGAAAATGCCCAGGTTATTGAAGCCAGGGTTTCGAGTGAAATATCAAATTATTTATTGAATACAAAACTTGAGTTTTTAGCGGAATACCAAAAAGCAAACAATTTGGAAATTCGATTCGTCATTCAGCCGGGGCTAAAGTTTGAGGACTTTGATTTTAAAATAACGGAATATAGAAAGATCGCCAAAAAAGAGCCGGAAAGCGCGCCCCGGGAGAGAGTGAAAGCTGATAGAAGTGTGGAACCCCCAAAGGAGAGAGTGAAAGCTGATAGACGTGGGGAACCCCCAAAAGAGAGAGTGAAAGCTGATAAAAGCGTGGAACCTCCAAAGGAGAGAGTGAAAGCTGATAAAAGTGTGGAACCTCCAAAGGAGAGAGTGAAACCTCCCGAGACTGTGGAACCCCAGGAAGTCGAAACTGTGGGCGACGCCGGTAATACGGAAACCGATCAAGACGAGTCCAAGGCTCCCGAAAAAGCTGTGCGCAAAACGGCCTATCGCGGGCGTCGTCCTAAATCCGCAACCAGTAAACGAGCGTCTCCAAAAGCTGCTACTGGACCGCGTTCTGCGACCAGTCGCGCCAAGTCGCCGACAACCCGTGGCCGAAGAGGGCGCCCAAGAAAGGCCCCAACCGCCGTCGCGGAAGCCAAGGCTTCAGTTCCAGAAGGGAAACCGGTTTTTTCTTCCTCGGATTTACCCGGCAGTTTTTCATCGTCCGCCTTTTTGGACCGGGATTTGCCAAAAGTATCTCTGGATGGGCCGATGAGTCTGGAAGAAAAACTTTCCGCTAAAAAGATTCCTTCTAAAACTCCAGAGGCGCCTCTGGTTGAAAAGATTGAAAAAGCCGGCAATTCCAATTCAAGAAGCGGCGCGGAAGATAAAGCAGCCGAATCGTAGGCCGTTTTTTTCGCTATCCAACAGACCGGGCGCATCGGAACCCAGTGTCCCAGGCGCGCAGGGCGGGTGGGGCGTAATGGCGATATCCCAGTAAGGCGAACTCTTTTGAAAACCCGTGCTCTCGCCGATTGATGGCGCCGCCTCGGATCACCTTGAAATTTTTTCCAAAGCTTTCGGATTTGAAAGTCGATCCGGGGTATGGAAGGTACCAGTTGGAAGTCCATTCCGAGACGTTGCCGTTCAAGTCGTAAACGTTAAGAAGGCTTCGATCTTTTTTGAAACGTCCACCGGGCGAAACGGCTTTTCCAAAATTTGCATTTTCTCGGTGAAACTCGTCGCCCCAGGCGAACAACCTGCCGTCGGTTCCGCGCGCCGCCTTTTCCCATTCAAATTCCGTAGGCAGTCTTTTTCCAAGCCACAGGCAATAAGCGTCCGCTTCATACCAGGAAACCCCGCGCACGGGTTCCGTTGCAATTCCATTTTCATATTTCGCCGAAGGCTTGAACATTAGAAAATCGCCGTAGGTCGTTTCGTACTGATCGAGATAGAAACCTGGCAAGGAAATATTTTGTTGGGGACGACTGCTTTTTCCCGAGGTGCGGTCGGACAAAAACTGGGGGAGGATATCGGCGGGCTGGAGGCCCAAAGTATATTTGCCTTCGGGAATCAAAACCATATCCGACGGCGCGACCTGGCAAGAAGCTAAAAAAAACGCCAAGAATAAAATGAAAACTCTCAATGGCGCTCGCTCGCCTGTTTCTCGCTGTCGGTAACCGCGGGGAGGCTGGGGAATTTTCGGGCGCCGCTCGGTTGCTTCATGTATTCCAGGGTAATGCAGGCCGCCTCGTCGCGTGAGCACATACTCGTCGCGCAGTTCTTTTCTTCCTGCTGACAATAATAGTTTAGCACGCGCATTTTAACGTATTCATTGTCCTGCGTTCGGACGACGTAGACGTTTTTTTTGGATTCAATGTTATGCGTTCGAGTCCGATAAATGTACCAGTCTTTCAAAGCGCCGTTTTTAAGGGAACCCCATTTGACTTTGTCCTGGACATAGCCGTCCTTGGGAGCTTCGTGAACGTCTTCCAGTTTTTTAGATCCCAGGTTCGCCACGCCGACATTGCCCTTGGGATTGGTCTCCCCGCTATTGGTAATCATGCTGGTGCGCTGAAAACCAATATCCCAATTTAATGTGGACAGCAGTTTTTGAGACTTTTCCAGTTCCCCGATTTTGTGGGTCTTCCCCGTGGAGAAATCCAGCAACGCCCAGCCCTTTTTGGAGGTGGCGTCCACCTTTATCATGGGAAAACGCGAAGTGGTCTTTTTCAGTTTTTTGGGCGGCAAGGCAACATTTTCAAAATCACTAATATTGTCCGCCATATAATTTATGGCGGAATGAAAAAGAAAAGTGGCGGCCAACAGCATGGCGACGATGGTCAGCATATTATTCATAGAGCCATTTTAGCATATTTTAACTCCGCAACAATCCACAGAGCCGTCCCTAGGATATTCTTGCCTAAGATCAATAAAACAATGGGTTTAATAGGGTTTGTTTTTTTTCTTAATTGAGTTAAACTGAAAATACTTTTTAAGAAATATGCGCGCCAATGAATAGCGAAATTCAAAAAACCAAGGAATTTGATTTTAAAAAGGGCCAGATTGAAACTTTCCTGAAAGGGGAAGTTAAAAGGAAGTTTCGCGGTAAATCCAAAATTTCCGTCAGGAAAAGGCGGAAATTTATCGATGAAACCACAAGGAAAATCAGCAGGAAATTTGGTAAAGACGTTTTGTGTTTATTTGATTTTTCAAAAAATGGATTTTTTTCTCTGGTTTCCCCCTCCCATACGCGCTCTACAGATAAAGGCAGGCTTTTTCAATCTTTTGCTCATGCCCAGGTGTTCTATACCTCGCATTGCGTGGACCGGTTCAGCGAAAGAATGGGAACAACGGAAAATTGTATTTCAGTTTTGGATTCTTATTTGGTCCGGGCCATGATCACTTATGGCGTCCATGACGGCTATCTGGCGGGACCGGAAGGAGTTTTTGCCTGCAAGTTGGAAGACGAAAGCCTTATCATTAAGACTTTCATCAATTACGGACTTTTAACCGACAAACAGATACGGGAGTTTTATACGCCAGACGCGCTTTCGCTGATGGATCAGGGAATGATCGCCGAAACCGACGAAGACAGCGATTTTATTCTGGCTGAAGAGTTCCCTCCCTTGCCCGAACGCGCTTAAGTAAAGTTGTTCTTTTGCCCCAACCGCTCGCCTTTGGGTCGCTAAACTAACCCGGGTTTTCCCTCGAAAATTTAAATCCTGTTCAGGATGATCCAGTTATATAACGTATTTAAAACCTATAACGGAAATACTCCGGCCCTGGTTGATATTTCGTTGTTGATCAAGGAGCGGTCGTTCGTTTTCATAACCGGCGCCAGCGGCGCGGGAAAATCCACGTTGTTGAAACTTTTGTTTGGCTGGGAGCGATTTGACAGCGGGCAGATCCTGGTCAAGGGAATGAACGTCGGGAAAATTAAAAAGGAAAAACTTTATTTACTGCGCCGCCATATTGGAGTGGTGTTTCAGGATTACAAATTGTTGCCGAATAAAACCGTGTTTGAAAACGTCGCATTCGCCCTGGAAGTCACCGGCGCCAGCGCCCGTTCTATCCGGTATAAAACCAGCGACGCCCTGAAAAGCGTCGGACTGTTTAAAAAAAGAGATTCCCATCCCATGCAGCTATCCGGCGGTGAACAGCAACGAGTGGGCATCGCAAGGGCATTGGTCCACAATCCCGCCATCCTGTTGGCGGACGAACCCACCGGAAATCTGGATCCCGATATCTCGCTGGAGATTCTCAAATTGTTTGAGATGGCCAACCAGCAAGGCATGACGGTGGTGTTTGCCACCCACAACCATGAACTGGTGCGGCGCGCCAATTACCCTTTCATCATTCTCGATAAAGGGAACGTAGTAAGACCTTGATTCCTCCATCGCCTTGTTTTATTCCAAACATTTAAATCGAGCCGTCGACAACCTTAAGTCGAACCCCCAAACCAGCTTGGTTTCGGTTTCCACCTTTGCCGCCGCTTTTTGCATTTTGGGATTGTTCATGGTTTTGTACGTCAACCTGGATTCCCTTTTAGCCACTTGGAGCAGGCAGGTTCAAATTATCGTCTACCTCAATGACGATTTGAAGAAACCCCAACTCAAAAAACTTGAAGCGCTGTTTGCTGGAAATTCCGAAGTGAGTTCCGTCGAATATGTGTCCCGGCAAGCTGCCTGGGAAAAATTTAAAAATACCTTTTCTGCTGAAACCGAATTCCTGGAAACCCTGGCTTTCAATCCGCTTCCCGCTTCTTACAACCTTCGATTCAAGCCCGGTCCCAGGCGCGTGGAAAACATCCGACGCTTTGCCGAGGAATTGAGGGAAAGGCCGGAAGTGGAATCCCTGGAGTACGGGGAAAAATGGATTTCGCGGTTCGAGAAATTCATGGTTTTTCTGAAAGTATTTTTATTAGCCATTGGAGGTCTTTTGGGACTTGGCTTGATTTTTATCATTTCCAACACCATCAGGCTTTCGGCGTTGTCGCGCAAAAACGAGATTGAGTTGATGCTGATGATAGGCGCTACCCACCGTTATATAAAAACCCCTTTTCTTTTAGAAGGTGTATTGCAGGGGGCCGCTGGAGCCGTATTGGCCCTGTTGGCCGCCAAGGGCGTGCACGCTTACATGAGTTTTCAATTCAGCGACTCCATCGCAAAAATTGCCAGGGACGCTGATTTTCTTTTCATCGGTCCCTCCGGAATTTTAATTTTGTTCGGCTCCAGCGTCGCCGTTGGCTGGCTTGGCAGTTATATATCCATAAGCAAGGTTTTGAATATGGTGAATGAATCGTGAAATCAGCGGCGACTTTTATAGCCATGGCGGCGATTCTGGGCCTGTTTTCTGGCGGAATATCAGCAAAGGAAAACAGTTTGAACGCTCTCCAGTCCAAATTGCTCAAGGAAAAAAATAAACTCGACCGTTTGAGAGCAAAAATAAAATTGCAGGAAAAAAATTTTAAATCCGCCGACAAAAAAGAAAACTCCATCATGCGAAGTCTCGGGGGTCTCGACGCTAATCTCAAGTTGAAAGAGCAGGAGTTGGAACTTCTCAAATGGAATATGAAAATGAATAAAGAGAACGCGGAGAGCCTGCAAAAGAAAATCAGCGCGGCGGAAACCGCAATGAACCGGCAAAAGGTCGTTTTAGGAAAGAGATTGCGAGCCGTCTATAAGGAAGGATCCCTGTTTCCCTTGAAGGTAATGTTTTCCGCCGAAACGATTAACGACGTCTTGCGGCGAGTCAAGCACATGGAAACCGTCGCTGTTTTTGACGTTAAATTGTTCTCCAATTATCGGGAACGCCTGGAGCGCTTGAAGTTCCAAAACGCTCAACTTGAAGAGACCCGACGCCGATTGGCCTTTCTTGAAAAAGACGCTCTGGAGAAACGCCGCGAAATATCGCTAGACCGCACCGATAAAAAACGCTTCCTCTCTAAAGTGCGCAACAGTAAGGTTCTGGCGACGAAAGCCAGAAATGAAATCAGCAGGTCCCGAAAAAAACTGAATACAATTATTTCCGGATTGGAACAGCGACTTGAAAAAGGGGAGGGGTTAAAGTTTAGCGAGACCCGGGGTTTCCTGGAACCTCCTGCGCGTGGAAAGCTTTTGAATCGATTTGGCAGGAAAAGAGACAAGCAATATGGTTCCTACATCGTTTATAATGGAATCAACATCGAAGCCCCAAAGGGCGGGCCGGTCCGGTCCGTCTTTTCGGGCGAAGTTCTTTTCAATGGTACGCTCGACGGTTATGGCAACCTGGTGATCCTCGGGCATGGGGACGACTACCACACCCTTTACGCCCACTTGGATGAAGCGTTGGTTTCCGTAGGAAACAGCGTGCGCAAGGGACAAATCATCGCTCACTCCGGGGATACCGGTTCCTTGGTGGGCGAAGCCTTATATTTTGAGATGAGGCACAAGGGAAAACCCATCGAACCCACCGCCTGGTTCAAATCGTTTGGAAAGAGCCGTAAAAAACGCGGCTAATTTCTTGGGCGTAAAACAATCCTTAAATCTAAAACAGCCAGTGGAGAACGTGATCTTGAATAATTTCAGAAATTTTAAGAAAACCAAAATCGAAAGAACACTTGCAGGCGTTATTTTTTCGCTGGTCCTGGCAGGCATTTTATTTTCGCTCCCCGCGGCGGTTCTGGCAAAAGGAGTCGACGAAGCGGAAGAGGAACAACAAGTCAACGCTTATGAAAAATTAAAAGTATTTTCCGAAATCCTGTCCCTCCTGCAGGCCAATTACGTTGAGGACATAGACAACGATGACCTTTTTGAAGGCGCAATTCAGGGAATGCTAAAGACCTTGGATCCCCACACCGCTTACATGCCTCCCGTATCCTATAAAGAAATGAAAGTAGAGACCTCCGGTAAGTTTGGCGGGTTAGGAATTGAAATCAGTCTACGCGACGGAGTGTTGACTGTGGTTTCCCCCATCGACGAGACTCCCGCGTTTAAGGCGGGGATTATGGCGGGCGATAAAATCATCCGGATCGAAGACGAGTCGACCCTGGATATGTCCCTCACTGATGCGGTGGAACGCCTGCGCGGCGAAAGAGGCAGTCCGGTGAATATTACCGTTTTTCGTAAAGGAGAGACGCAGCCGAGGGAGTTTACAATTGTCAGGGATATCATTAAAGTCCAAAGCGTCAAAAATAAAATTTATGAAAAGGATATCGGGTACGTAAAAGTTCGGAGCTTTACCAAAACCACCAGTTCGGATCTGGACAAGGCGCTGAAGGGTTTCAGGGAAAAAGGCGTTTCCAAATTGATTCTAGATCTGCGCAACAATCCGGGAGGATTGCTCAATCAGGCGGTCGAGGTTTCCGACCGGTTTCTCGACAAGGATAATCTTATCGTTTACACCAAGGGCCGGAGCGAGGATCAAAACATGCGATTCACCACACACGACAAAGTTAAAAAGGTGGATTATCCAATGATCATAATCGTTAACGGCGGGAGCGCCAGCGCTTCAGAAATTGTCGCCGGCGCCTTGCAGGATTTGGGGCGGGCTATCATATTGGGCACTCCCACTTTCGGAAAGGGTTCCGTCCAAACTATTATCCCCTTGAGCGACGGTTCCGCCTTGAGGCTCACAACCGCCCGTTATTACACGCCCAGCGGAAGAGTGATTCAGGAAAACGGCATTGCGCCGGATATCCTTGTCGAGGTACCGGTCAAGTCCGATAAAAAAGCCGAGGCGGATAAAGAGAAAAAGGACGGCGAAGAAAAAAGTCGATTTCGAAAATTCCTTCGTGAAAAAGATCTCAAAAAACATCTCAAGGGAAAAGAAAGCCAGGAGTTTAACTCAAACTCGCTGGATGAAACCGGGAACGCTGCGGGTAAGGAAGACTCCGGTCAAAGCGACGACCTGGCAAAAGACATTCAACTCAGGGAAGCCGTGGCTCTCCTGAGCGGATGGGACGTAATGAGCCAGGTCTTGAGTTCTAGAAAGGCTGTTTCTACCCAATAAATTTCTGACCCGGATTATATTCATTCGTCGGGATAGCCTTAAATATATAACTACTCCCAGGTTCGTAGCATTCACCGTATAAGTTGCGCCTACTAGCCCCGGCGCCTCGCCGGCGGCTTTGTTGGTTTAAACATTCCTGAAAGTTGACGTTATGTTGGTATTGGGAGTCGAAACTTCATGCGACGAAACGGCGGCGGCCGTCGTTAAGGATGGGCGCGAAATTTTGTCCAACGTGGTGTACGACCAAACCCGCCTGCATGCCCAATATGGAGGCGTGGTGCCGGAGTTGGCCGGTCGATCTCATGTGGAAAATATTCATCGCGTGATCCGGGAAGCTCTTGCGGAAGCCGACGTCGTCGGTTCCCAATTAGACCTCGTCGCCGCCACCCAGGGACCGGGCCTTGTTTGTTCCCTCCTCGTGGGAATCAACACCGCTAAGGCGCTGGCTTTTGGATTGAACAAACCTTTGTTGGGCGTCAATCACCTCGAAGGCCATTTGCTGGCCGTCTTTCTTCAGGAACCGGTGGAGTTTCCTTTTTTGGGACTCATTGTGTCCGGCGGTCACACCGATCTTTATCGCGTCGACGGCTTTGGGCGTTATCGCGTCCTGGGCCGCACCCGCGACGATGCGGCAGGAGAATGCTACGACAAGGTCGCCAAAATGATGGGTCTGGGATATCCCGGCGGACCCGTCATCGACCGGCTTGCGCAAACGGGAAATCCGGAAGCGTTCAAATTTCCGCGGGCTTTGCTGGAACCCGGATCGTTGGATTTCAGTTTCAGCGGACTTAAGACTTCTGTTAAAAACTTTCTCGAAAAGCGCTCGCGGGGCACGGTCGAAAACATATCCGACGCCGACGTCGCCGCAAGTTTTCAGGAGGCCGTCGTCGACGCCCTCGTCGTCAAAATTATGCGCGCCTGCCAGCAAGAGGATTTGCAAAGGGTGGTCGTCTCCGGTGGCGTGGCCGCCAACTCCAGATTGCGGGAGCGCGTTCAGTCCGCCGCCGAATCAAATTCCTACCAATCCTGGTTTCCTCTTCTTGAATTTTGCACCGACAACGCGGCCATGATAGCCTGCGCCGCCTATTTCCGTTATAAAGACTCCGAAACGATTCCCTTTCCCATGGATATGGACGCCAAGGCAAATTTGGCCCTGTAAGGAAAAACATGCGCGCCTTGGTGACCGGGGGAGGGGGGTTTTTAGGCAGTCATTTAGCGAAGGCTCTGCTTAAACGCGGCTATGCCGTCGCCGTCCTCGGCAGAAATCAATACCCCACGCTCGATCCTGATATAAAAATTTTTCAAGCGGATATCCGCGACCGTGAAAAAGTTTTCCACGCAGTGGAGGGAATGGACGCGGTTTTTCACGCCGCGGCGATTCCGGGAATCTGGGGGCCGCGCGAGTTGTACCAAAGCGTTAATGTCGACGGAACCCGAAACGTTATCGACGCCTGTCTAAAACACGGCGTTGGAAAACTGGTCTACACAAGCTCCCCTAGCGTGGTTTACAACAACTCCAACATGGAGAACCTGAACGAAACCGCCCCCTATCCGGAAAAATACCTTTGCGAGTACCCGCGTACCAAGGCCATTGCAGAGCGCATGGTCATGAAAGCAAATGGAACCGGCAAACTGTCGACGGTTTCGCTCCGGCCACATCTTATCTGGGGGGCAGGAGACGCGCATTTAATTCCGCGCATTGTCAGCCGCGCAAAGAAAGGGCAACTGATTCAGGTTGGGGATGGAAAAAATTTAGTCGACGTGATTTATATCGACAACGCCGTCGAGGCGCATCTGCTGGCTGGCGACGCTCTGGAGCCGAATTCAGCGGCGGCGGGGAATTGTTATTTTATCAGCGACGGAGAGGCCGTGAACCTATGGAAATGGATTTCCGGCTTACTGGCGCGTTTGGATATTCCGCCCATAAAACGATCCATTTCTTACCGCGCGGCTTATTGTCTGGGAGGCGCCCTGGAGGCGCTGTATACAATTCTCGGAAAAAAAGAAGAACCCAGGATGACCCGGTTTCTGGCCGCGACCCTGGCCACGTCGCATTATTTTGACAGCTCCGCAGCCTGCAGGGATTTTAATTATCGGCCTGTAGTGGGACCTGAGGAGGGCATGCGAAAGCTCATTGAGTCTCTTCAGGCTCGCCCGCCAGATTAATTTTGTGAGCCAGGCAACCGGCGCCGAATCCATTGTCGATGTTAACCGTTGCCAGGCCCGGCGCGCAACTGTTGAGCATGGTGAGAAGCGCCGAGACGCCCCCGAAAGACGCGCCGTAACCAACACTGGTGGGGACGGCGACGACGGGGTTTTTGACCAGGCCGCCGACCACGCTGGCCAGCGCGCCGTCCATTCCAGCGATGACGACCACAACCCGCGCCTCGCGCAAGCGATCAATTTTATCGAACAGCCGGTGGATGCCCGCCACGCCGACGTCGAAAACTTTCTCTACCCGACTGCCAAAAAGTTCGGCGGTCGCCGACGCTTCCTCGGCGACGGGAATGTCGGACGTTCCCGCCGTGACGATCACAACCAACCCAACTTTTTTCTTTTTGCGTTTTTGGAACGAGAGGGTTCTTCCCGCCTCGTTGTAGACGGCTTTTTCGGGGAGTCCGGATTTTAAACTTTTAAAAACTTCCGGACTCATCCGGGTGGCGAGAATATCGTTTCCGGCTTTCAGCAGGCGTTTTAGAATTTGGCCGATTTGCTTTTTGGTTTTGCCTTCGCAATAAATTACTTCCGGCGTGCCGCTTCTAAGGGCGCGATGGTGGTCCAGTCGCGCAAACCCAAGGTCTTCGTAGGGGAGGGTTTTTAAAAGTTCCAGTCCTTTTTTCGGCGATAATTTTCCTTTGGAAATATCCGTTAAAATTTTTTCCAACGTTTCGGGGTTCATTCCATTCCTTTAACGCCGGAAAACTCCGTCGTCGTTTCCACTTTGAGGAGGTCTTGCAGGCCTTGTTGAGGAGATTTGCCGCGATGCAAAATATTGTAAGTTTCCTCAATGATCGACGCCTGAATATTGAATTTGTTTTTAAGCTGGTGAGCCGAAATAACAGTATTGATTCCTTCCGCCACCATTTTCATTCCGCGCGTGATTTCGTCGATTTTCATTCCTTGTCCCAGCTTAAGTCCCACGCTACGGTTACGGCTGAGGTCGCCGGTGCAGGTGAGGGTCAAATCTCCCATACCCGAAAGTCCGGAGAATGTTTCCGGGCGCGCGCCCATGGCCGCTCCGATGCGTTTCATCTCCACCAGTCCGCGCGTGATCAGGGCCGCCCGTGCGTTGTGCCCAAGATTCAACCCGTCGGAAATTCCCGTGGCGATGGCGATGACGTTTTTCAGCGCGCCGCCCAGCTCAACCCCCAACAAATCATCGCTGGTAAACACCTTGACCGTGGGGGCTGAAAAAATATCCTGTACCCGCTCGGCAATTTCCAGGCGACGGGCGGCGGCAACGATGGCCGACGGATTTCCGCGAGCCAGTTCCAAAGCAAACGTTGGCCCGGATATGGCGGCCTGCTCGCATGACTCAGGTAAAATTTTATCCAGTATTTGACTGACCGTGCGCAGGCTATCGTTTTCGATTCCCTTGCTGGCGTTAACGATCAAACAATCGTGGGACAAGAGGGGACAAAACCTTTCAGCGGTTTGCCTCAGGACATGGGTCGGAGTGACTAATACAATAATTGATTTTTCCGAAGCGACTTGTTCCAGGGAGGAAAACGGGCGGATATTATCTGGAAGCGAAAAGTCCGGTAAATAAAATTTGTTGATCCGCGTTTCCCGGATGATCGAGCAAAGTTCTTTCTCATAAACCCAAAGGTCGACTTCGTATCCTTTTTTGGCCAATAGCAGGGAAAGGGCCGTACCCCAACTGCCCGCGCCGATGACTCCGATCTTTGTTTGGTTCATACTTGGATCGTCCTGATTGCAAATGGAATTTCAGTAGGAATTATAACCAAAACCGGCGCGAGTAAACACCGCTTTTCCCTCTTATTATTGCGGAATAATTACCTTGTATGAAAAAATCCTTTGTGATTAAATTAAATTATCATATTAATTGAATATCCACTTGGAGCAAAAATTTCCTCATGGCGACTCGCGTAAGATTTTCCCGAAAACAGCTCAAGCAACCCGATCAATTTCTTTCCACCAGCGACAAAATCCTTCACTTTATCGAGGATTACTCGCGTCTTGTTCTGGTGGGTATTGGCGGTTTGGCGGTTTTGATTCTGGCGGTATGGGCGTATCAATCCAGCGTTCAGGCAAAGGAGTTGGAGGGGGAAGCGTTGTTGTTTGAAATTCAGACTATTAAGGACGGCGCGAAAAATAAAAAGTGGAGCGAAATTGTTCCTCAAATGGAAAAGAAAATTGCGGAGTTGGACGAAGGGCCTCAAAAACAACGGGCGCGTTTCATGGTCGCCGACAGCTATTTTCAAAGCGGCCGGCTCGATGAATCTCTGGCGGCGTACTCCGAAATCATTGAACGCGAGTCTCCTGGTTCCCTGGCGCACGGTTTGTCCAAGCTGGGATTGGCCAAAAACTTGCACGGCCAAAAAAAGTATGGCGAGGCGGTCGCGCAATACAGGTATTTGTTGGAAAACAATACCTCTCTTCCTTTGCTGTACGTTTATCTCGACCTGGCAAGGTGCTACGAGGAAAATAGCGACGTAAAAAATGCGCTGCTGGTTTTGCGCGAAGCTGAAACCAAATTCCCCCAACATATCGAATTGTCCAAGGTGGTTGAGAATATCAAAAGGCTGCAAGCGCAAGCCTGAGTCTTGGGCGCCCTAATGTTTTCCTATCCCAATCATCCTCTCGCTCGACCCCTCTTTATCCTGTTTTTGATTTGCGTTCTCCAGCTTGCCGTTCCCGTTCGGGGATATGCGGTTCCCTTCATCAGCAAGGAATACGACGTTGAGCTGGGAAAAGACGCCGACAAGCAGGTGATCAAACGTTACGGGTTGTACCAGGACAAAAGCCTGCAACTTTATGTTAACGAGGTCGGCCAAAAACTGGTGTCCAGCCTTTCCGACCAGATGTTTCCCAAATATTTTTTCAAGGTTGTGGACTCCCCGGAAATCAATGCCTTCGCCCTGCCTGGCGGTTATATTTACGTCACCCGCGGCATTTTGGCCCTGTTCAACAGCGAAGCCGAGTTGGCGGGAGTTTTGGGGCACGAGATAGGACATGTCATCAAGCGGCACGGCGCTAAAAACATTGTGCGATCCATAGGCGCAGCAGTGTTAGCGGTTGGGGCGGCGGTGGCCAATCCCGAACAGGCGGGCAGGGCGCTGACCGTTACCAGTCAGATGTTCAACCAGATCAATCTGGGTTACGGCCGGGAGGCGGAAATGGATTCCGACGCCCAAGGTATGATGAACTCTTTTGAAAGCGGCTACAACCCCAAGGGTATGGTAGGGTTTTTGCGGAGCCTACGCCGCAACGAGTTGTTTACCGGACAAGGCTATCATGCATTCGCGGCGTCGCATCCTGAGACCAAGGAACGGGTGCTGAAGGCGGATTTGTTTGCTTCGTCTTTGGTGGCCAGAGGCGGCAAACTTGAACTGGGGCGCAAAGCGTATCTTGAAAAAATTCAAGGTTTACCGTATCGCGGCAGGAAAAGCCAGAAGGATCGAAAGGTTTATAAAAAAAAGCATATCGATATTTACGAGGTGAAGGCAGGGGATACCCTCACCAGCATCGCCGAACAGGAACTGGAGGACGAGACCAAGGATTTTGAGATTGCGGCGTTGAACGGGATGAGAATGCGCGACAAACTGGAAGCGGGAGAATGGTTGAAGGTGGTCCGGGAAGGGGAGTTTAAAAAGGAAAAGACATTGGTCATTAAGCCGGAAAAATTTCAGTAGTCGGCGGGAGAAAAATGGAGGTTGAAAAGAGCCTCGTATTGGAAAAAAGTTATCACGTTCACTTGAAAGCCGAAGGCGAGGTTTGTTATCGGCTTTCCAGAGGCGTCCGGGTTTGTCCGGTTCAGCGCAAGGGGGACTGGCTAAAGATCGTCTGGCGGAACGGAAAGAAAAAAGGCTGGATTCTCAAACCGGAATGAAAACGATTTGGCGAACAATAAAAACCCCCGGGCCTTTTCGGCCCGGGGGTTTCTTTTTAAAACGATAGAAAATGAAAGCTCGTCAGGATTTTTTACCGCCCACATAATTTAAAGCGGAACCTGATTTGAACCATTCGATCTGCTCGTCGTTCAGAGTATGATCGAGAGCGATACTCTCTTCGCTTCCGTCCTCGTGTTTTAGTTTCATCGTGACCTGCTTGCCTGGGGCCAGTTGGTCGAGAGCCTCAATCGTCACGAGATCCTTTTCCTGAACCTTTGCATAATCGGCTTTGTCGGCAAAAGTGAAAGGCAGGAGTCCCTGCTTTTTCAAATTGGCCTCAAAGATTCGAGCGTAGGACTTGGCGACGAAGACTCGGCCTCCCATATGACGAGGCTCCATGGCGGCGTGTTCCCGGCTGGAACCTTCGCCGATATTCTCGTCGGCGATCGCCACCCAGCCGATATTATTGTCCTTATAATGCCGGGCGATTTTGTTCAACTCCTCGTCCTTGGCGCCGGTGTCCAGGTTGTTGCCCTGTCCGACGTTTTTGTTGAACGCATTGTTGGCGCCCAGGAACATATTGTTACTGATGTTGTCCAGATGCCCCCGGAACTTCAACCAGGGACCTGCCTGGGAAATATGATCGGTGGTGCATTTCCCGTCGGCCTTGAACAAAACCTTCAAGTCCTGGTAGTCGGCGACGGGATCCTGCTTGGGAAAAGGATCCAGAATTGCCAGCCGTTCGCTTGTGGGATTGACAACCACCTCGCCGGAGTTGGTGGGCTCTTCGTAACCGCTGTCCTTGGAGGTGAAGCCGTTTTTCGGAAACACCTCGCCCTGGGGCGGCGAAAACTTAAAATCGTTCCCCGAGGCGTCTTTAAGAGCGTCCTTAAGCGGATTGAATTTCAGCGACCCGCCAAAGGCCATGGCCACGACGACTTCCGGACTGCTGATGAAAGACAGCGTTTCGGGGTTGCCGTCGTTGCGCTTGGCAAAGTTGCGGTTGTACGAGGAGATAATGCTGTTTTTGTCGCCTTTCTTGACGTCGTCGCGCTTCCATTGGCCGATACAGGGGCCGCAAGCGTTGGCCAAGACCACCGCGCCAACGTCCTCAAAATCCTTCAAGACGCCGTCGCGTTTGATGGTTTCAAAAACCCTTTCGGAACCGGGAGTGACCAAAAACTGCGATTTGACTTTAAGCCCGGCGTCCCTGGCTTGACGCGCCAAGCTCGCGGCGCGTGTCAAGTCCTCGTAGCTGGAGTTGGTGCAGGAACCGATCAGAGCGGCGGTGAGGTTCTCCGGATAACCGTTCTTGTCCGCGTCCGCGCTCATTTCAGATACCGTCCGGCCCAGGTCAGGAGTGTGGGGACCGACAATATGCGGCTCCAGCGTGTTCAAATCGATTTCATAATACTCGTCGTAATATTTTTCCGGATCGCTAGCGACCTCGGCGTCGGAACGCAAATGCTCGGCGTATTTTTTACAGAGATCGGCGATCGGACCCCGATCCGTCTGCCGCAGGTATGGATCCATGTTTTCATCGTAACCGAATATGGAGGTGGTGGCTCCGAGTTCGGCTCCCATATTGGTCACCGTGCCCTTACCCGTGGCGCTCAGGGATTCCGCCCCGTCGCCAAAATATTCCACGATCTTTCCGGTACCGCCTTTGGCGGTCAGCCTTGTGGCGACTGTGAGGATGATATCCTTGGACGCCGTCCAGCCGCGCAGGTTGCCGGGGCGTTTAATTCCCAGAAGCTTGGGCATTTTGGTCATGAAAGCCTGGCCGGTCATGACGTCAACCGCGTCAGCTCCTCCAACTCCAATGGCTATACAACCCATGCCGCCTGCATTAGGGGTGTGTGAGTCTGTGCCGATCATCATGGTTCCCGGAGCCGCGTAATTTTCATAGACCACTTGATGGATGATCCCCGAACCGGGCTTCCAGAAACCCATGCCGTATTTCATTGACGCGGAACGCAGGAAATCGTACACCTCGCGGTTGACTTCAATGGCGTCCTCAAGATCCTTGGCCGACCCTGTATGGGCCTGAATGAGATGGTCGCAATGGACGGTTGTGGGCGCCGCTACCTTTGGCATTTTCGCGGACATAAATTGCAAAATGGCCATTTGAGCCGTCGCGTCCTGCATGGCTACGCGATCCGGTTTTAGAAAAATATCGCTGGGTCCACGTTCCAGTTTGGAATAATCAACAGCGGCCATGTGGCTGTATAATATTTTTTCAACTATCGTCAAACCCCGGCCGAGATTTTTTCTGGCATTGTCCAGAGTCTTTTCCATCGATTGATATAATTTTTCGATAGGACCTGCGTCTAATAACATTGACTTAACTCCCAATTTAAAAAGGTGATATATTAAAAAACTTTATTAAGCGTAAATTTTTGTTTTAAGTTTAGAAGCCGAAACTGGAAAAATGATTTTAGGAATTGAAAAAAAATAAGTTTACATCATTCCCATTAAAATTCAACGCTTTTTGATACATTTCGATTAAAAGAATCTATTTAAAATATTTCTTTTAAATCAATAACTTATTAATAATAATTTAATTTAAATTCGAGCTATGGATTCCATTTTCGATTCGTCCGCGTTCAATCAAAATTTGTTCTACCCGCGTCCCGACCGACTCCCCGCACCGCAAGGTACGGACGAAATTTATATTCCAGTCGATGGTTCCGTCGACGTGCATGCAAGAAAACATCCCAATCGAGACGCCCGGTTCAGCCTTCTATATTTCCACGGCAACGGGGAAATTGTCTCCGATTACGACGACCTCGCTTCCATGTTTTCCCAACTGGGATGCGAAATTACCTTGGTGGATTACCGGGGGTATGGAAAAAGCGGCGGCGTTCCCACTCTGCGAGACGTTATGAGCGACGCGCATAAAATTTATAGTTATTTAAAAGCCCAGGGTAAATTACTGGATAAGGTAATTGTCATGGGACGGTCGCTGGGAAGCGCCTCGGCGATAGAATTGTGCGCCGAATTCCCTGAGATTTCCGCCTGTGTGGTCGAGAGCGGTTACGCCGATCCCATTCCATTGGTAGAACGGCGCGGATTAAAAATCTCCTCCACCACTCCGGAAGAGGACCGAACCTTCAACAACAGCAAAAAAATCTCCCGTCTGTCCTGTCCCTTGCTTATAATGCATGGCTCGGAGGACGTCTTGATTTATCCGGCGGAGGCGGAACTGAACCATCGCGAAGCCGGTTCAGCGGATAAAACGCTGAAAATTTTGCCGGGGGTGGGGCACAACGATATCATGGCCTCGCCGGATTATTTTTACGTTCTCAAAATTTTTTTCGACAAACTATTCTCATCCGCATGATTGCTAGGGTTGCCAATCCCTAATTATAAATTTTAAATTGAAACTCTAATGACCCTTAAAAAGTTTTATAACATCGAAGGAATCATCCGCAACGGATTCAAGCTCAGCCGCGACTTTCATACTTTGGATTTCCATTTCACCAAACTGGGTGACGCAGGCGTAGTATCCCTTGCCAAATCGAAAGCCATAAAACAATTGCGCCGCCTGTCTCTGAGCAACAACAAGCTGGGTCCCGAATCCGGAAAAGCTCTGGCCGAATCCCCTTGGCTGGAAAACCTGGAAAGCCTGAAAATGTATAAGAATAAAATTGGCGACGAAGGCCTGAAATGCCTGGCAATGTCCGCCACGCTGGGAAATATTAATACCCTGCGCCTCGCCTGGAACGAGATCGGACCCGAAGGAGCCAAGAGCTTGGCCGACGGGACTCACCTTTGTAACATCAAACGGCTCGTGCTTTCCGACAACAAGATCGGCGACGAAGGGATTAAAGCGCTTTCCGGCTCCAACAGTTTTCAAAAACTCGAAATCCTGGATTTAAAAAATAACGGAATCACGGATCAGGGGGTGGACGCCCTGGCGCAATCGGATAAATTTCCAAGCCTGCAATTTGTTTCCCTAAGCAATAACAAAATTTCCGAGAAAGGGTTTCAGACCCTTTCGGCTTTTCTCGTTAAAACCAAAATCCGCCACAGAATACGCGAAACCGAAGACGGCGTTAAAACGCTTGATCTCAGCGATTGCAATCTGGGGGACCAGGAAATGGAAGTTCTGGCGCAAGCCGAAAGCTTGCAAGGGATCAAGGAGCTGTACCTGGGACTGAACAACCTGACGGCGAAAGGCCTCGAGCGGCTGGCCAATTCAGAATATCTGAAGGAGTTGGTCCTGCTATCCCTGGACCGGAACAAAATTGGCGACGAAGGCGTGCGTATCATCGCCGGGTCCGAAACCTTTGCCCATCTGGAAATTCTGGAACTGGAATATTGCGAGATCGGCAACGAGGGACTGGCCGCGATTGCGGAGTCCGAGCACATGGCCCAGTTGATCAAGCTGTTTATCGACGGCAATGATTACAACGAGGAAGGATTGGACTCCTTGCGGGAATCCGAGTACATGGATAATCTGGAATACCCCGAACTGGAAGTCGAGGAAGAAGAAGAAGAGGAAGAAGAAGAGGAAGAAGAATTCGAAGACGTCGAGGAATTGGAAGAAGAGGCCGAGGAAGAAGATCTGGGCGACGAGGAATACGAGAAGTAAATTGGGCGTTGCTTCAATTCAAAAATAATGGAATGGGGATCGCGGCCCGCCGTATCGGACCTCGGCGCCTCGCATGGATATACGGCTCGCGGATGGCCCAGTTAATCTGATTTTAGATCGTTAGAAAAAAACGCAACCAAATTATTGAAGCGTTGTGAAAACCCTTCAACGCAACTCCACGATGGTCGGAAACTGTTCCGGGCGCATTTTATATTTCGCGTAATAATCTTTAAGCCGAGCCTGCGCTTCCCGGGTTTTAGAAAATTCCGGCCCATAATTTTTTAATAACAAAAACTCCGCCAGCCGCGTGTGCTCAATGGCTTTCTTGGCTTCGCCTACCCGGTCGTACAGATCGCCTAATTTAAAATGGACGACAACATGGTTGGGATTGATTTTCAGAGCCGATTGAAGCGAACGGATTGCCTCCGGATAACGCTGCAGGTCGGTGTAGGCATTCCCCAGATTGTGCCAGGCATAAAAATAGCCGGAATCGAGTTGAAGCGTTTTCTGGAAATGTTTCAGGCTCTTTTCCGTTTCCCCGGCTTCGTACAGAGCCGCGCCAAGTCCGTTGTGAGCCATAGGATTGTCCGGCGTGGCCTTCACCGCGTTGGCGAAGAGGGTCCGGCTGTTCTCCCACACGGGCAGTTGTTTTACGGAACCGGCTAAGCAAGCCGCCGCGAGAACGCAAGCCGCCGCTCCCGCCGCCCAGGAAGGCGCTCGCGCTCCTTTCAACAAGGCAGGCAATCCCCACGCGACTATCAGAGCCAGGCCGATCATCGGAAAATACATGTAGCGGTCCGCGCGTTCCATGTCGGCCGCCTTGATAAGGCCGACCATTGGAAGTATCGTTCCGAGGAACCAGAACCATCCGGTCAACACAAACGGCGCCTTCTTCCAAACCGCGAATCCCGCCGCCGTGATCGCGACCAACAGCGCTCCCGCGCCTAACACCTCCTCCAAAGGATGAAGCGTCCAACTGATTGGATAGTGGACTGAAAGATCGTGCGGCCATACGAACTGATAAACGTAGACCGCGTAATTGACCAGCGCGTTGCCCAGTCGCGCCGTCACGGGAAAGGATTCGCGAGTCGCTACAAGGCCAATGCTTTCATGGCCGAAATACGCTATCCAGGAAAAGACGCCGGTCAATATTAGTAGCGGAGCCTTTTCCAGCGCCAGTCCCAATACGCGAGGCGGCACGTTTCCGGCGGCAGAGGAGGGCGGACTCAAACGGTTCAGCGGCCAGAAATCCAAAACCAGCAACAGGAAAGGGAGCGTCACCATAGCCGGTTTGCCGAAGAGGGAAAATAGCAAGGCCAACCCGGTCCAACCCATCCACCGCCGCCGTCCCGTTTTCACATAACGGTTATAAGCCGCCAGCATCAGAAGTGCGAAGAGCGTCGCCAATAAATCCTTGCGGTCGGAGATCCAGGCAACGGATTCCACATGCAGGGGATGAAGGGCGAACAGCGCCGCCGCCAGGGCGCTCGGACCCTTTCGTCCGGTCAGGGCAAGCAAAACCCCGAACAACAGGGCGGAGTTTAGACTGTGCAGGAACAGTGAAGTGAAATGGAATCCCGCAGGATTTCTGCCATAGATATCCGAGTCCAGCATGAGAGACAGCCAGGGAAGCGACTGCGCGAAATTCTGATGCGTCTCCGTGAAGGCCCAGGCGACGCCTTGTAGAGTCAGCCCCTGGCGGACGTAAACGTTATCCACATAAATAGGGTCGTCGTAACTAACGAAATCAAAACCGATGACGGGGGAAAACACCGCCGCCGGGGCGAAGAAAATCAGGCAAGCGATTCCGGACGGGGATAGAGGGGGAAGTTTCATTGCGGGTCTGGCAGATGGAAACTGAATGGCGCCGGGCCGGGCAGGGCGCCCTGCGATTATGAAACCAAGTTACACCAGAGGCGCCGGGATTTCATTATCGAAAACGGCTCTGGTTGGACCGCATTTTCCCATCTGCGTGGTAATGAGTTGTCCTAGACTTTATTCGGAGCCACAGAGCTTAGCCGCGGATTTGCTAAAAACAATCCCGAGAATTTTTATGCAATTTAAGAGAGGGGACGCTAACGGGAATTACACAATCTTTTTTTCTTCTCTTATTTCTTCCTTCTGGCGTTCGAGGACGTAGTAGTGGATATCGTCTTCAAAGTCCGGGTCCGGGTCCACAAAGATGCA